>JANOPL010000131.1:0-64658 GCA_031421835.1 Hyphomicrobiales bacterium | reverse complement strand
GTGGCCAAGTGTCCAGCGCAGGATGTTCATGTAGGTTCGCATGATGAGGCCGTCTTTTTCAACCTCGGGGGCTATGCCGTCACGCAGGAAATAAGCCGCCATCATAGGCGTGATCAACCGGGCCACAAGCAGTGAAAATAGCACGGCCACCGCCACAGTCAGACCGAATTGCTTGAAAAACTCGCCAGCGATCCCGGACATGAAACTGACTGGCGCAAAGACTGCAACGATGGAAAAACTTATCGCGATTACCGTCAAGCCAATTTCAGACGCGGCTTCCTCAGACGCCTCAAATGCCGGTTTGCCCATCTGGATGTGACGGACGATGTTTTCAATTTCTACGATGGCATCGTCCACCAAAATCCCAGTCACCAAGGTGATGCCAAGCAAACTGACGGTATTGAGCGAAAAGCCTAAATACTGCATCACGATAAATGTCGGAATGACCGACAGCGGCAGCGCCACTGCCGTAATCAGCGTGGCGCGCCAATTCCTGAGGAACAGGAATACGACAAGGATCGCCAGCCCGGCTCCTTCGTACAGCGTCTCCATGGCACTGGCATAGGTGCCTTCGGTGTAGATGGTAGCATCGTCGATCAGTGAGAATGTCACATTCGGGTATTTGGCAATAATTTCCGCCAGCTTCTCCTTGGCCGAATCCGCCGCGACGAGATCGCTGGCTCCGGTCGCACGGAACACGCCAAAGGCTACGACCGGCCGCCCATCAAACATCGCAAAGCTGCGCTGTTCGGAGTTGCCATCCGAAACTGTCCCCAGATCGTCGAGTCGGACCGTCGGGCCAGACGGCTTGGAAATCGGCGTCGCCGCGAGTGCTGCCAGACTATCAGCGCTGCCAAGGGCGCGGATGCTATATTCTTGCCCCGCGAGTTCACCCCGACCGCCACCGACATCAACATTCTTCGCACGCAGTTGAACGTTGACATCGGAGGCCGTGATGCCAAGCGACAGCAACCGCTCCGGATCGAGTTCGACCAGAATCTCACGGTCGGCGGCACCAAAGCTGCTGACCTTGCCGACGCCGCTGGCGGTTGACAGCGTGCGCCCGACCACTTCATCGACAAAATAGGTCAGCTCGGCGGCGGATTTTGTGGGATCGGTCACTGCATAGGTCAAAATCGCCTGTCCCGTCACATCCACGCGCTGGACGACCGGATCGGTGATCGATTCCGGCAAATCACCGCGCACACCCGCGATGGCATCGTTCACGTCGTTCAGCGCGCGGTCGGTGTCGGTTTCAAGCGCAAATTCAATGGTGATACTCGCAATTGAATCCGTTGCGGTGGCCGCAACGTGTTTGACGCCATTGATGTCCGACACAGCGTTTTCGATGGGTTTGATGATCTGACTGACAATCTCCGACGGCGCTGCACCCGGTTGGGAAACCGCGATGGTGACAATCGGAATGTCTATGTTCGGCATTTGGGTTACTGGAAGACGGGTAAAACTGACCATTCCCACGATACAGAGCACCAGAAAAAGAGCCAGTGAAGGCATCGGATTACGGATGGCCCAGGTGGACATGTTCATGGCAGACTATCCGTGGCGGCGGGTGCCGCATCGACCGGCATTATGCGATCGCCATCCGCGAAAAAAGCACCCGCTTTGACGACAACCACATCGCCATTGTTCAGGCCGGTCAGAATTTCACGACGATCATTCCAGATCACCCCTGCGGTGATGCTGCGTTTTTCCAGGATACCGTTGACAACCTTTAACACATAGGCGCCGTTGGTCTCCATCAAAACGGCGGTTGCCGGAACGGTCAGGGCGTTATGCTGATCTGTGACGATCCAACCACTCGCAAACAGACCTGTGCGAAGGCGTGGGTTCGCGCTGGTTTCGATGAGTACAATTCCAAGCCGCGTTGCAGGATCAACCGTCGGCGCAATCAGTCGGACAACTCCGGCTACCTTGCCAATGCTGGCGATGTTGAGTTCAACTTTATCACCGACGTTGACCTGCCCAAGCCCGGTCTCAATAACTTCCACAGCGATCTCGATAATGCCGCCGCTGATCATCTTGAAAATGGGTTCGCCCGCTGATGTGGCAATTGCACCAAGCTTACCGCTCCGCGCAGAAATCAATCCGTCAGCGGGCGCCCTGATCGTTGCCTGATCAAGCGATACACGGGCGACATCCCGCATGGAGTCAGCTTGCAGGAGTTGGGCTTGCGCCATCGATTGGCCATCGGTTGCGGCAATGAAGGCCGCACGCGCCGTCTGCTCGGCCGCAACGGCGTCATCAAGCGCGGACGTACTGACGATGTCCTGCTTATGCAATTTTTCATTGCGTTTTAATGCGGCCTCGGCTTGTGAAAGTGAAGCTTGCGCCGAGGCGATCTGGCTGGACGCCTGCCGGACAGCAGCCTCAGCACCCGCATATTTAGCCTCCGACTCAGCGAACTGTGCCACGAGCGTGGCACTATTCATTTCCGCAAGAACATCGCCCGCACGAACCGTGTCGCCAACATCGACGTTGAAGCTCTGAATGTTATAGCCGCTCACCTGAGGATAGATCAGTATCTCCGTGCGTGGAACCAGCGAGCCAGAAACTGCGACACGGTTGACCACCTCGGAGGTCATAGCAGTCACCACCGTTACTTTGGGAGCTTTTGGGGCGACAGCGTCCTGAGCAAATGTGGACAAACTGCAAAACAACACCACCGCACTGAGTACGATCAATAGTGGAGCGAGATAACCTTTGCGTGTCGAAATCATATTGTCCTTATGACTGCCACTAACAATGAGGCACCATTCAAAATGTTCAATTTTTTCAACTTGAACCGCAGAACAGAGGTGGAGATTTGTCGATCATTCTGCACTTTGGATCACACCGTCGAGGACTTGGTAGATCGATAAGGTAAAATCAAGATACTGGCTAATGTCGACGTCAAGCTCGATCTTGCCTTGCTCGACCAACTGCATCACCGCGGTCCATGTAAACAGCTTCGAGGTTGATCCGATGAGCATCATTGTGCGATCAGGCTCCATCGGCACTTTGGCCGCAACATCTGAATAACCAAAACCCTTGGCCAGCAACACTTTACCGTCTTTGACCACCACGACCTGCGCGCCGGCAATGTCACCGGTGGTCAGAGCATAAGGCACAAACCCATCAAGCCATGCAGAGAGGTCGGCTTCCTCAAGCGCAGGCAACTTGGATATTGTGTTCTGAGAAGAAGCAGGGAGCGGATCAGCAGCCAGCAGCGCCAATATCATTACGAACCAAAAAAGAATATGCGGATGCAGGCCAGCAAGCGCTTGCGCGTTAAGACCCTTTGCGATTTGAAGTCCAATCATTTTGTTTGCTCCAGCGATTAGAGCGACATATTTCTCTTGCAAAGTTATTTCCTCTTATATCGACGTGTAATCAAAGCCGCCTTGAGGCTGATGTTCGAGGTGTGCGGTTCAAATTTGGACGTTCCTTACTTTGTCGCTTTTACCTTCAACCCCGTCCAATGGGCGGCAAAGGCCCATAGATCAGCAGTTTCGGCGATCACCTTGTCGATTGGCTTACCCGCCCCGTGGCCTGCGCGCGTTTCTATGCGTGCCAAGCGCGGCATTGGGCCCAAGTCTGCGGCCTGTAGGGCGGCAACATATTTGAACGTGTGACTTGGCACGACCCGGTCGTCGGTATCGGCGGTGGTGGCAAGGATTGCGGGATAATCCACACCCAGTTTGATGTTATGATACGGCGAATAGGCCAGCAGATTGCGGAAATCCTGCTCGACTGCCGGATCGCCGTACTCCGCAACCCACATCTGCCCGCTGGTGAACTGGTTGAACCGCAGCATGTCCATCACGCCAACGCCCGCGAGCGCTGCAGCAAACAGGTCGGGCCGCTGGTTCACAACGGCCCCGATCAGCAGCCCCCCATTCGATTCGCCATGAATGGCCAATCCATTCGCTGGGGTTATTCCTGTGGCAATCAAATGTTTGGCGGCGGCGATAAAATCGTCAAACACATTCTGTTTGTTCAAGCGGCGCCCGGCATCATGCCATGCGAACCCGTATTCACCGCCACCGCGGATGTTGGCGACGGCGAGAACGCCACCCTGCTCGACCCAGGCGATCTGCGATGGATTGTAGATCGGCTGCATGCTGATGCCATAACCGCCATAGGCATAGAGCATCGTCGGGGCGGAGCCGGTTACATCGTCGCGCCGGATGATGAACATGGGCATCCTCGTGCCATCTTTTGACGTAAAGAATTTCTGTTCCACAACGATCCTGTCAAGGTCGGTCGCAACCTCGGGCGCGGCCCAAACGGTGGAGGTGTTGGTTGCGACCGAATAGCGGTACACTGTGGTTGGCGCATTAAAGCTGGTAAAGATGAAGAACACCTCGTCATCCCCTTGGGCGCCGTAAAACGCACCGGCCGAGCCGATCCCGGGAAGCGCCACTTCGCCATCCGGCACGCCACCCAGCGTAAAGCGCTGGATTTGTGTGTTGGCATCGACA
Organism: Hyphomicrobiales bacterium; assembly: GCA_031421835.1. Classification (GTDB taxonomy): domain Bacteria; phylum Pseudomonadota; class Alphaproteobacteria; order Rhizobiales; family Aestuariivirgaceae; genus Aestuariivirga. The sequence goes on along the minus strand of JANOPL010000131.1, from coordinate 60,177 downwards.
AGATGCGATGTCAGCAGCCGCCCGCCAACCAACCACGCATTGTTCAGCACGCCCTTTTGTTCGGGGACCAGATCGACGAACTCAGCGTCGGGATCGGAGATGTCCAGCGTCACGATCTTTTGCCGCTCGGCATCCTTGCTTGTCATGATGTAGAATGTCGTGGCAACGTTGCCGATAACCGCCCAGCGATTGTCAAAGCCGGCAACGATCGAGCGGGGCTTCCAATCGTCCTGCGTCAGGTCTACCAAATGCAGGTCGTAGGCCGCAAAATCGCCGATGGATTGGATTGCGGCATAGCGCCCGTCATCGGTGATGTCGAACACTTTCGTCAGGTTCGGCTTATCCGGCGTGGCAAAAAGCAAGCGGTCCTGTGTCTGCGCCGTACCGACAACGTGGAAATAGACAGCGTGACCGGCAACGCCAACCTGCGACGAGGATCCCTCTTTGGGGTCCGCATAACGGGCGTAGAAAAAGCCGCTGCCATCCTTGGCCCATTCGATGGATGTGAACCTTGCGCGCGCGACCCGGTCTTCGAGCACCTTGCCTGTTGCCACGTTCAGCACGTTGATGGTGCGAAAATCCGTCCCGCCCTCCTGCACGCCGTAGGCCACGTGGCTGCCATCCTCCGACGCCGCCCATTCCGCCAAGGCCGTCGCACCATCCTTTGACCAAGTGTTGGGGTCGATCAGTACGCGCGCCGCACCGCCCTCACCTTGCCGCACCATTAGCAATGCCTGATTCTGAGCTCCAGACTGCCGTATGTAAAAGTACAGATCGCCTCGCTTGATGGGTGCGTTGACAAAATCAGAAGAATAAAGGGTTGTCAGCCGTTCCCGAAACACCCCGCGCCCGGGCAGGGTCGCCAGTTGGGCCTCGGTCACCCGGTTCTGGGCAACTACCCAATCGGCCACCGCCCTATCGTTTGCGGTCTCATTTTCCAGCCAGCGATAGGGATCGGCGACGGCGGTGCCAAAGTAATCATCGACAACATCGCCGCGTTTCGTTTCGGGATATGTGAGGGGGGTCATTTGAATTGCAGTCTCCGTCTGCGCGAATGTAAGTGGGGCAACAGCCCAGAGCGGGAGTGCCAGAACCGCGCCAAGGCAGAACTGTCGCAGCGGGTGATCGTTGGTCATGATCGTCTCCGATTCTGGGTTGGTCAGGCGGGGCAATCGCCCGCCTCAGGGCTTGGCGTACTGTGCAGCCTGATCAATCACGTCCGCCACCGCTTCCGGTTGGGTCAAAAACACGACATGGCTGCCTTTTATTTCAGTCATCTTTGCCCCGATCCGCGCCGCTGTGCTGCGCAGCAGCACGGGGTCAATGGACCCATCTTCGGTGGCGACGATGAACCAGCTGGATTTTGACTGCCAAGCCGCGACGGTAACTTTGGCATTAAGTGCAGCGATGGCGACAGGTACTTGGGAGTCGCGCAGAAACGCGGCGTCGGCATCTTTAGTGTCGCCCGCAAAACCGGCTTGGAACTTGTCGGCATTCAAATAGGCGAATCCGTCCGCTTGCACTTCGGGCACAAAATTCGGAGGTGGGGGCACTTCGGTGTATTGATCCTGCGTGGACTGGCCGATGTCGGGGGCAAAGGCTGCGACATAAACCAGACCAGCCACATTCTTATCGACGCCGGCTTCGGTGATAACAGTGCCGCCGTAGGAATGGCCGACGAGGATCACCGGGCCGTTCTGCCGAGCCAACACGCGGCGGGTTGCGGCAACATCATCGGCAAAAGAGGTAAGCGGGTTTTGCACGATACTGACTTTATAGCCCCGCGCAGTTAGTGCGTTATAGACTCCGCGCCAGCCTGATCCATCAGCGAAAGCGCCATGCACAAGCACGATGTTTTTAACAGGTTCCGCATAAGCTTCAGAAGAGAGGCTGCTGGCCAATACAGCTGCCGCAGCAATCGAGCGAAGTTTCCGGGTCATAACAATGGTCCTTTCTGATGCTCCCATGATCGGGCAAGACTTTGGGTGTTCAGCCGACGAATGATCGCAGCCAAGACAATGAGGTTTCCAGTTCGTTCGTTCGCCAAGATCGGGCACCGCTACTTCCAGCCCTTGTTCTCACACTATAAATCATCAGCAGCAGTTTGATCATTTCAAGATGGCGCACCAGAATACAGAGTAGAACTGGATTTCACTTCTGCAGGACTTGCTGCTTCAAGAAGGCGTGCTGCTGCTACAATCACAGCTCAAAGAATTTTCCAGTATTTTCGTTTATAAAAGTATTGCCATAAAACTGAAACGTTCAGCGAGCAGCATGGTTCCGTGAACCGCGTTTATATAATTCAATCGGTTTTCCCAGCAGCACATTGCGTTAATTCCAAGATGACCTTGTCCAATCAATTTTCCAAAATTGTATTGCGATACACTTTAGGCGCATTGAAGACGCACACAGGACCACAAGACACTATTGGAAGTTTGAAGTTGTGAAAAAATGCCCTGATCTGTCATGACTCAAAATCCAAAATTGTTGTGCTTCGCAGTGGCGGAGAACGATCCTATTAAAAAGAGCAACGGCTGGTGAACTTCGTGTGTAGTTAAGGGGGTGACCCATCGGGAGCCGCCTATCCAAAACTCAACGGGCTCGAGATGGAGATTTGATATGTTTTCAGGTGTTATGGCTTTGACAATGGCGATTGTTACCGGCCCTCTGGCGCACGATGTCGGAAACATCGAAGCGACTGGCGCCAAAGGACCGCTGCGGGGAACGATGGTTCAGCCCGCAAGTGACGCACCGATCATTTTGATAACACCAGGTTCTGGGCCCACCGATCGGGACGGCAATAGCCCGTTGGGCGCTTACGCTGCAACGTATCGCTTGCTGGCGGAAGGTCTGGCCGCACAGGGAACAAGCAGCGTCTGCATCGACAAACGCGGCTTGTTTGGCAGCAAAGCTGCCATACGCTACGTCAACGCGGTGACGATCACCGATTATGTTCGGGACATCACCGCATGGGTAGATGCAATTCGCGCGGACGGGTGAGAAATGCATCTGGCTGCTCGGTCATAGCGAGGGAGGCCTCGTCGCGCTGGCATCTGCCGCTGAAGTGGATCGTCTCTGCGGCCTGATCCTCGTTGCCATAGCGGGGCGACCGTTTGGAGACGTCATCAAGCAGCAATTGCGCGCAAATGACGCCAACACGGCGCTACTGGAGGCGGCCGACCATGCGATCAACGAGCTGGCGGCGGGGAGGCGCGTAGACGTTGCAAAAATTCCACCAGCACTCTCCGCCTTGTTTAATCCCGCTGTGCAGCCGTTCCTCATCAGCATTTTCGCCCTCGACCCCGCCAAACTGGCGGGCAGAGCCAAATTGCCGATTCTGATCTTGCAAGGACAGCGCGACACTCAGGTGTTGGCCGCAGATGCCGTATGACTTAAACAAAACGCGCCCCGCGCGACTGTCGTCATGCTGCCAGATACGAACCATGTCCTGAAACAGGTCAATTCCGATGATCGAGCAGCGAACCTTGCAACTTATGTCGCTCCCGATCTACCTCTTGCACCCGGTGTGATAGCTGCCGTCGCCCGTTTCGTGAAATCATTCTGAGGCTAGAACCAAGGCACTGGTCAAACAGTTTATGATAGACGCTCCTCACGTCCAGAATTGAAAGAGGTGTTTCAATTGTGCCATGTCTCGCCCGTACGTGCTTTGACATAAATGAATACCTGCCGACCGTCGCGGCGACCACTGAACATGTAAATTTTTCCGCTACAGTTTTTTGTGTCCACATTCCGGTAACCAGAGTTTCGCACCATTCTGCGGGCTTGTTTGCAAGACATCTTCCTACCGTTGTTGGGTCGTTCGCTGTAGTCAGACCGATCGTTGTACTCGCCACTATCCAGATACCAGCCACGGTTTGGATAATACCGGTAATTGGGAGCAATCTGTTCATTCCAATATGGTACGCCGAGGTACAAGTTGAAGCTGGCTTTGGCTTCCGCCAGACTGGCTGTTGCACACGTCAGCAATGCTGCTAAAACCAAACTCAAACAGGTTTTTTTCATTTCAATTCTCCAAGATATTTCTATAAGAAAAAACGTCTCATTAGCAGTATGGTTCCGACGATTGTTGTGGTTCAGACCTGTGCCGCGCCTCCATCGACGAACACCTCGGCACCAGTCATGAAGCTGCTGTCGTCGCTTGCCAGAAACAGCGCTACTGCGGCGATCTCCTCCGGCTGGCCGAGCCGGCCTATCGGTGTTTGCGCAACCAGGCCGGCGACGAGCGCCTTCTCCTCTTCGGGAGTTGTAGCGATGCCGTGGAGACCGGGCGTCGAGGTCGCTCCGGGTGAAAGCGCGTTGACGCGGATGTCGCTATCCTTGAGATCAAGTGCCCAGCTTCGCGCGAAGTTGCGGACCGCGGCCTTGGTCGCGCTGTAGACGCTGAACGCTGGCGTACCCTTCGATCCGGTCGTCGAACCGGTGAGAATGATCGATCCCCCCGCCTTCATCAGCGGCAACGCCTTTTGCACGGTAAACAGCGTGCCACGGACGTTAATGCCGAAGGTGCGGTCAAATTGCTCTTCCGTGATCATGCCGAGCTGTGCCACGTCCCCGACCCCGGCATTAGCGAACAGTATGTCCAACCCACCACGCTTGTCGCGTACAATGGCGAACAGCCGGTCAAGATCGTCGAGGCTGGCGATGTCGCTCTTAATGCCAGTGACACCGTCGCCTATTTCGTCGACCGCTTTGTCCAGTTCGGCCTGACGGCGCCCGGTAATGAAGACATATGAACCCTCGGCAGCGAAGCGCTTGGCGGTGGCAAGTCCGATGCCACTGCTGCCGCCAGTTATAACCGCCGTCTTGCCTTGCAGTTTGCCCATGTTCGCGACGAAAACATCTTTGCTTTGCCCGGATAAATTCTCGAACGCCGCATCAGCGATTGTGTGTTCTTGAGTAGCCATTTGCTGTTCCTCAATTGGACTGATAGCTATTTGATCATGTTCAGCGGCAGACGCTACATTGGCGACTCCCGCAAAGGACGGGCTGCGCATGCTCGAGAGCGGTCAGCTGATCACTCGAAGTCGACGATAGTCGACCTCAACTGAAATCTGGTAATCGTCCGGTTGCGGCTGGGATAATAATGGTAATTTGGAGCAAACTGTTTATTTCAGTATGGTATACCGAGTTTTTTGTATAAGAAAAACGTCTCATAATCAGTATGGTTCCGGTAATTCGTGTTCATGGTGCTGTTCTTTTTGCTAACCGCACAACATTGCACCAGATGATGCTGCGAGCTTTTTAGAGCTCCGGATAGCCATCTTTGATCCGACATTCACGCGCTCGCGGGTGTCGTCTACCGGCGTCTTTACCGGTCATTACGGCATCCAACTTCCGTAAAATCGAGATGGCCGTTTTGATGAATTATACCGCTTTTGTCTCCAAAAGGTCTAGAATACATGACATTGTCCGCCAGCATGTTCTCTCAATCTTTCTTTCATGGGACCAAGGCCGATCTGAAACCTGGAGACTCCATTGTCGTTGGATACCAATCCAACTTCACCGAGGCTGGAGCGTTGTCCTGGGTATATTTTTCAGCTACCGTGGACGCGGCAATGTGGGGGGCTGAACTCGCAACTGGTCAGGGCCGGGAACGCATTTATGTTGTGGAACCTACCGGGCCGGTAGAGGATGATCCCAACCTGACCGACAAGAAATTCCCCGGAAATCCGAGCATGTCCTATCGCTCTCGTCAGGCTCTTCGCGTTATTGCCGAAGTGATACTTTGGCAAGGTCACTCACCCGAACAAGTACGGACAATGAAGGATGGCCTCGCACGATTGAATGCGGGAAATGCCAATCATATCATCGACTGATATCATCATGGAACGGCTGATGATTTTTCGATTTGGGTCAGGCATCCTAGCGGTCAATCTACGGAAAGTTCACACAAGTCTCAGTTCCGATCCGGCTCACGTAGAGGCATCGTCGTGAGTGTCGGTCCGGAACAGTGAGAGATGGCCGGTCTATTTTTTTCCGAGCGCCTCCTTCAGCAGTTAGTTCTGCATCGAGAGCTCGGCGAACATCTTCTTCAGCTGACGGTTCTCATCCAGGATCGTCTTCATCTCGGTAATCATCGAAGCGTCCATGCCGCCAAACCTCGCACGCCATTGGTAAAACGTGGCATTGCTGATCCCGTGTTCCCGACAACGGTCGGCAATCGCCATTCCGCCCTCAGCTTTCTTGAGCACAGACATGAGCTGCACTTCCGTAAATGTGCTCTTCTTCATTCGAATCTCCCCGTCTAAAAATACCGAGAAAATTCCACTTCCAAACCCCTCTAAATTTTGGGGGATTACCGAGTTACAATGGTTGATCTGTTACCTATGCTGCCGTTCGAAACAACAAGTTGTGTCGCTTGCTGGCTCCAGCAGTCATCTCAATTTGCGAAGCTAATTGCGCCACCCCCACCGTTTCTCCGCCAAGGCTCACCAGCGAGTGCAAGTAGTGATGGTTGCGCGCTCCCGCAACCAAATAAAAGCCCGCTGTCTCAATGAGATGGCGGGTTTTTCTTCTTCGGGATTTCAATGATGATCAAGCCCACTCTGCCACCAGGTCTTTGGCTTCCACTTGGTCACCGGATTTGACGTGGAGTGCAACAAGTGAACCGGCACGGTCTGCTGTCAGTGCGGACTGCATTTTCATCGCTTCGAGTTGCAGAATGATGTCGCCCTTGGCGAGCTTTTGGCCGATCTGAGCAACCACGCCGATGACGAGTCCGGGCATCGGCGCTGCAATGTGAGCCGGGTTTGCAACATCGGCCTTGGGGCGCGCGGACTTGATCGACTTTGCCTTGCGATCGGGCACACTGATTTCGCGGGGCTGACCATTCAGTTCGAAGAAGACTTTGACTTGTCCTGTGTCTGATGTGGCGCCAACGGTTTGCAATACGATTTCCAGTCGTTTGCCAGAGTCTATTTCAGCCGTGACCTGCTCGCCTTCCGTCATGCCGTAAAAGAAAGTATGCGTGGACAGCGAGCGGACGGGACCATAGGCACGATGCCGCGCTCGATAATCCATGAAGACTTTTGGATACATGAGGTAACCATTGAGATCTTCTTCATCCAAGACTTCGTCTTCATTGTCGTCGGTGCCAATTCTGAGATCAACTTTCACCTGTGCGCGAATGGCGTCGATGTCGGCTGGTGGAAGAGCAGCACCGGGCCGCGTTATGATCGCGGTTTCGCCCTTCAGAACTTTCTTGGAAATGGCTGACGGCCAGCCACCTTCCGGCTGACCGAGATTGCCTTTCAACATATCGACAACGGATTCAGGAAAAGCGATTTCAATATGGGGGTCTTCCACCTGTTGGCGTGTCATGCCTTGCGAAACCATCATCAAGGCCATGTCGCCGACGACTTTGGAGGATGGCGTGACTTTGACAATGTCCCCGAAAATCATGTTGGCGTCGGCATAGGCTTGCGCCACTTCAGGCCAGCGCTCTTCCAGCCCCATACTGCGGGCCTGGGCTTTCAAGTTGGTGAACTGGCCACCGGGCATTTCGTGGAGATAAACGTCGGATGCCGGTGCGGTAAGCCCGCTTTCAAAGGCAGCGTATTGCGTCCGCACCTGCTCCCAATAATCCGAAATGGAACGCACAGCTTTGATGTCAATCCCGGTATCCCGCTCCGTGTGACGAAGAGCTTCAACGATGGAGCCGAGGCACGGTTGTGACGTGCCGCCAGAAAACGCATCCATGGCGACATCGACAGCATCCACACCTGCGTCTGCAGCGGCGAGCACTGTGGAGGCTGCAATGCCTGACGTGTCATGCGTATGGAAATGAATGGGCAGATTGACGGCATCTTTGAGGGCCTTGATCAACACGCGGGCAGCAGCAGGTTTGAGCAGGCCTGCCATATCCTTGAGGCCCAACACGTGGGCACCCGCCTTGTCCAATTCCTTCGCCATGCCAACATAATATTTGAGATCATATTTCGCCCGCGCTGGATCGAGAACATCGCCCGTATAGCAGATGGTGCCTTCACAAATGCGGCCCGCTTCATTCACAGCATCCATGGCGACACGCATGTTCTCGACCCAATTCAATGAGTCGAAGACGCGGAACACATCCACACCGGTTTTTGCAGCTTGGGCTACAAAACTTTTTACCACATTGTCGGGGTATGTCGTATAGCCCACTCCGTTCGCCCCCCGCAGCAACATTTGCAGCAAGTGATTGGGCATGGCGGCGCGCAGGTCACGCAAGCGCTGCCATGGGCATTCCTGCAGGAAGCGATAGGCCACATCGAAGGTGGCACCACCCCAACATTCGACAGAAAAAAGTTGCGGCAAATTTCCGGCATAGGCAGGAGCGACACGCAACATGTCGATGGAACGCATGCGGGTTGCAAGCAGGCTTTGATGACCGTCGCGCATGGTGGTGTCAGTGATGAGCAATCGACGTTCGTTCTTCATCCACTGGGCAACAGCTTGCGGACCTTGCTCCAACAACATTTGCCGCAAGCCGCGCTCTGGTGCTGAATTTGCATGGGGTGGGCGCGACGTATGAGTGCGCACGGAAGGTGTTGGACGCCCTGCCGTTTCTGGATGGCCGTTCACCGTGATGTCGGCGATATAAGTGAGAATCTTCGTGGCACGATCACGACGCTTCTTGAACACGAACAGTTCTGGCGAAGTGTCGATAAATTTGGTGGTGCAAGTGTCGTTGAGAAAATTTGGATGCTTCAGCAGGTTCTCGACAAAGGCGATATTCGTGGCGACTCCGCGAATGCGGAATTCACGAAGTGCCCTGTCCATGCGGGCAATGGCTTTTTCCGGCGTTGGGGCTGTAGCAATCATCTTGACCAGCAGCGAGTCATAGTGGCGGGTTACAACAGCCCCCGCGTAGGCCGTGCCGCCATCAAGCCGGATGCCTGGGCCGTTGGAGGAACGGTAAGCGGTAATGCGGCCATAGTCCGGGATAAAATTGTTCTGCGGATCTTCCGTAGTGATACGGCATTGGATAGCGTGGCCACGCAACTTCACATCAGCTTGAGACGCGGTACCCGTAGCTTCCGCCAAGGTCTTGCCTTCGGCGATCATAATTTGCGCCTGCACGATGTCGATGCCCGTCACTTCTTCAGTGACAGTATGTTCCACTTGCACACGCGGATTGACTTCGATGAAGTAGAATTTGTTGGTGTCGATATCCATGAGGAACTCGACGGTGCCTGCACATTCGTAGTTTACATGGGCACATATCTTGCGGCCTAACTCGCACACTTCCGCGCGTTGCGCATCCGTGAGGTAAGGTGCTGGTGCGCGTTCCACCACTTTTTGATTGCGACGCTGCACCGTGCAGTCGCGTTCGAACAGGTGATAAAGGCCGCCGTGCTTGTCGCCGAGGATTTGCACCTCCACATGGCGGGCGCGGGTGATCATCTTTTCAAGATAGCCCTCGCCATTGCCAAAGGCGGCCACAGCCTCGCGCCGTCCTTCCATGATTTTGTCGCGCAATTCGTCAGCGCCATTGATGGCGCGCATGCCACGGCCACCACCTCCCCAAGAGGCTTTCAACATCAGGGGATAGCCCACGCTTTCAGCTTGCTTCTCGATCAATTCAAAATCGTCACCCAGAACCTCTGTCGCGGGAATAACAGGAACGCCAGCAGCGACAGCAACCTTTCGCGCAGAAGCCTTGTCGCCCACGGCGCGCATGGTCTGGGCTTTGGGTCCGATAAATGTAATTTCGGCTGCCGTGCAGGCATCAACAAAATCTGGATTTTCTGACAATAAGCCATAACCCGGGTGAATGGCATCTGCACCACAGGCTTTCGCGACACGGATGATTTCGGCAATCGAAAGGTAGGCCTCAACAGGCTTCAAGCCCTCGCCGATCAAATAGGCTTCGTCTGCCTTGAAACGATGCAAGGAAAGCTTGTCTTCCTCAGCGAACACCGCAACGGTACGTTTCCCCAATTCATTGGCGGCCCGCATGACGCGGATGGCGATTTCGCCGCGATTGGCAATCAGTATTTTCGAAAAACTCATGCCTGAAGTGCCCTTAACTGCAAAACTATTGCGCTGCAAACAATGATAGGGGCAAATTCAGACCGCCGTCCAGTTCCTTGCCTTCGACGACGCAATGGCAGCTTCCACGACTTTTTGTATTTCATAGGCTTCGCGGAAATCGGGGCCGGATTTTTCGCCTCTGCCGATAGCACCAAGAAATTCAGCCATTTCAATGGTTTTCAAATCATTGAAACCCAATTGGTGGCCGCCAGCCACGCAGAAGCCTCCATATGGCTCGTGTTGCGGCCCAGTTTCAATGCGGGTGAAGCCCGCGTGTTGGGCGTTTCCGCCTGCCTTGTAATACAAGAGTTCATTGAGCCGTTCTTGCGTGAACACCAAGCTGCCCTTCTCACCTGTGAGTTCAAAGCCGAGCTGCATCTTGCGTCCGGTTTGAATCCAGTTGGCTTCAATAGTACCGCCACAACCGCGTCCAAAATTGACGAGGATGCGGGCCACATCGTCGACCAGCACTGGCTTCATTTCACTGCCGCCACGAATCGTGGGGCGCTGCTTGATGACCGTGCGCACGTCAGCACTTACCTCAATGATGTAGCCCAACAAGAAGCGCGCCATTCCAATGATGTGCGAGCCCAAGTCTGCAATGACACCAGGACCACCAGAGGGATCGATGCGCCAGGTCCAGGGTGATTTGGCATCGTGCATATAGTCTTCGGCATGAATGCCGCGAAAGCCTGTGATCTCACCCAGTTCACCAGATTCAACCATTTGCCGCGCCAATTTCAGCAACGGGTTCTTGATGTAGTTGAAGCCGACTTGCGTGTTCACCCCCCTGGCTTCAGCAGCCTTCACCATTTCCAAGGAGTCGGCCAATGTGGGTGAGAGTGGCTTTTCACAATGCACATGCTTGCCTGCAGCGATAGCAGCCAGCGCCATCTCCTTATGCATGGAATTCGGTGTGGTGATTGAAACGACTTGCACCGCCGGATTGGCAATCAGTGCCTTCCAGTCGCCCGTCGAGGACTCAAAGCCATATTGATGTGCGGCCTTTGCAGCAGCTTCGACATTCATGTCAGCCACTGCCACAAGGCGCGGCGTTGGAATATCAGGAAACGCCGACAGTGCCGTGCGATAGGCAATGGCGTGGGCCTTGCCCATGAATCCCGTGCCAACGAGGCCAATACCAAGAGTCTTTGTCATTTTTTACCTTCTACTTTTCTCCCTTGCGCCGCAGGCGCGGGGGAGTACGGCGGAGCCGGGAGGGGGTGTATCAACGGGTGAGATGGAGTTTGTTGAAACACCCCCTCCCCCTTCGGGTACTCCCCCATCGCTTCGCGACAAGGGAGAAAGTTATTTAAACACCCACACGCTGCCTGGAGCGTACATCGGCTTGATACATTTGTTGCTCCTGCACAGCGGCGCGATCCGAAATTTGCGGCACACCTACATCCCACAACGCATCGCCCGGTGTCCATGTATAAGCATCCGACACAATCGAGATCACCGTAGTGCGATCATTTGCTTTGGCCCAATCCATGGCGGTTTCCAAGTCCGCGAGGCTCGAAACCTTGCGGGCATAAGCGCCCATCGATTCAGCGTGTTTCACAAAGTCCACACTGAAAGGAGGAATGGCTGTCTTGCAATCCTTCAGCAAATTATTGAACCCCGGTGTTCCTTTGAACTGTTGCAAGCGACTGATCACGGCATAGCCACCGTTATCGCAGACGATCACAATCATCTTGTGACCCGTGAGCACGCTTGAATAGATATCAGAATTCATCATCATATAGGAACCATCACCGACCATCACGATGACATCGCGTGTAGGGTCAGCCATGGCTGCACCCCAACCGCCCGCAATTTCATAACCCATGCAGGAGAAGCCAAACTCAAGGTCATAGGAGTTCGTGGTTTTACAGCGCCAGTTCTTCATGGTTTCACCGGGAAGGCCACCTGCCGCAGTAAGCATGTAATCGCGCGGAGAAGCCTTCTTGTTCACCACACCAATAACCTGCGCATAGGTGGGCACTGACGCGTTGGTGGGTCTTTGATAACCATCAAGCGCCGTGTTCCATTCCACCATTAAGGTCTTGGCCTTCTTGGTCCAAGCTGCATCCACTTTCCAGCCTTTGAGCGCATCGGCCAGTTCTTCAACCGTAGCTTTCGCATCGCCCACCACTGCAAGAGCGCGATGCTTTGTGGCGTCCCATCGCGCCGCATTGATGGAAATGAACTTGGCCTCGTGGTCGAACAGCGTCCACGACCCCGTTGTAAAGTCCATGAGGCGCGTACCGATGGCCACAATCACATCCGCTTCGGCGCCCAGTGCATTGGCGGAGGTGGAGCCAACGATACCGATGGGACCGGCGTAAGCCGGATGATCGTGCGGCACCGTACTTTTGCCTGCAATGGTTTCGGTGATCGGAATCCCGTGTTCCAGCGCAAACTTTGCAAGGATTTCCTCGGCTCCCGAATAGCGCGTGCCACCGCCTGCAATGATCAGCGGATGCTTGGCGGCTTTCAACAACGCAATAGCTTCAGCCATGCGGCGTTTGTCAGGTCGCGCACGGGGAATTTCATGCACGGTTTTTTCAAAGAACACGGTGGGATAATCCCAGGCCTGTTCCTGAATGTCCTGTGGCAACGCAATGAACGCCGGGCCGCAATCTGCAGGGTCCAACATGGTCGCAACGGCCTGTGGCAGAGAAGAGATGATCTGTTCAGGGTGCACGATGCGGTCCCAATAGCGCGTCACCGCCTTGAAGGCGTCATTGACGTTGATGGTTGGATTGCCGAAATGCTCAACCTGCTGCATCACCGGATCTGGGCGGCGGTTCACGAACGTATCGCCGGACAGAATAAGGATTGGCAAGCGGTTGGCATGGGCCACACCCGCCGCTGTCACCATGTTGGTGGCACCGGGACCGATGGACGACGTTGCCACCATGATCTGGCGGCGGCGCTTGGCCTTGGCAAAGGCAATAGCTGCCAGCGCCATGGACTGCTCATTCTGCCCGCGCCACGTGGAGAAGGTATCCTTCACCGCTTCCAAGGCTTCCGACAAGCACGTTACATTGCCATGACCAAAAATTCCAAAAATGCCGGGAAACAGTGGTACCACCTCATCATCCACCACCGTGAACTGGTTCATCACATAACGCACCAAAGCTTGGGCCATGGTCAACCGGATCGTGGACATAAGGAACACTCCAAAACTTGGTTTGGTTTTTCTTGGAATGGGGCTAGTCAGATGTGCAAGTCAAGTGGAGAGGCATTGAAATCATGACAGTCGTGTTGGTTGCTGGCAAAATCCATCATTCCGGGCTTGCGTTGTTGAACTCCTGCAACAATCTTTCAGTCGTTTATGTGGAAGAGGTTTCAGCAGAGGCCTACCGCCCCGCCCTGGCGGAGGCTGATGCGTTGCTCATTCGAACGCAACCCTTGACGGCTACCGATATTGTTGGCGCGCCCAAGCTTCAAATCGTTTCCCGTCATGGTGTTGGCTATGACGCCATCGATGTGAACGCTCTGAATAACCACAAGATTCCCTTGGCAATTGTTGGCGACGTAAACTCCCGCGCTGTTGCAGAACACACCTTGATGTTGATGCTCACAGCAGCACGACGCACAGTTGCACATCACATTGCTTCGACAACTGACAACTGGAATGAACGCAACCGTTTCGACTCAATCGAACTTGATGGCAAATCGCTGCTCGTATTGGGCTTTGGGCGCATTGGCCGTCGTGTTGCAGATTTGGCGAAAGCTTTTGGTATGAACGTGATGGCATACGACCCGTATATCACCACTGAGCAAACGGCAGGTTTGGGAATCGAGTTCGTCACTGACATTGCAACAGGCCTGAGTGGTGCCGACTTTGTTTCGGCGCACCTGCCAGGTGGCAATGGCCCGCTGATCGGCGCTGCTGAATTGGCGTTGATGAAACCGTCCGCAATCATCGTCAACGCAGCGCGCGGCGGCATCATTGATGAAAGCGCGTTGGATGCCGCCCTGCGCCAACGAAAGTTGCGTTCCGCTGCTTTAGACGTGCTTCTGCAAGAACCGCCCACACCCGATAACCCACTGCTGAACAACCCTTTCATCACCCTCAGTCCGCACAATGCAGGTCTGACAGAAGAATGTGCCATGCGCATGGGACTTGCAGCTGCGCGGAATATTTTGAATTTTTTTGACGGCGAACTTGATCGGAAACTGATTGTGAACGCGGATGCTATTGGCTTCAAAGCCACCTTGCCTTCCTAGATTCTGAACCTCTTCTCCCGAAAGCGGAATTCTAGTGAAACGATTTCACCAGACTGCCAATCAGCAATGTCCAACCGTCAATCAACACAAAAAACAAGACCTTGAACGGTAACGAAATCACGGTAGGTGGCAGCATCATCATTCCCATCGACATTGTTACAGTTGCCACAACCAAATCAATGATGAGGAACGGCAAAACAATCAGGAAACCGATTTCAAATCCCCGGCGCAATTCGGAGACCATGAAGGCAGGTACCAGTATGCGCAAATCACCGGCGACTGGTTCGTTCCCAAACGTCTCTCTTGGTGCCAGATCTTGAAAGAATGCCAGCTCCTTCTCCCGCACATTGTTAAGCATGAACGTGCGAAATGGTCCGATCGTGCGGTCATAGGCGTCCTGTTCAACAATCTTTCCATCCATAAACGGCCTGACGCCATTCTTCCATGCGGCGTCAAAGGTCGGGGCCATAATGAAGAACGTGAGAAACAGTGCCAAAGTCACCAGCATGATTGTTGAAGGCGTCGTCTGAAGTCCAATACCGCTTCGCAAGAAAGACAATGCAATAACGATGCGCGTGAAACTGGTGAGCATGACCACAAGCCCGGGCGCCACTGAAAGTGCGGTAATCAAAACCACATATTGCACAATCTGTGTCGTAACTTGACCATTTTCAGGCAGTATTTCATTGAGCGGTCTTGACTGCTCTGCAACCTGTGCCAGTGCACCAGAAAAATGGGCCATTAAAAATACAAAACCAAAGGCAACGATTGGTCGCTTCATTCAAACACCAAACCGGAGAGAAGCAAGCCTTGCACCTGCCCATCACTCAACGATCTCACGATTTCATCCAAGTCTTGTGAAACAGCGTGGATCGCGCCCGCACCCTGCATGTCTGCAAGCTTCAAAGTGTTGAGATAGGCCATGACATGCTGCGCAAGCTTTGCCGAGAGAAGTGTCGAGTTGGCTTCACGAGATTTGTCAAACACCAAGTTCCCTTCCAAACGCACCCACACGTCTGGAGGGTCAGCAATGTTCGTGATGATTGGTGGAAGTTGAACAATTTCGAATGGGCCTTTAGGAACACCATCTGCCGCGTCCGTACCTGCCTCAATGACCTGTGCCTCGGTTTCACCGGACGTTTGGCCGGCGGTCAAAACAGCAGGCGATGTATTCTGAACACTGTCAGACTGCATTGATTCTGTCGGCGTTGCAAAATCTGAAACACCGAACCCAAAAGTTAAGCCAAGACAACACGTCCCAACCAACGCAAAGACAAACTTCTTGAACCCGCCTGTTTCACCACTGCCGTCTTTTTCCGTCGCCATGTATTGACTAGAAAGGTGTAATCTTGTCCCAAAGTTGCACGCCCCACGCTGGCTTCTGGACTGCACTCACGACCCCGGTCCCACCATATTGAACGCGTGCCTCTGCAATCTTCTGGTAATCAACGGAGTTATCAGGCGTAATGTCATTCGGATTCACAATACCCGCCACACGCACATTTCTCATTTCAGAGTTGACCAATACCTGTTGTGTGCCTTCGACAACAAAATAACCATTGGGAAGGACCTTGCGAATGACCGACGTCAGCTGAAGTTTGAGTTTTTCAGATCTGACAACAGAACCTTGCCCGCTTGCAGCGGCATTTCCATTGATCTTCGCTTCACCCTGCCCTTGTGCCAAGAAGTTGAACAACCCGATGTCAAAGTCAGTGCTCGCACTGTTTGCTGACTTGCGGGTTCTTGCAGTCGAGTTATTGAATGTCGCACTGTCGTTCATCACGATATTGATTGTAATGAGATCGCCTTTTGCACGTGGCCGTGAATCACGAAAGAAGTCCGCCCTGCCGCCCAACCAGGTGAATGATTCATCAGCAACCTTTGCATCTTCAACAGTTGTGTCAACGCTTGCTGTGATCAGACTGTCTTGTTCCTGGCTTCCAACAGGTGAAAGTTGAGGCTGATCGAGTAATTTTCCAAACTGCGAACTACAGGCGCACAGCAAGAAAAGTAATGGAAAGAGTTTGAAAATGCGCTTCATGGCTTCTCGGTTTCACCGTTCGATAGTGTGGCATTTGCCAACATGAGTTTTACAATTCTGCTCGCCAGTTTCACATCCATTGCCGTCACAATCTCTCCCGAAATCTTCGGGTTCAACCGCTGGAGCACCTCTGACGCCATTTCCACGCTGAGTTTTTCCAACTGCTGCGCGGCAACGTCAGGCTCCACATTAGTGTAGATTTTTACCAGGCTTGCTGACACAGCAGCACGATTTGCGTCTCTCTTTGCGGTCAGGTCTTGAAGCTCTTTGGTCTTCTGTCCAAGGGCCAGAACCTGCTCTTCGACTTTGGACTTGAGCTCAAGAAGCTCTAACTTCTGCCGCAGGAGTCTGGATTCGGCAGCCTTATTGGCAAACGACTGACAGAAATCCCCATTGCTATTATCTATTCCACGCAACGAAGTAGAAGATCGTTCTTCGGAAAAGACCGGCTGAATTAAACCTGTTGCACAAAGCGCAACAACGACGAGGCACACTCCGTTGAAAATCATCAGGTGCTTCCTATTGAACAATCAGTTCCGCTTGCAAGGCGCCAACATCTTTAAGGGACTGTAGAATATCTATGATGTCACTTGGCTTCACGCCCATGTTGTTCAGTCCATTGACAAGGTCATCCAGCGAAGTCCCTTCCAATACTCCAACGGGCTTACCCGTATCTTCGATTTCAATATCGGTATCCGGAAGCACAACAGTCTCGCCGTCTGAACGTGGTTGGGGTTGTGAGACTACAGGTCGCTCACTGACTTTTATGATCAAGTTTCCGTGCGAAACAGCAACCGGAGACACACGCACATCTTGCCCAATCACGACCGTTCCGCTTTTTTCATCGACAACAACTCGCGCAGGAACATCAACTTCAATCATCAGATCACCGATATCTGCAAAAAGCTGCGTGATGCTGACTTTCTCAGGCCGCACGATTTCAATTGTCCGAAGGTCCCGGGCGCGTGCAACGCGTTCGCCATAATTTTTTTTACTGAAAGAGTTTATCGCCTTTGCAACCCTGACGGCTGTGGAAAAATCAGGATTGTGAAGTTGCAAGGCAAAGCGCGGCAGGTTGTTGATCTCGGCCGTATTGTCTTGTTCGACGATCGCGCCGTTTAAGACCACACCTCCGGTAGCAACACCTTTCTTGACAGTTGCTGCATCCCCTCCAGCAGAAAAGCCGCCAATTGAAACCGAACCCTGCGCAACCGCATATGTGTCACCGTTTGCCGCCAGCAGCGGCGTCATGACCAGCGTGCCGCCGTTCAAGGATGTTGAATCACCCATTGAAGAAACATTGACATCTATTCGCGTTCCCTCTGTTACAAATGGAGGAAGAGTTGCAGTCACAACAACGGCAGCAACGTTTTTGGAACCAATGGTCTGTGGTTCGACGGCCACACCCATGCGCTGCAACATCGAACGCATCGATTTCTCGGTAAAGGGTGAGTTCCGCAGTCCGTCGCCAGTGCCGGCCAGTCCGATCACCAAGCCATACCCCACCAGCTGATTGTCACGTATGCCCTGTACAAATGTGATGTCTTTCACACGGCTGTTGGCGCATGCAGGCACCAAAAACAGTTGTCCGAGTGCAAGCACAATCAGCAGGACACACTTCATTTTGCAACAACCAGAAGCGTTCCATCTTCGCTGACGATGGCGCGTACAACTGCACCAGAAACCGGGTTTCGCGCCTCAATCGCGTCTCCCACTGATCCTCCCGAAAGTGGAACGAGAGTGCCTTGAATTTCTATGGTGCTTGAAAAATAGACTGCTTTGGTGGGTTGACCCTTTCTGACGTCTTCAACTGTTCGTATCGATCTCAACAAGACGGGCTTTCCAACGCCCAATGTACGAACAGCTTCCATGCGCACGAACTGGGATGGTTCAAAAACATAAGCCGTTCTGAAAGCAGTATTCACGTTGAAAAGCTTCAGCGTGAAATCGGATTGCTTGAGCGTTTCACCTGGGTAGATGGGCCTCAAAGGCACAGGCATCAGCTGCGCTTCTTGAGCCTTTGCCAAGGGAGCCAGTAAAAAATGTAACAATACAACGCAAAGCTGGCTTGTCTTACGCATTCAACGGATACCTTTGGAAACGATCCCCGCCATGTCATCAGCGGCCTGAATAACCTTCGAATTGAGTTCAAAGACCCGCTGGGCGGAAATCAGTTCCGTTATTTCTTGAACAGGGTCGACGTTCGACTCTTCGAGGTATCCTTGTTCAATTGATCCCACAGGTCCGGCACCTGGCGTGAAGATGCTTGGCTGGCCGGAGGCATCAGTGACCTGAAATAAGTTTCCACCCATGGACCGCAATCCCGCTGGGTTGGCAAAGGTGGCGAGATTGAGCTGTCCTATTTCTTGCTCTGTTGCACCATTGTTAAGAGTTGCAAAGACCTGCCCCGTGCGATTTATCGTGATCTGAACGGTTTCTGCAGGTACTGTAATCTGAGGCTCAATCGGCAATCCATCGCTGTTAACGATTGTGCCATTGGCGTCGGTATTGAGACTGCCCGCGCGCGAGTAAACGGTGTCTCCATTCGCAGACTTGACTTGCAACCAACCATCGCCGTTGATTGCAATATCGAGCGGATTACTGGTCTGACTGATCGGTCCCTGTTTGATGATATTGCGAATGGACATGAGCTTCACACCCATGCCGAGTTCGGCCCCTTCGGGGATCAAAGCCCCTCCACTTGCTGAAGGAATGGCACTGCCTTTCTCAACTTGATAAAGAAGATCTGAAAACTCGGCTCGGGATTTCTTGAACCCGGTTGTGTTGGAGTTTGCGATGTTGTTCGCAATAACTTCAACGTTGGTTTGCTGGGCACTCATGCCGGACGCAGCGATTGACAATACACGCATTGGAACCTCAAATTTGCATTCTGGAGATTTCGAGATAGGCTCCGACGGCCTTGTCCCTGATTGCCATGGCAGTTGCGAACGTACGTTCCGCTTCCATGACTTTCATAACGACATCTTGCATCGGGGCTTGCCCTTGAATGCCGCCAACTGCGGCCTGCTCTGCCTGTCTCACGACATCAAGCATGCTTGAGGCAAAGTCAGCGGCAGTCGACGCTTTCTGTGGAGAAAGTTGTGTTGACTGGAGCGTCGAAGCAAATCCAGTCGCTGATATCACTGTGTCGATCATTCTATGGATCAACCGTTCGATTTCAGGAGTTCTACAAGACTGCTGGACATGTCCCTACTCAGGCGAATGATTTGCAGGTTGGCTTCATATGAACGCAGTGCCTGTCGCATATCCGTCATCTCGACAATCATGTTCACATTTGGAACTTTGACGAAGCCATTCGCATCAGCTGCTTTGTCTGACGGCCTGAGTTCCTTCTGAAAATCCGTCATGTCAAAACTCACTTTTGCTTCTACCCGGGAACTCCCTTGAGCCGTGCTGTCCATCGCATTTGAAAACATGATTGTTCGCCTTCTGTAGGCATCAGCACCCGGGGTTGACCCCGTTGATTCAGCGTTAGCGATGTTTTGTGCAACGACCTTCATCCGCAGTGACTGGGCAAAAAGTGCTGAAAACGCCACATCTCTTGCTTGGCTGAGCGGGTCCATTTTCTAGCTCTTCACGCTGGTCAATAACATCCGATGAAACGACTTCAGCAGCCCGATATCGAAGGAATACAGCCGTGAATTCTCGCCCGCTGTGCGCATTTCCTTTTCCATCACAACATCATTCCCAGAAAGTGACGCCTCCTGATTTTTTTGAAACTGCGTTCCAAATCCTGCTGGCGAAAGGTTGGACACCTGCAGATGCGCGACATTGCTGGTTGTCAGCCTGGTTGCAGCAAGCTTGAGTTCTGCACCAAACGATTCAATTTCGCGCGCTTTGAAGTTTGGCGTGTCAGAATTTGCCATGTTGTTGGCTGTTATGGACTGACGAGCCGCAAGCCAAGACATGTGCTGTTGAGCAATAGCAAATACATTCATCAATATGCCCTCACCTTGGGGAACATTATGAATGAATGAACTTGCTTGAAGCTGAAATGCGCATCGTCACCAAACCCACCCGATCACTTATGAAAGATATTTGTTGTTCCCCAACTGGCGTCTGCGTTCAATGAAGTGAATGATTTCGGCAACCGCCTTGTAATACTCCGGCGGAATCATGTCTCCTATTTCGCAAGAACTGTAAAGTGAGCGCGCTAAAGCCCTGTTTTCAACAATTGGAATTTTATGTGTCGCAGAGACTTCACGTATCTTCAGTGCCACCAGGTCAAGTCCTTTGGCAAGCACCAGGGGGGCCCCGCCCTCACTGGCAATGTACCGCATTGCCACCGCATAGTGAGTTGGGTTGACGATGATCATCGTCGCCTTCGGAATGTCGGCCATCATGCGGTTCTTTAGTCGCTTCTGTGCAATCATCCTGCGCTTCTGCTTCAGATGAGGATCACCCTCGGCATTCTTGTGTTCATCCTTCTGTTCCTGACGCGTCATCTTCAAGTCGTCCCACCATTTTAATCGCGTCCAAACCAGATCGACAATGGCAAGAAGCAGAACGAAAACCGTAGTCGGCACCACAATATCTCGCACGGTTTTCAGGAGCGCAGCGGGGATCGCTGACGGATCCATCAAGCCTGAATTGAAGAAATCTGAAAGCTTTCCTTTCAGAACAAAATATACAAGAATTGACAGTGCGATGAACTTTGCTGAAGTCTTTGCAAACTCGACGATCGCTTCTTTTCCAATGATGCGCGTAAGGTTTTTCTGGGGTGAAAGTCTACTCATTTTGGGCGCAACCCGGTCCCATGATGCAGAAGGTATGTTCTGGACAAGTGATCCAGCAATGCCGCCAACGGCACACAACACAAGAGCTGGAACGACAATCGCCAGTACTGCGGCCATCACCTGTGTCAAGTAATTCGCGGCGTCACTTGGAGACTGCAAAACGGGTTGTTCCAGCGACGCAAAGCCGAGACGAAGTGTCCTTGTCAAAATGTCAGCAGACGTTGATAAGTTTAGCCCAAGTAACGCAATAATTGCCAACAGCGAGCCGAGTGAGACCATCTCCCGGGAGAAGGGCGTATTACCTTTTTCGACAGCTTCCGACACCTTCTTTTCTGTGGGCGCTTCGGTCTTGCTGTCCTTGTCGGCAGCAT
This sequence comes from Hyphomicrobiales bacterium, assembly GCA_031421835.1. Classification (GTDB taxonomy): domain Bacteria; phylum Pseudomonadota; class Alphaproteobacteria; order Rhizobiales; family Aestuariivirgaceae; genus Aestuariivirga. Next base: position 38,752 of record JANOPL010000131.1, on the reverse strand, counting down.
CGCTCACGTTACTTTGATCTCTGCTGTTTCAAGTTTGCTGTTGTCTGTTTGATCGGGAAGTTTGACCTCTCCCTTTCGTGCCATGGCAAGTGCTGTTTCCGCAATTTTCTTCCGTGCCACGGCACTGTCATTTCTGGGCGTGCCATCATCGCTTCCCAATTCAGATTCAACCATTCTGCGGGCACGCGCACTCAAACTACCAAGTACAGTCTCTTTGAAGTTGGCGTTCATCCCCCACAGGGCAGGAGTCACCAGCTCTGCTGGGACTTTATCAAACAACCGGCCCATGGACTTCGCGTCCATCTGATCAAGGTCCTCAAACATGAATATGTATTTTCTAAGTTTTGTTGCTTGCTCGGGATTGGATATGGAAAGACCTTCCAACACGCTTAGAGCCCTTTCGCGGTCCATTCTATTGACCACGCTCGCAACCCTTTCAATCCATTTGCTGTCGGATGCTTCCGTGGTTTTTGTAAAGAATTGTTCCTCCAGAGTTTGTTCAAGGAGTATCATGACTTCAGGTGGCACGGGACGCAAGGAGAGCGAACGAGACAAAATCCTTGATGTGAGCTCGCGGGGAAGCACAGCAAAACACTTGGATGCGAGATCAACTGGAAGTTTTGATAGAATCGTCGTGACAGTCTGCTCATGCTCATCAAGCAAGAATGGCACCAGGACAGCGTCCATGTTGAGAGTGAACTTGGACCAAACCGTTTCGCCTTCAGACGTTACGGAAAGTCCAAGAAATTGGGATACTCTCTCCTGAGGAAAAGCTGCCTCAAGAAGTGGAATGAGGTGTTTGGAACCAGCCGTGATTCCCAAAGCCTCGGAAAACTCATCGAAGAACTCTTTTACAACCGGTTCAAAATCTCCGGTGCTCAAGTCGCCCAAATGACCGGAGCTCTCAAGCAAATGGGTAATGCTGTCGGTGTCAAACTTCTGCAGCAGGCTGACAGCCGTTTCCTTGCTTAGAGCTGCAAGAAGTATGGCTACTTTTTCGCGGTTGGTCCGCATCGACATCAGACCCTGCGCAGGCCCTGATCCACCAAGTTGAGGTGCAACGCGAGGGTTGATATAGCGCTCCATCAGGACAGATCGCTGGACATGATTTCAGTAATGCGCACGCCCAAGAGGTCGCCAAGGGTTTCCAACACGTAAAGTTCCCCCCTGGCGATTTTTTTGCCATTTACAATGACAGTCACTGGCTCACCGATAGCTTGATCCAAATGTAGATAATAGCCAGCCTTCAGGTTCATGAGATCGACAAGCTGAAGAGTGGCCGTGCCCAACATGACTTCGACCGTGATTGGAATTGAGGAGAACACAGTCTTGGATTTTTCCTCCATCTCATGTCTTGTTTCCGGCTTGGTCAACTCAGTGTCCATCGTGAAACCTCGACGATGCCAAATCCCGGAAAGGTTGTAGAGATTTCGGGAAAGCTTCAGTATCAATCAGCGTGATGTGTCCACCATTCTCGTCATATTTCAAGGTGCCCCGCGAAAGTCCGGTTCCATTCAGTTTAAGCTCTACTGGCGTTGACGCTGAAACGTTCAACTTCAGAACCTCGCCAGGTATCAGATTGAGAATCTGCCGAATGTCCAATACGGCGGGTATCAAAAACACTTCAATACGGAAAGGTGTCTTTTCCATCAGTGTGGCAGCTGAAGCCGGCCCAGGTGCTGGCGACACAGGTTCTCCGCCGATGAGTGTCAGACATTCGGTAAAACTCATCATCAATTCGTACTCGCACGCCTGATCAAACACATTGAGCAGCAAACGAACACTGTAGCAAAGCCGCGCACCCTCAGCCTTTCGGGCTGCCATCCGCGCGCGGGGGCGTACCGAGATGTCCTCGTGTTCACTGATTTCTCCCAACGCCCGGGCACCGGCTCTTGCCATTCTTTCATCGATGAGGGCGCGCAGCTTCTTATCAAATTGAGATGACGGTCTTTCAAGGTCACCATCTGCACGGCTTCCCCCGATTCCTCCAAGACAGATGTCACACATCATTCTGTCGAATTCGCGATCTGCATTGCTCCAACACGGTACCGTGTCTGACGTTGCAACCAAATCATATCCTGCCTCGATCTGCGAGAGATGACCAAGTTTCTCTGCTTTGGAAGCGACCAGGGAGACCTTGATCGGCAATTGGCACAATGCGTTGAGCTCCTTTTCGGCGTGCTCAGCAAAACAGTCAGCGAGGGGTGCCAACATCGTCAATTGCTGGGACAGATTTACACCCTTGGAACGGACCAGCTCGGCAGTAAAAGGCACGCGGGCGTCATGTGATGCTAAATTCATTGTACTAAGCAGCCTTCCTTGATGTTGCATCAAGCGTTGCTTGCTCCAATTCGGAAACTGTTGGTCGTTCATAAGCTGAAACAGCTTTTCGTCCGTACTCGACTGATACTTGTGGAAGGCTACCGTTCAAATGGGCAACAAGCGTTTGCTTCACGATACTGAATGTTCGAACCTGTTTGTCGCGCACCATTTTGATTTTGGTGGCCAAGGGTCCGAAAAAGCCATAGGAAAATAGGATGCCGGCAAAAGTACCAACCAACGCTGCTGCGATGAGATGACCCAAGACTTCCGGCGGTTGGTCCAAGGCACCCATGGCCTTGATCACACCGAGAACAGCAGCAACAATGCCCAAAGCGGGCAAGGCGTCAGAAACCGCTGTCACGGCATGGTAGACCTTCAGCTTGTCACGCATCATGGTTTGAATTTCTTCATCCATCAGACTCTCGACCTCATGAGGTCTGGCGTTACCCATCAACATCAACCGACAATAATCACAGATGAATGTCAGAAGATCCGCATTTTTCATCACGCTCGGATAAGCTTTGAAAATGTCTGAGTCATTCGGCTGGTCAAAATGAATTTCCATTTCGGACTTTGTTTTGCTCCGCATCTCCCGCAAAAGAACAAAAAGAAGAGACAGAACGTCAAGGTAGTCGCCCCTCTTTGGCATTTTCTCCCGGATTGCTTCCATCACTGCCTTGCCGGTGTCTTTGACAATCTTCATGGGGTTCGCAACAAAGAATGTGCCAATGGCAGAACCCAGGATGATAACATATTCATAGGGCTGCCAGAGCACATCAAGATGACCACCCATCATCACAAAGCTGCCGAACAGACAAACAATCACGACAACCAGACCAACCATAAATGTCATGCGATACTCCCTCACCGCAAAACTATACTTTGCAGCTTGCGCGTGGCTATTCACATTGCATCAGCCTGAAGCAAGTTGCAGGCTGTATCTCCTGCCCACTTGCAACTTTGCATGAATGAGGTTGGAACCTGATGGTAAGTCTGATCACGAGCTACAATCGTCTGTCATCAGACTTGGAAATGTCGATCAAAAGAATTTCTGAGCAACCCGTCATCAAACGCGAAGCTGAATATTATCAGAAGAACATCGGAAATATTAAATCAGTAGACGACTTCATGGAAAATGCGCGGATCTATAATTTTGCGCTCAAGGCTTTTGGGCTTGAAGACATGCAATACGCAAAAGCTTTTATCAGAAAAGTTCTGACCGAAGGCATTGATGATCCGAAAGCGTTTTCGATGCAGCTTTCGGATCAGCGGTTCCGCGAGTTTGCGACAGCTTTCAATTTTAAACGCTATCAGTCAGCAACAACCTCTTTTGACCGCGTTCAAAAGGGTGCGATTGACATGTATCTCAGAAACAGTCTCGAGAGCCAAAGTGGCGAGGAAAGCGAGGCGCTTCGCTTGTCGCTTTATTTTGAGCGTAGGATTGGTACCGTCACGAGCGCTTATGGCATTCTTGCCGACAAGGCTCTTTATCAGGTTACGCGCACCGCATTGGCGTTGCCAAACGCAATGTCTGGCGCAGATATCGACAAACAGGCTGCCATTCTGAAAGAAAAAATCGACATCGATAAACTGGGAGACCCCGTTTACGTGAAGAAAATGATCACACGCTTCCTCGCTCAATTTGAAGCCCAGAACAGCAATGCACAGTCATCTCCTGCAGCTGCCATTCTGACTGGCGCAGGGGCTGGGGTAGACATGAGCCTGATCTTGTCACTTCAAACACTGAAAAAGTATGGCAGCTGATGGAAGTCAGTTCTTACGTTGCACTTTCAGGTCAGCTCACATTGGAGCAACGCATGGCGACATTGGCTGGCAACATTGCAAATGCGAACACGCCTGGTTTCAAGGCGGGTGCGGTCAACTTCAAAACACTCATGACAAACGCTGGTGCCGGGGGGTCCGCGTTTGCAGCAATAAGTGAGAATGCCTTGAACATGTCCATGGGCGGGATGACACACACAAGCAATCCGCTTGATCTGGCAACAAGCGGCGGTGCTGTACTTGCCTATCAGTCTCCACAAGGAATTTACTACAGCAATGACGGGAGGCTCACACTTTCACCAGACGGCCAATTGCAGAATTTGCAAGGTCACAGCCTTTTGGATTCTTCAAACGCTCCACTAAGCCTCGACCCGTCAGCCGGAGAGGCATCAGTTGGTCGCGACGGCAGTATTGTTCAGAACGGAAAAATTTCAGGCCAGGTCGGGCTCTTTCTCATGAATTTGACGGATGGTTACAATCGGTTCGGCAGTTCAGGCATCATACCCAAAGCCCAGGCCGAGCCCACGTCTGATTTCACCAACTATGGAATCCTGCAAGGCTACATTGAAGGCTCCAATGTCAACGCAGTAACGGAAATGGTAAATCTCATCGAAGTGTCACGTGCATTTGAAGCCGCAAGCACATTCGCTGACAAAGCAATGGAAGCTGAACGCAATGCCATCGAAGCATTGGGATCGCGTTAGTGGCAACAGAAGAGTTAATCAGCAGCACGCAGTCAGGTTGTAAAATTTCCCTGTCTTACGCGCTTGATCAGATTTCGAGGCTCGGCACTGCACTGAGAGAAACTGAAAAACTGGTGTCTGTGTTTGGCAAGGTCATTTCAGTTGATATAACGGGCGTCAGGGTGGCCGGACTCTCGCGACTTGCCCGCCTCGGCGATTTAGTAAGATTTGGAAGCAACGGTAAAGTCAGTTTGGCTGAGACGATAAAAATTGAACAGGACAGCATAACAGTCAAACTGTTTGGTACGGACGTCGCGGTTCAACTTGATATGGCTGCGGAATACATCGGTGAAAGCCATTTTCGACCCTGTGAGACATGGCTTGGTCGAACGATTTCTGCCTTTGCAGAACCCATCGACGGATTGGGACCATTGCCAAGCGGCCCCCTGAGAGTTTCGATCCACAATGCCCCGCCGCTTGCAACCAACCGAACGCAAGTCAATCAGGCGGTAAAAACGGGGATTCGCGGCATTGATATTTTTACGCCGCTTTGTTTTGGTCAGCGTGTCGGAATATTTGCAGGGTCTGGCGTAGGAAAATCGACACTGCTTGCCATGATCGCACGTGCTCCTCATTTTGATGTTGCAGTCGTTGCACTGGTCGGAGAGCGAGGCCGCGAAGTCAACGAGTTCATTCACGAAGTGCTGGGGGACACCATGGAGAAGTCTGTTGTTGTTGTCGCCACTGGCGATGAAGCACCGGGCATGCGCAAGATGGCACCGATACTTGCAACGCGCCTGGCCGAGTACTTTCGCGACCAGGGGAAAAAGGTACTTCTGATCATGGATTCAGTGACACGTTACGCCATGGCTGCGCGGGAAATCGCACTTGCGGCGGGAGAGGCACCAGTGTCGCGCGGCTATCCGCCGAGCGTGTTCACGGAACTGCCGCAATTGCTGGAGCGGGCGGGCCCCGGCACTCTCGGCCAAGGTTCGATCACTGGTATCTATTCGATACTTGTCGACGGCGACAATCACAATGAACCTGTCTCAGATGCTGTGCGTGGCATCTTGGACGGACACATTGTGCTTGATCGGGAAATTGCCAACAGCGGCAGATTTCCGGCCATTGATATTCTTGCATCTATTTCACGGCTCTCAAACAAGGCATGGAACCCCGCAGATGGTAAGTTGGCGGGAGAAGCCCGCCAACTCATCAACAGATTTGAAAGTTCCAAGGATCTCAGATTGCTTGGGAGTTACCAGCCAGGAAGTGATAAAGAACTCGACCACGCGATTGAAGTCGTTTCCAAGATCTATGCTTTCCTGACACAATCAGGGCAGGCGAAACCGGACTTGGACGCATTTCCGGCTCTCGCAGAACTCATCAAAGCGCCGCGCTCAAATCAGGCGGCAGCAATTTCCCGACCCACAAGTTGATAACCAAGGAAGCGTTGCGTATCGATTGGGTCGAAGCCAATCTCAAGACGAATTTTTTTTCTGAGCTTGCTGATATGGCTTTCAACAACACACTCTTCAACATTCTCATCCAGAAAACCATAAATTGCCGAGAAAATTTGCGCCCGCGTAACCCGGCGACCCTTGTTGGTTGCGAGATATTGCAGGATGCGACGTTCGCGCCGGGGCAATGATAACGCGCGACCGTTCACTTCGGGTGCACGCCCGTCGCCATACACGACCAGCCCATCTTGTGACCAAAGTGACGAATGAGACTCGCTGCCTCGACGCTTGATGGCATCAAAACGCGCAATCAGCTCTTTGGCATGAATGGGTTTTCGCACAACGTCGTCCATGCCAGCCTTATACAGCTTTAATGTCCCGTCCAGAGTGTTGAAATCATTCAAAGCAATAGCTGGAATTTGAACCTTGCTCTTGATGGACCTCGCCAGAAGTTCCCGTGACTCAAACTCGCCCAAAAGAATTCCTTCGACCGCCGCCAAATCCAATTCTTGGCTCGATTGAAACCAGCCGATAAAGTCTTCGGGATCGAACGAAATCGCTGCGTACCCTTCTCTACCCAAGGTGGTTTTATAGGCCTCACATACGTCCAGCCTGCTATCCACGACCACAATCATTTTCATTCTCCAAAATCTGAGATGGCATTCAAACCGTTTCTGCCAACTTGATTCGAAGATAGAGTCGCATGGTTAACAAATCGTTATTTTACTTAGTTTACGTCATTATATCAACATCTTACAAATGACGTAGATACACTGAATTGAACCTTGTTGAGGTATCTGCAGTAGCTCAAATCCGACTTTGGATTATAAAAAAAGTTAAAAGGGATTTAAGATCAAGGAGTAACAGACCAAAAAATTGACGTCTTGGCTCGCCCCGAAAAACAATCAAAAGTTGTAGTTACACAAAACGTCTGTCAACAAGACGGGAGTAAGTGTCAGCGACGACAATACCGCCCGACAATGCGGTGACATTTTTGCCAAGTGCTGCGGGGCAGTTCTGTTTCGGCCTCAAAGCCTTCAGCCGGCTGCCAAGCTTTCACCGTCCAATGGTCAGGGGCAACAATTTGTAGGCGGCGGATAAGCCCAATCGATTGCTCATTGCGATCAGCGTAAAATATGCAGGTGGTATCAGGCACTGGCGGGAGATGTGGATTGACGAGCGCAAAGTCACCGATTTCATATTCAGGAAACATGAAATTGTTGGGAACGATGATTCCATAGCCACCTTTGACATTGAGAAGCGGTTCTGGACGACCAATAAAATCAATTGATTCATCGGAAACAATCATAGACCCGCCGACCGCATCCAACGCACCAAAAATTGGCAGGTCACCATGTCTTCCCGCCATGTTGACGATACTCGTGCCATCCTCGGCCATCACACCAAAACTGGGGTCTAAATCTGAAATTGCACAGCCGAGTGCCGCTGCAATTTCACGAATGAACTTTGAAGACCGAACCCGCTCGGATTCCAGGGCATTTATCAGTTGCTGGCTGACACCCGCGCGTTGCGCCAACTCTTTTTGCGACCAACTCCGGAAGGCCCGTCTCGTTCGTATGTTTGCCGCAAGGGACATTTGATAACCTGCTTAACAACTACCATGGTTGACAGATAGTAAAAAATAGTTAAACCTAGTGCACATAGTTGATAGTAGTTTCTAATAGTCACAAACATCCATCACCTCAAGCCAGCAATTGCAATGCTCACATCCCTCCATGCGTTTTCTTGGTTCAACGACCAAAATTCCTCCAACGGCGAGACCCGCAAAAGCCCATGAACAGAGTAACATCCCATTCCGCCCTGCCCAACCGCGATGCCCATGAGCCCGTAACCCTTGGCTCTGAAAGTTTGGTTTTGATCGGCAAACTAGCTGAAATGGCCAGCGTGGCACCCTCTGCCATCCGCTTTTATGAGAAAGAAGGATTACTCGAACCAAAAAAACTGGGGCGATTGAGGACTTACTCAGCAGCTGACGCCGATACACTCCGTCTGATCGTGCGGCTTAGAAAAACCGGACTTCCGGTCAGCAAGGTGCGCGAAGTCCTGTTGCTGTCCAAACCATCAAACAACAACGGACATAGTGAAGCGCTGGTTCAAATCATCGAAAAACAAATCGAAGAACTGTTGAGAATGAACGAAGTGGTCGGAGAGCAAATCAACAATGCCATGACACTGCTGCGTGAGTTGGACGTTACAAAACCGAATGGCGGCATTTGAACGTCAGGAAATCACCGCAAAAAGCATCAAAAGCAGCAGTGAAAACCCTATGGACATGAGAAGTAGTCGGCCACTCTCCCCACTTGTGTCAGTTTCAGATGAAGAAATAAAGTCGGGCACCTCACGATGCAAACCAAAATTCATTCCAGCCTTTGAATACGTCTCCTCGGATTCAGTTGGGGTGTAACGCTGTATTAAAACTTGCTTGATAGCGGCCTCCACTTGCTGTCGATCGTCAAGAGTTTCGCGGTAGAAATAAGGTTCATCGTCCGCGGCAGATGCTTTCTCCACCTGCGCGTATCCAAAGGCTTGCTGCCGCTCTTGACTGTTGATGACATCTCGAACCAGATTGGATGCTGGCCAGTTACCCTCTGCTTTTGAAACGCCGTTGAGATCAGCTTCAAGAGCGGTCGTATCAAGCATTCGCGGAATTGAAAGCAATCGTTCAATCCTGAGAAGCCTTTCGTTCAACTGTCGAGATTCTTGCAGCAACGCTTCCAGTTGTTTGACATCAGTCTTCATGCCGTGAGGCGGCTTAGACGCCTGTGCCTGCTGTGTCAGAAAAGCCAACAGCGCATGTACACCATTGAGGCCAGTCATTGTTTCGGACTGCCCGCCAACACATTACCTCGTACATCGCCTTTTGGAACAAAATTAAACTGCTGAACATTCACATCAACGACGGCGTCAACGGATAACTTCCTGTTGGCTTCATCCCGGATCAATGCAGCGAGTTTTCCCAAATATGCTGCATTGAAATCAAGGGAACCATCGTCAGTACTTTGATAACTTGCACGAATGGCAGCATCCAGAATGTAGGGTGCAACATCAAACTCCTTGGAAGGAAGTTTGGATGAATCAACTGTACTGCTGAGTTGAAAAACCAGGTAGCCAGATACTTCACCATTCACAACAACCGGAACGCCGGTCATCTCTGTCTTGGATTGAACCAATGTAGATTGGCCGGCTTCACTCGCTGCCTTTAAGCGATCTTGATTTTGCAGATAATGGCTGATCCACAGGCCACCAAGCGAAGCGCACACACCGACAAGTCCAACTGACAGCAGCTTAAACATGACGTGCGTTACTGCTCTCGTGAGTATGTACCATCACCTTGTTCAGAAATCGCCGACTGCGTCAGGAATGATGTAATATCGTTCAAAGCAGAAACTTGAAGTTTCAGCAGTTGACTGTTGCGGTCCACCAGTTTTCGGACCTCGCGCAAGTGCTGAATTACGTCAGGCGTGAACGTGTTCGAATGTTGCGACCGCTGCATCACCATCAATTCCCGCAAAGCCTGGTTCTTCGCAACAATGTAACCCGCATGATCCGCTTCAACAGCGGTTTCGAGAAGCTCATTCTCTTGCTGTAGCACAGCTGCCAATCGATGGAGTACACTGCTCATCATAGTGCCTTTGTCAGTGATGTCAGAAATTATTTGTTCACTCTCATTTTGACTGTTCATCTTTGTATGCTCACTCATCCCGCAAACGGAACGATCATCTTGGAACGCATGTTTCCTCCAGCGTCCTCACCAGCATTTCTGACGTCATCTGCTGAAGTTGACAGCAATTGCCGACCTGCAAGCGCCTTGCCCAAAGAGTCGATATGAAATCCACGCCAAATCTCACCAGCTGTGCCTTCACCATAAAGTTCGTTCTGGTCTTTCGGCATCATCGCTTCGACCATCTTGGTTGCAAGAACAGTCTCCAGTCCGCGCATGGCTTCCTTACGTTGATCTTCACGAGACGGGGGCAGAGACCCTGCACTTTCCAAACCAGAGCCTGGCAGTCTCGACGGGTCTTTCTTGAATTCAACCTTGGCCACAGTTTCAAGGAGCTTGGAGTCATGCGTGGCGCTGAGCGTCCGGAAATCTGACGAAGGCATTTTTGCAGCCAACTTGACTTTGCTTCCGAGCAATTTCACGGTCGCCAGCCTTAGTTTCTTTACATCGGCTTGCTGCAATACATCCGCAATCAGGTCCATCAGGAAGTCTCTCTTGGGAAATGTTCTGATGATATTGCTAGCGCCTTTTTCTTGTGGCGCACTGACCAATCAGTTTGAAAGAAACATTTGCAATAGTTAAATCCATCAGGAGTTGTTCCTCTGTCTCGGCCTCATGCTTGTGAATTCTCTGCTTCAGAACCGTCTTCGCCCGATCAAACTTCATTTCATTTCGGAAAGCCAAGTCTAACTCGTGTTGCGTTCTGTTGAGATCACCTGACGTCACCCCAATGCGCCTTGATATCGAAGAAAGCAGTCTCCGATCGGCGAAGCGATTATCGCCGACGAGTCTGGCCAAACATTTCATCTCACTTTCAAGCTGATCTCGCCTGATAACAATCCCACGCAGTTTGGCCTTGTTCATGTCTGCTTGAATTGTAATCCCACGCAAAAGTCGCAGACAGGCTTTAAAGCGCGCCGGCGTCACAGGGTTCGCCCCAGCCAGTCAGCATAACTTGTAACAAAGTAGGATAGAAGTGGAGATCCAATAACATATAGTCCAACGAATGCGATAATGATTGAAGCTCCCATCAAAGCAAAATAGGCCTGCAATTGCGGTGTCAGTTTCCCCACCAGACCAAGGGCAAAATTGATCCCTATCCCATAGAGGATGAACGGGCTTGAGGCTTGCAATGCCATGAGTGAAGTATCTCTCAAGGTGTTGCCGATGGTGTCGACAAGCGCGTCGACGCTGGGTGCCTGCCCAATCGGAGAGATTTTATATGTTTCGAGCAAGGCGCCAAAACTTACGAGGTGGAGATCAAGAGCAAACACAAGCGCTGTAAACAGCATGGAGAATATCATGACCAGAGCCGGGTTTGGCTCAAGATCATCGATTGATTGCCCTGGTATTCCCGCAAGGCCGATCAGAGCCATTACAAAATGAGCAAAAAAACGCACCGCATAAACAAACAGTGCGCAAAGAAAACCAAAGAATATGCCGACGAGAAACTCATTCAACACCACCGCGACAACATCGCTATTCTTGAACTCCGTGCGATCTACGAGCGTCAAATAAGGATATACTGCTGCCGACACCACAAAGGCAAGAAGCGCGCGGAACATCATCGGAACCCGCGCGAATGAGAAGCCAGGCAGAAGAATAAAGGCGGTCCCTACGCGGGAGAACACAAAAACCAACCCGCGAATATCTTGCTGGTTCAAAAGCTCGACCAAGAAATTCAAGACATTGACCCGACGAGCTCAATTTGTCCGGCACGGGAAACTTCCAGATGCGATAACACAGGCAAGTTGGGAAACACGCGATCAATGATCATTCGGACATAAGGACGGGCCTCAGGCGCCGTTGCGAGGACAAACGTTTTTCCGTCTTCCAACATCGGTTTGATTTGCTTCGTCGCATCTGAAGCAAATTTCTCGAGGTTTCCCGGATCAATATCAAACTCAATAACTTCTCCACGACCATCGCGCTTGAGGGCTTGCAGGAAAACGGAATCCCAATTGTGGCCTAGTCGCATGACGCGCAAGCGATTGTCCTCATTGAGATCACCGCAGATTTGTTGGGCCATACGAATGCGCACATGCTCGGCGATAAGTTCCGGCTTCCTCGACTGAGGTGCTATTTCGGCAACAGACTCCAGAATGAGATTCAGATTTCGGATTGAGACCCTTTCCGCCAGTAACAGTTTCAATACGCCCTGCAAGGTGGAAAAAGACATGATGCCCGGTACGATTTCATCCAGAAGCTTCCTGTATTCAGGCTCCAGACTTTCAGTGATCATGCGCAAGTCACGATAGGATAACAGCTGGGCGAGGTTGTTTCTCACGACCTCTGAAAGGTGTGTCAACATGACGGACATGGGTTCAAACGGTTTGAAGCCCAAATGTTTGAGTTCAGTGCTGAACATCTCCGGGAACCACATGGCTTCCAGTCCAAACGCAGGCTCTCGCACATCATCACCAGGCAAACTGGGAACTTCCTTGTTCCCTAACACCACCAGAACTTCTTTTGGTCGCAACTCATACTTTGACACCACGGTTCCGTGAATTTTGATGGAATAATCTTTTGGACCCAATTGAATGTCTTCAGAAAGTTTGATTTCGGGGATGACAAAACCGTATTCGGCCGCAAACCGCTTCCGCATTTTCATGACGCGGCTGGCAAGTTCTCCCTGAGACGACGCAAATAGAGTTGAAATTTGCCGCCCGAGCGATAGCTCAATTTCCGCCACCCGCAAGATTTCCTTTGGAGAAGTTCTCTCCAAGTCATCCTTTTTCTGTGTCGCTTCAAGTTTTGCGGCAGCTTCATCAGCAAAAAGCTTTAACTTTGTATTGTTGGTGCTGATCACGATGGCAAGAAACGTGAGGCTGAGAATTGCGAAAGGCAAGAATGGCAATCCGGGAACAAGTGCCATGACGGCCAGCATGCCAGCCGACACTGAAAGCGCGCGAGGATATGCGCCAAGTTGTTTGATAATGCTGCTTTCGACCGTACCCCGGTTTGCGCCTTTCGACACCAGAAGTCCTGCTGCGAGTGACACGATCAACGCTGGAATTTGTGTGACCAGCCCATCGCCCACAGTCAACTTGATGAAAACATCAGCAGCCAAAGCAACATCCATTCCGTGCCGCGTGACACCGATGATGATGCCACCAAAGGAATTCACGAAAGTAATGATAAGTCCGGCAATGGCGTCACCCCGCACAAATTTCGATGCACCATCCATGGATCCGAAGAAGGCGCTTTCCTCTTCCAGTTCCTGGCGTCGGCGGCGAGCTTCTTTTTCATCAATCAGTCCGGTTGAAAGGTCCGCGTCAATTGCCATTTGCTTGCCGGGAACAGCATCAAGTGCAAATCTGGCCCCCACTTCAGCGATACGCATGGCCCCCTTGGAGATAACGATGAAATTGACCGTTAAAAGAATAATAAAGACAACAAGACCAATTACAAAATCACCGCCCATGACGAGATTGGCAAACCCACCCACCATGTCGCCTGCAGCATGCGCACCCTCATGACCGTGGCTCAGGATCAACCGTGTGGTTGCCACGTTGAGTGCAAGGCGCAACATCGTCACGACCAACAGGACAAGTGGAAATGCTGAAAAATCAAGAGGACGCTCAATCCACAACGCGACCATGAGAATGAGGATCGACATCGAAACCGACAAGGCAAGCGCCAAGTCAAGCAAGAAGGGTGGAATGGGGACAAACAGAATTGCGAGGATAACCGCAATACCGAAGGCAAAGATGAAATCCTTGGAACCTCTCACGGGTGGTCGTGTCGAAGTACTCATCGCCCCGCTTCCAAACAGCCTTCAAATACCAGATGTGAAACCATATTCAATTTTCTGATAAAGACTCTCGGTCAGGATTTGAATCTGACCACCGATAAATGAAGACGCGAACATGATGGCGAAGAAAACAACCAACATCTTGGGCACGAAGGTCAGGGTATTTTCCTGAATCTGTGTCAAAGCCTGGCCAAATGCGATGCCAACCCCAACCAGCATTGCCGGTCCTACGAGAGGCGCAGACATCAAGATTGTTGCCCACAACGCCGAGTGGGCAATTTCAAGCACATCAGCCTCATTCATTCGCTGATCCGAAGATCATTCGAGAGTTCAAGCTTGGCACCCGAGTCCAGAACAGCAAATAGCTTTCCTTGAACGACATCGACCGATGTTACTTTCCCTGCTGTATCGTTGATCAATGACGCCACATTTTTACCAATGATCGAAGATGCATCAAGAACGCGCTGCTGGTTCAGCATAGTATCCAGCTTCTGATTGAGCTTGATCGTCTGCTCGACGTTGCTGAACGACGCCAGCTGCGCCAAGGTTTCTTTCTGGTCCACAGGCGAAGTAGGGTCCTGTGATTTGAGCTGCTGCAACAACAGTTTCAAGAATGAATCGTAATTCAACGAAGCCTTGGAAACGTCACTTTGTGTTTGAGTGTGTTGCGTTGTCGCTTGAATTGAAGAAATCATCGTCATGCTGCCTCCGCGTTGTCGTGTGCCTTGCTGGTTGAAACGCCAATCAATTGGTCCTCCAACGAAAATGACTTTCTGAGCATTTTCAGGGCCTCAAAATAATTTTCGGTTTCAACACAATTCGAAACAGTTCTCACCAGATGAAGGTAACTTTGTGTTTGCGCCAGGTGTTCAATCTGTTTGCTGTGCGCCCGGAAAAGTGCGATCGTCAAATGTGCGTTCTTCGGATCGACAATCATTGTCTGAACCACAAAGTAAAGCTGACGCAGTGGCGTTGTTGCGCCTTCAGGCTGCATGATGTGGTTCTCCAGCAGGAACTGGGCGTCATTCATCAGCTCAATTGTGCCCCGCCTGTCAAGTCGGAGAACAGCACCATTCACGAACAGCCGTTCATTTCTCTTCAAATGTATCAGCATTTTTCTGCTTCAGACCTATTGAGATGGTTTGTGAGATTGTGATGAGGGCGTCAAAACTCGCGAGCTTGTTTTGTCTGATGTCTTCAGCAGCACGAAGTATCCAAATGCCAATTGAAATCAGCTTTGCTCTGAGGCCTTCTGACAGGGCATTCTCCCGTGAAGCGAGGTCTTCCAGCAGGACGCACCACAGCCGGTTCAGAAAGAAGACAGCCTCCACGACATCTCGCGCCAACATCTTCGAGTCTCGCGCTCTTTTCATAAGGTCAATAGAGTGCTCAATCGCCCGGACTTCGTTACTGCGAATGCGTTCTGAAGTGTCTTCGGCAACCTGCTCGTAATGCTTCATGTACATATGAGAAACTCTATTAGAGGTAATTTAAGAGACTGATGCGGGATATGCGGCTGGTTACACTGTAGGACGCTTCAAGTTGCGTAATCAGACCATTGATGCGCATTGCCACTTCGTAAGTGTCGACAGATTCTGTTTTCAAGATGACCTCACTCAACCATGATTTGCGACTCTTGAGCTGGCTTGTGGCCTCTTCAAGCGACTTTTGATTGATACCGATGCGAGACTGCATATCGGCCAAACCCTGCACAGCGCTGGATACTTTAGACGCTGCAACATCCATGAGTTTTTCAAAGCTGGCATCATTAATGTCGCCAGCGGAAATTTCTGACACAGCAATGATCGCCGCGTAAAGCTCCCGAATTGGCGCTTCATTTGTGTTTGCCAGAAGATCAACATCTTGGCCCGGGCCAATACGAGTGGATACATTTTCATTGCTTGCGTTTGAAACACTGTTTTGCCAATTCGGTGATGCGAACAGCGCGTTGAAATTTCCGTTGAGAAACGTGACTATCTGACTGGGTGTGATAGTTTGTACAGCGGAGCTTGTTTTCGAAACACCAAACTCCGAAAGGAAACTTGCATCAAACTGTGCTTCTCCAGCTGCCCCGTGAAACTCATTGAGTGGTGGCACATCTTGATTTCGACCTGCAAAAATAAAAGCGCCATCTACGTCCACATTGAGAAGATCACGGAGCATCGACAAAGCGTTCTTGGCTTGCGCACGCACAATTTCACGGCCGCCCTCTGCGCCGCGGGCGCTGATCAGATTGGATAGAAAATCTGAGGCGAGTTTACCCACAGTGCCTAAACTGTTTTGGGACAATTCTGCACGTGTCGCATGAAGGTTGTTTGCCTGAATGGTGTTGTCGATGGTGGAGAGCTCTGCGTGCCACCGAATATTCCTTCCAGTTTGGCCTGAAAGTTTCTCGAGAACGTCACTGTGTCGTTGGGTTGAGAGTTCAATTTGGGCTTTGGCGAGCGCTGATTGATTTTGCTTCATCGCAGGCTGAGTACCGATCTGCAGTGACAAGAACGTGGGGCCAACGGGACGCATTCTAACGGACAATCCCGACAAGAACCGCAAACATCTGGTCGATGGTCGTCATCACTTTGACGGAAGCTTGGTATGATTTTTCCAAAGACAAAAGTGAAGCCATCTCCTCGTCGAGATTAACGCCAGTGGCCCTGAGAGAAGCTTCAGTCCAGCGCTGATTGTTCGCCTTGACTTCATCGAATGCCCCACTCGCCGCTGCTTTTTCCGCAGCAAGTTGACTGGCTGAAAATTCGGCAAAGGCCTTGATGGTGGAAGGTGAGTCAATCTTCGCAGATGGATCGAAATCGAACGGAACGTCGAAAGCCTCGGCAATCTGCGAGAGGCGTTGTTGATAGCCACTCTCGCCCAGTTGATTGCTCACATAGGATGCGCCGTTGCTTCCGCCGTCCCTCAGGAGCATTGGGTTGCCGCCAAGTCGATCATCAAACAGCGCGTTGATTTTAATCTGACCTGCGAGTCCAGGAAGTTGCGCGGACACCGGCGGCAAAGCCGGGCCTCCAACATAAGTGAACAAACCGGTTGCCGGAGGGAGTGTTGGAGAAGCACTTTGATCACGTTCAGCAAATAAGCTGATGAGCGACCTTGCCGTCTCGTCCATTTGCGCTTCGTAGTGCAGTGTTGTTTCATCGCGCACTGTTAGCTGAGCTGCCAGTTTTCCGTTAAGCACAGACATCACAGTGTTGCTGCCGGAAACTTGCACGCCATCAATAAAAACTGCTGGACCTCGCGTCCCTGGCAGCAATGGACCATTGGCCTGCATTTCAACGAGACGCGGAACGACGTCAAAGAGCGTGATGCCGCTGTCGGTATAAACCGCAATTCCACCGTCATTTTTATTGACTGTACGCAGTCCGATTTCCTGAGAAAGTTGCCGGAGAACTGTGTCGCGTCTGTCAAGATCATCGAGATAAGCTTCAGTTCCTGCTTTGCCGGTTCGGATAGACGTATCGATCAGCTTCAAGTCGGTCAGCAACGCGTTGATCGTTTCAACACTGGACTTGACACCGTTGTGTGCATCCGCGCGAACTGTCGATATTTCCTGCGAAGATGCATTCAAACGCGTCGCGAGCGCTCGCGCATCGGATATGGCAACGGCCGCATAGCTTCCACTGGAGGGATTGTTTTGATAATTTCGCACTGATTGCTGCAATTCAAACAGCCCAGCTGCAACAGATGAATTGTCTTGAGGGTCTCCGATGATGCTGCTGAGTGTTGAAAGCGCATCGAATGCTATTTGGCTGTCGCCAAGTTGGCTCGACGTGCGCAACACCCGCTCTTGTAAGGATTGGTCAGAGCTGCGGGTATAGCCGCCAAGCCGCACCGAACCATCGCGCGCCAAAGTAAGATCGACCTCGCGACGGCTATAACTTGAATCATTCGCACGTGTAACATTTCGCGAAAGCACGGCACTTTGACCGGATGTGACCAGAAGACCTGAAAGCGCGCTTGAAAGGGCTGAGGATAAACTCGTCATCACGCGGAATCAAACGTTACCGCTTGAGGTTGACGAGGACGTCCATGAGTTCCGCCCCCGTCTGAAAAACTTTGGAGTTCGCGGTGTAACCACGCTGTGCGTCAATCATGTCCGTAAATTCAGAAGCAATGTCTGTTGTGGATTGTTCAAGCACTCCAGACGCAATGGTCCCAAATCCAGACTCACCTGAAAAACCAATACGGAATTGACCTGAACGCGACGTCAAACCAAATGCATTTCCCGAAATGGCTTCGAGGTTGTCGGGGCTTGGCACAGTCGCAAGTGGAATTCTATATTTTGCAACCCGTGTTCCATCTTCAAATGCAACATAGACAGTTCCATCGTCTGCAATTTCAACAATATCTGCAGCGCTGGCTTGGTTGCCATTGATGTCAGCGTCCTGAACCGAAAAACCAGCCGCAAGTTGGGAGGACTTCGAGAGGTCTAACGTCACTGGTTGTCCACCGGGCACCGCGACAACGATGTTGTCCGCACTTCCAGAAGACAGTTGCCCATTTGCTGGATCAAAACTCAGTGTCGTGGTCGAAAGTGGGCCTGCGGCATAAGGAAAACCATTCGGACCCGCTTGCGAACGATCAAAAACCGAAACCTCCCACTGTTCGGAAGCCGACTTTGACATGTAAATGTCCAGCATTTTCTCCTCACCCAGATTGCCGTAAGCAATCATCGACGTTTTGGAGGTATATGTTGTTCCCGCCGTATTGGCCGAGGGCAGATTTGCAGCAGCAACAGCCGTGGCTGTAGAAGGTAAGTTGACTTGCAGCTGTCCAGACGTGGAGGCGCGCGCCGTCAGTGCTTCACGATCAAATGCGATGGGCACCAATCCGGCAAAACCGTTGACGACAACGCTCGTGTTGGATGAATTGACAGGATACCCCAGCAACTTGAAGCCTGCCGAGTTCACCAACTCACCATTGGCATTCTTTTGATGAGACCCGACACGCGTAAACATATTCTGACCTGCGCTGTCACGAACGATGAAAAATCCTTCACCTTGAATTGCGAGATCAGTGAATGAGTTTGAAGCGGCAAGCGTTCCTTGGTTGGAAACCATCCGGTGCATGTTGACGTCGACATACCCGGAATTATAGTCGGCAACGTTTCCACTGATGAAGTAGGATGAGAATTCAGCACGGAGCGCTTTGTATCCGTTGGTGTTTGCATTGGCGACATTCTCAGCAACCGCCGAAATTCGTGTTGATTGTGCATTCATGCCAGACGTACTGGTTCGCATTACACCATAGAGACTCATGATCAACTCCTTTTTGATGACTGACGTTGGCAGAGAGAGCTTGTGGCAGGCTGATATCTGAATTCCTCAATTACTTTTCTGGCTGCAGTACAATTTTGATTCTGGCGTCCAGCTGCCAAAATGCGTCGCCACCAGATTGGTCAAAACTTTGCAGACATAGCGATGTTGTGCGACTTTATTTTTGGGTCCAGCATGGTAGCGCGCCACTGCTGCAGTCCAGCTGCCGTGCTTCACCTTCAATGACTTGAGAAGTCTTGCCGCGTATCTGACATTCTGCCGCGGATCCAACATGTCGGGGACGCTCGCAAAATTCTGATGATGATAGTGGTAATTGATTTGCATACATCCAAGATCAATAAGTGTTTTGTCGGCTTCTCGGGCTTCTTCAAATACCGCGATAGCCTCTGACGTTGATTTTGCAAGGACCGACGCGCCCTCTATGTTCATTGCATAAGGGTTTAATTCACCACCCGAACCGGTTTCGGTCAAAGCAACGGCATAAAGCAACCCGAGTGGAACACCTTCTGCCGCTGACGCTGCACTCAGATATTTCTCACACAACTTTACGCCGGGCTTTTTTCCCGCATGGGCATCACTAGATATAAACGCCAGGATCATGCCTATCGTCAGAAATATCTCTGCGACTGACATCCACTTTTTCATCAGAACTGTGCCTTTCCTGTTGATGAGCCTGCAACGCTTGCCGAGCGGCGTGCTGTCGTTCATCCCCATCTCGACCCTGTTCTGAGCGAGCAGAAAACTGCAACTGGTCATCGCCGGTATGGACTTCCACGACCCCATCGGATGTCACGATTTGAATTTGCACATAGTCGGATGAGGCACTGGCCAAACCGAGCCGCTTCACCAGTTGCTCCGCGTCCTTCAGAAGCAATCGACCAGTACTTTCCAGATCGGGAACAATCGTCACTTGCAGTCTCTTTCCACGTTTGGAAACAGAAACGTCTACGCTTCCAAGTTCCGATGGATGAAGACTTAGCCGCAGTGTTTGGCCAGTCAGTCCCGCATGGGCGTGGCGTTCAGTCGTGAGAACCTTTACCGCCGCCAATTCCGCACTCTGTTCAACAATCGCGCGCGTGATTTGATCAACTCTCTGCCCACTGTCGCCCGACGATTGAAATTCAGAGATCAATGCAGCGCTTTGAGAGCTCCCATTTGCGGGAGCAGGAGCCATCAGCGCATCAATTTCAGTGTTGTGACGGTCATGTCTGGTTTGCAGCGGACCAAGTGGTGCGCCTTTGTCATCTCTCTGTTCTGTTGTTCTCAGCTCTACTTGCAAACCCAACGCTGTTACAGGATCGCTTCCCACTGTTTTAACAGCGGCCAACGTCTGTACAGGCTGCATTCTTGCAACATCCGGAACAGCGGAGTTCTTTTTTCTTGCCATGTCGAAGTCGATCACGATGAAGTTATCATGATCTCTTTCGATTGCATCGTCTGCACGGCGTCTTCCAGTAAAATGCGGGACATTACTCAGTTCATCCGAACCTGAGGGAGATAGTTCGTACCCTTGATGATCTTCTCGTGCAGAAACTTCTTCTTGCAGCAACGAAAATACGCTGCCAAAAAGATCGAACCCTTCCATCAGGCTTTTGTCATCCACAGGTGCCGCCGCCAGTTCATCAACATTTGATACTGGCGGGTCGATGTCGGTATCCTTCTCTGATATCGCCACGTCGAAAGTACAACACTTTGGTGCGTGCTTGTTCTCGGAACGCAAAGTATGCAGTGAGAATGAGAAGTCCAGCGTTTTGATATCGACGTCCGTTTCACGCTTGGACTTCGTCGATCTCTGCAATCCCTCGCTGCGTTCACTTTCATAACTACTTGTTGAGACGAGTTTCATGGTCATTCGCTTTCTTGATTGCGGCGACGCTAGAATCTATTTGTTGTGCGACGCTTGCAAACAGTGAAGCGTAGTCACCTGATTCTGAAAGCGGGAGATGAGGACCAAACATGCCATCATCCTTGAGTGGGATGCTTTTTTGAATGGCCTCTGCCATTACAATGGCTTTGTCGAGGTTTGCTTTAACAACTGAACTCATTGCAGTTGTATCGATCATGCGAAGATCTTGAAGTACTCTGGCGTCTCCTTCGGCAGCTTTGCACACCGAGAGCAACGCCAAGGTATCGGTGTTACCATCTGCCTTGAGATATGACGTTTTTGACAAGGACTTTTGAACGTCATCACAAAGCAATGAATTTCCGTTGTCCACAGCTATGAGTAGCAGCTTTCTGGAGAGTGATGCTGCCTGCTGCTCGTTGGCACTCGTGAATATTTCATCTAGGACAAGTTGAGTGACGTGCATATCGGTAGTCGAAACGAGTGCAAGACTGTCAACAAGAGTCGACTCATAATCTTGATAGTAAAGTGAACTCGAAAACCGTCTGATGTAACGTGTGGTCCAATAGATAAGTGCCTTTGAGTCTTTTGCCTGCGCCAGCAGCGGAATCAACCGTCTTATTGCGGCCTCCTCTATCAACGTTCCAGGTACGATATTTGCAACATGGGACAGGCGCTTTCGTTTTTGGTCGGTCGAGGAAGCATCATCAAGTTGAACCTGCGCCATGGTCAACTGCGCATCCAACATGGTGCCGAACGATTTTCCATCCAATGGCAAGAGTTTGAGTCTGGCCTTGGCCAGGTCGGCAGTTGCAAAACTCCGAACACCTTCAATCAGATCCCGGTGGTGCGCTTTAAGCGAAGAATTTTGTAATACTTTCGTCGCGGCAGAAGGATCGCCGCCAGAAAGCACATATTGGGCCAGTGACTGAAGATCTTCCGGTGATGTGGCAGTGGCACCACCCGAAACAAATGCGCTCTTCGCCCGGAGCATTGACGCTTTCAAGTCCCCCGGGGAGCCACTCACACCTTGCGCCATTGCTGCTTGCAAGGCTGAGATTTCGCGCATGGCTTTGCCAAAAGGGCTGGTCTGGGACTTCGGGCTGACAAAGTCCGATGCGGCGGTAACCGCAACTTGTTCAGCCGAAGACTGAGCCAAAGCTTCAGGCTGTTCTCCAGTTTCTCTGTCACGATCAACATTGGCATCAGCTCCAACAGTATTTTCCGCTTTTGTTGCGTCGAGTTTTTCATTTTCGCTACCAGCAATTTCTGACTCGCCCATCAACGGCAAGTGCGACAAAGCCGTTGGTATGAAAAAATAAACACCAGCGACAGCTGTCAGAACGCAAAAAACGGGCGCGGCAACACATAAGAGCAAGCCTCTCCTAGTCACTGCGCTTTACCCCGGACTGCAGAAGAAACTCCACGCGCCGATTGGCGTCTGCGACGGGGTCCGACGGCAACAGTGGAGATGCAGCGCCATGACCTTCAATAGACTTGATCCGCGCTTCATCAAGGCCACCGCGCATCAGCATGTAGCTTGCCATATGCGCACGAGCCGTTGAAAGTTGCCAGTTGTCGCGACGTCCCTTCCTGTACTTTCGCCCATCAGTGTGCCCCCGTACAACGACGCCCCCCGTTTGTTGTGACAGCAACTTTCCAATGACACCGACGATCTCAATCAGACCGGCATTGGGTTCAGCCGATCCGATTGCAAACATCCCGGTCCCACTTTGGTCTCCTAATTTTATCAGTAGCCCTTCATCAGTTCGGCGAACATCAGCCGTAATGTCCAACTCAGACTTATGCTTTTCAATCAGTTCCTTGAGCGTTTCCTGAAGTTGAAGCGTCTCACTGTCATGCTTCACTTCAGTCTGCGAAGGGATTTTTGAAGTCAGAACTGAAGTCGTCTTGCCATCTTCGTTCAAATTTTCCAGTGGGGCCCTGTTGAGCGCATCTTTAACCCCTTGATCACTTTCAGTTTGACCAGACGATCTCATACTGGCTTGACGTTTGCTCTGGGTTTCAACGGTCACACCAGGATCCAGTTTTCCGTTCCGCATGGCTTCCCAGGCTTTTGGATCGAACGGATCTCCTGTCGCACTGCTGTCAATAACATCTTGTTTGGTTTTCAGTTGGATTGATGCCTTCGAGATAATTTTATCCAGCGTCGAAAACGGATCTTCCAGAAGTCTGTCTTCAATACCTGACTTTGAACCTTCCTTTTCTTCACGCCCTTCCTTGTGATCGTTCGCAGCGGCGTCTTCAATCTTTTGTTCTGTCGCCTTTTTGTCAGTGGGATTTTTCAGCCCACGGGCATTCGCAGCTGCATCGGTCATTTTTATTGGATTGAAGTAGCTGGCGACGCGGGATTTTGTCACTTCATTTGCTGAATTCACGAGCCACATCACCAGGAAGAAAGCCATCATGGCGGTTACAAAATCAGCATACGCAATTTTCCAGGCACCACCGTGGTGTCCACCGTCTCCATCGCCACCTTGACGACGAACAATGATGATTTCCTGGGGCGCGGGAGTCTGCTCGTTCATACGGCGGCAACCTCACGCAATTGCCGAGCCCACTGGTCAAGATCAGCACGCAACACCACAGTGTTGCCTGATACAACAATTTCGTCTCTGTCACTCCGGAGGACGTCCGCCTCAACCGAATGCCGCATCAGTGCCTCTGACAATTCATCGCGCACGGCATCGGGCGCATTAATGGTCAAACTCTGTTGTGCAAATTCCGGGAGGATCTTCTTTAATAGTGATGCAAATTCATTGACGACACGGGAGCGTTGCAGATCAGACAAAACGGGCACAAGAGCATCCGCAACAATAGCTGTTGTCATCCGTTCGATTTTTGAAATCTCTTGCAGGATGCGGGCATCTTGATCCTTCTGCCGTTGTTCTTCACAGCTTTGTTGCATCAACTCGAATGCGTTTTTGAGTTTCACCGCCGATGAACTGATTAGATTCTCAATCATGTCTTCGATCAGCATCGAAATTTCATCCTGAGTTTGAGTTCGCAGTTCAACCTGAAACGCGTGGCCATCAATCATGCCAGCAAGTACCGGCATTTCAGTTCTGGACCGGGACCAAGCCACAAAGGGGGTCATGCCGCATTCCGTTCTGGCTCATTCATCCATTTCTTGAGAACTTGCGCAGCTCTATCGACATCAACTGTCACCAGCCTGTTGAGTTGATCCTTCGGGGATTCCTCATTCGAACTTGCTACCGCCCTGAAGTCAGTCCTGTCTGTGGCCCCCACCTCCACAGCTACGCCGACGGGTGCTGCCAGCGCACCCCCGGTTTGAACGCCCGGCAGCGCCATTTGCCCAGCTTCATTCGGAGTATCTGCCATCAAAATTCTCAACGCAGGTTTGAGTCCCAACAGCAATACGACCAACAGGGAAATGATGAGGCTTGCCGCATTGATGATTGTTCCCAGATTGCCTGCAACATAATCGCCCACGCCCAATTCCGAAGCTGTGTCTGGAACAATTTCACGCGCATAGAAGTCGATCACTGACACCTTGACAGAGTCGCCTCTGGCTTCAAAAGTTCCTGCGGATGACTTTACAATTTGTTCAACTTCAAGGAGCCGCTTTTCAAGTTCTTTTTCGTCTGTCGCATTCGCAAGACTGCTGATGATGGCTTTCTTGTTGACAACTACTGCTACGGCAAGGCGCTCAACCACATAACCGGCAGATGTTGTGGAGGTCTGTTTCGAGCCAATTTCGAAATTGATCGTCTCTTGCTTGTCTTCTTTTTTCTTGCTGCCGGTGTCGACTTCTCCACTCGGCTTGATTTCTTGCGGAATGTTCTGATCAACTGAGACAGCCTGACCAACTCCAGCATCCTTGCTGCTATCGACTGATTTCATGGATTGCAATGACCTTTCGACTTTTGACTCAGGGTCAAACTTGGTCTCACTGACCTGTCGTTTGTCGAGATTTATCGTTGCCGACACGCTGACGCGAATGTTGTCGCTGCCAGCAAAGGGTTCCAAGGTATTCTCCACCCTCTTGGTGATTTCTTCAGACACTTTCCTTTCGAGGTCAAGCAGCTCACCCACGCTGGCGTCGTCAGAGGTCTTTGGGCCTGCCAACAGCTTTCCTTCGGTCGTGCTGACCATCACCTGTTCGGGTTGAAGACCAGGAATTGCGGCAGCGACCAGATGTCTGATTGAGGACGACAAACCCTCACGCGGAGAGCCGTCCACGCGGATCACCACAGACGCGGTGGGTCGGCTTTCCCGATTGCGTAAGACTCCATCTTGCTTCAGTCCAAGATGAATACGCGCTGACTTTATGCCGTCAAATTGAAGTATGGTTCGCACCAGTTCGCCCTCAAGCGCGCGCACCTTGGTAATCTGCTGCATGAAAGATGTAAGACCGAGGGACCCCATCTGATCAAAGAGTTCATATCCAGACTTGTCGCTCTTCGGCAGTCCGCGTTCGGCAAGAAACATTCTGGCTTGAGCTGTTTTGCCAAATTCGACCAGCACTGAATCGCCTGCTTCGTTGACGTCGAAAGGTGTGCCAACCTCGGAAAGCGCCGTGCCGATCGCACTCACATCAGCCTTGTCCAGACCCGAGTACAACACGGATCGAACGGGTTGGCGAAAACTGTAGACGCTCAAAAGCACCATTGAAAATATGACGGCGAACACGAAGCCAAGGAGCACGAGGCGTTTAACACCCAAACTCAAAAGCGATGTTACAAACTTCTGCATGATATTCATTGTACTGACGACTTACACTTTGGAGCAGGGAACAGATAATTTTGGAAGGGAAGCAGCCCTCACATCAGCCCTTGAACAACGACAGGATGTTCTGGCTGCTTTGGTTGGCAATGCTGAGAGATTGAACGCCAAGCTGTTGCTGCACTTGCAGCGCTTGCAATTTGGTGGACTCTTCCGTCATGTCGGCATCAACAAGTGTACCAACACCACGTTCTACCGCTTCCATCAGAACCCGGACAAAATCACTTTGTGAATCGATGCGACTCTTAAGGGCGCCAAGATTGGCTGCAGAATTGATCATGGCACTCAAGCCTTGGTCGACCCACTTGATAATCTGCTCGAGATCGGCAGTGTCGTTCACGCTTGTTGTCAAAGCCGCAACATCAAGATCAAGAATGGAATACGCCACACCGCCATTGACTGTTGTGTCAGCAGTATCCAGAATGCCTGACTGATTGCTGGCATCGATAAGCTTGCTGGCATCACCATCAAATTCAATCGTTTGTATCGTGACACCAGTGCTGCCGCGCGAGAACGATGAGACAATCGACTTTGTTGCATTGTAGCCAGGTGAACTTGAATCAACCGACAACCAGTTCTCTCCTGAGAACGTGGCGGAATTTGCAATTGAACGGAGTTGATTCTGCCGCTCCGTTATTTCAGTTTGAATCTTTACACGATCAACACCGGGCTGGCGTGCTGCAACCAACTTGTCTTTGATTTCTGTCACAGACTTGATTGACGCATTGAGTGCTGTGTAGGACACATCAACCGTGGCCGCCCCCAGACCCAAGGCGTCTTTTACGGTCGACAGCGATGAATTGTCCGACCGCATTGTAGTGGCAATCGACCAATATGCGGCATTGTCTGTTGCTGTTGAAACGCGCAAGCCCGTTGAAATGCGCTGTTGCGTTGCCTCCAATTTCATATTTGTTGTGTTGAGACTCTGCAGCGCCGTCATGGCAGCCCGATTGGTATTGATACTCGTCATGTCATATTGCTCCACAGCGAACTGGAAAAATCAGGACATGCCGGATTGATACCGGAATGACGAAGAGGCCTCATGCCAGGCGGAAGTTTTCCGCCAACGTCATGAAGCTGATTTGGAGCACGATTGGTTAATGTCGGGTTAAATCGTTGCTGCCTTTTGAAGCAGCAGCATGCTGGCGGGGGATTTCTTACAGCCCCACACCAGCTTTTGTTTTCGCAAGATTTAGCGGAACAGTGAGATGATCGACTGGCTGCTCTGGTTTGCAATGCTCAACGCCTGCACACCGAGTTGTTGCTGAACCTGCAACGCCTGAAGCTTTGTCGACTCTTCGGTCATGTCGGCATCCACCAGCGAACCTACACCACGCTCAATCGCATCAGACAAGGCACTCACGAAGTCCTTCTGCAAGTTGATCCGTTGTTTGGCAGAGCCAAGCGTGGCCGATGCTGTGGTCATGGAGGTGACGGCTGCATCAGCACCCTTGATGTATCCGTCAAGCGTTGCAAGATCTGCAGCAGAGTCAGTCAAAGCTGAAATGTCGAGAGTTGTGACCTTGAAGGAACCTGCCGCAGCAGTCGCCAAGGCAGCGCCAGTCGTTGCATCACGTTCAGTATCAAGAATGCCGTCTGCGGTGGCGCTTCCGTCCAGCAACTTGACCGACGACAAACTCACACTGATTGTTCCAACAGCAACAGTACCGCCAGAACGCGTGAATGACGAAACAATCGACTTGGTGGCGTTGTAATTGGCGGCACTTGAATCGACCGACAACCAGTTTTCACCAGAGAATGTTGATTGCGTTGCAATGTTGGTCATTTGGCTTTGCAACTGGCTGATTTCCGACTGGACTTTTGCCCGATCAACACCAGGTTGACGTGCGGCGACCAACTTGTTCTTGATTTCTTTTGCAACCTCGATGGCGGCATTGGCACCCGTTGCAGCCACATCAACTGTGGCGGCACCAAGGCCCAGGGCATCTTTCACGGTTGAGAGAGCTGACTTGTCTGACTTCATCGTCGTAGCGATTGACCAGTATGCAGCGTTATCTTCAGCATTCCCCACCTTCAAGCCTGTTGAAATGCGGCTTTGGGTTCTCTCGAGATTTGCGTTGGTCATATTGAGGCTCTTGAGAGCCGTCATTGCAGCGACGTTCGTATTGATGCTAGCCATAGCTATGCTCCATTTTTTTGATTTGAATTTTGTTTTGAGAACATGCCGGGCTAGAACCGGAATAACAGGTACGACGCAATACTGTTACTTCACCTGCGGTCATCCGCCAGAAGCCCTGCTATAAGCTGAAGTCTAGCGACACTGTGTTAAAGCAAAGCTAACAATCTCTCGGGGCTGAAGGCATGGTAAATGAATCGTGCGCAGAACAGACAATGTATCAGAAAAATACCGATCAAAGTTTCCATCTGATCACGATATCGAATGTGGGCCTTTATCCAACAAAAGCCGACCAAATCGCATTCAGTTGAGCGCAGCCTTCTGATTTTCCGTTGCGTGGATAACGTAAACACCCTTACCGGCAGCCTTGGATTGATACATGACCTTGTCAGCAATTGAAATCAACGATTCCATGTTTGCATCAATTGAAATCGAATTTGAGCACACTGCCCCGATAGAGCAACTGATATTGATCAAGGTATCACCAAAACTGAAGGGCTCACGCAAAGCGTTTGTCAGTCGCTTTGCCAACACTTCAACATCAAAAGGGGTCTCAATACTGGCTTGCAAAATGACAAACTCGTCGCCACCAAAACGTGAGACGATATCAACTTCCCTGCAATTGGATTTCAGCCGCTTCGCAGCCTCTTGCAGGACGAGATCACCGATTGCATGTCCGTAGGTGTCATTCACTGGCTTGAAATTGTCGAGGTCAACATAAAGCAGAGCAAAATGTTCCCCTCGTTGTGCTCTTGCTGCAAAATTCTCAAGACTTCGGGTTAATCCCGTTCGATTTGAAAGCTTTGTCAATCCGTCGCTGAAGGCCATATTATAAATGAATGCCTCTGATCTCCGCCGTTCGGTAATGTCGATGTAAGTCGTGACGAAACCACCGCCTTCAATCGGCTCCCCGCGCACCTCAATCACAGTGCCATCTGGCCTGATCCGTTCGAACACATGTGTGATGCGCTTTTTGACCAGCTCGATTTTTTCCGCAACATGGAGATCGGCGCGTCCCGGACCATATTCACCCCGCCCCGCATTATACTGAAAAATCTCATAGAGCGACGGAGTATGATCGTCAAAAAGTTCCGGTGAATAATTCAACAGTCTCTTCTGTTGTTCGTTGCAAACAACGACGTTAAGATCCTTGTCTGTGAGGATTATGCCGCCTGGAAAATTTTCAACAACTGCCGCATACAGCTTCAACAGATCTCTGGTGGCGGCAAGCTCATTTTGCAACGCGTGAATTTTGGATGTGAGATGTTTGACTTCGGAATTTATCGTCAATTTGGAACCGTCCAACAGCCATCGAGTAATCGAAAACAAAAACTGGTCACGCCAACGCTGCATGTGGCAAATGGGGGTATAGTCATATGCAGCTCTGGGGAAGTGTTGGCGTGACCAGGCTATTGATTGGCACGGCAACCTTGCTTGGACCTGTTGGCATGAAGTGGCCCAAACTGATTTAAGATCGAAAGCCGTGGCAACTCTCAGACAAGTTTTCGACTCTAGTTGTGAGAAATGCCCACCCTTCAAATTCTATTTTCCAGTTTTGGTTGGATGAAGAGATTCATTTATTTGGTTGTCGGTTTCGCTTTGACGGGTCTCCTGGCCGGACTCATCATGGGTGGTGCATGGCTGATGATCGCCAGCCAGTTGGGTTAAAAGCAAACCAACGCTGTGTTGGAATTGACCCGGGATTTCCCACTTTGCTAGAGTTGCTTTACCGCACCACACGCTTTAGAAGCGCGCAATCAAACAGGATAGATCTCATGCTTTCAATCATCTGGCTCGTCGATGCCCTTTTCAATCTCGTCTGGTGGCTGATCCTCGCGTCTGTTGTGTTGAGTTGGCTGTTTGCGTTCAACATCGTGAATGTGAACAATTCAACCGTACGGCAAATTTCCCACGGCTTGTCGCGGCTGACCGAACCGATGCTGGCCCCCATCCGCCGCATATTGCCCAGCATGGGCGGGCTCGATCTTTCACCAATCATCTTGCTCCTGGGTCTGGAGTTTTTGCGCCGCTTCTTGGTCTATGATATTTTACCAAGGTTTATGTTCTGACTTGGAAGCTGGAATAGTGAGAGGGGTTGAGTTGACATGCGGGGACTAGCTGCACTTTTATTATTGTTCATGACCACATCTGCATTTGCAGGTTTTGACAGCGCCTATTCTGATTTAATACTTGAAAATAAATCTCTGTGTACATTGGTGACGCCCGTCGAAAAAGGCGATGAAGCCATGGGCAGTGGCGGGTTTGAATGCAAGGGCTATGGCGACTACGTCGTCAGCTTTGCCGAGGGTGACTTGCGCAGCTTTGTGTCATTCGGAAAAACCACCGGAGACCATTGCGCCTCAACGCAAACTTTTGGTGGCTTCAACAGTGTGGGCAAAAAGGTTGAGTGGCGTCTGAAAGACGGCATCCCCATTGCCACCATTTTGCGCTGGACCGTTGCCTATGACCCCGAAGACTCAACCAAGGAAAAGTCTTGGCTCGTTGTCACTAAGCTTGAAGACAACAACTCCTGCCACATGGGCTACGTCGAAGGCGCCTACCCCAACGCCAACGAAAAAGCCCGCGAGCTGGCCGATACGGCAGCAGCGGGCTTCTCATGCAAAACCAGTAAAACCATTTTCGTCGCCAACGCTGACACGGCCACGGATGGCATTGCCAGCGAAGGCGGTTGCGAGAACTAAACCGACACAATCACTTCGAGATATTCGCCCGGCACAACCATTTTGCCGTCGCGCCTGCGGTTCAATTGTTGCACCAGCGCCAGAATTTCGGTTTGGAGTGCCTGCTGGCCGTCCGGTGTAAGTGCGCCGAATGCCTTATGTGTGGGGCCATAATAAGTGCGAAATACCTCAAGCCAATGCTCAGGCGATTCATATCGGAAATTGAATATTCTTTTTGCAGTGGTCACGGTTCTGCCCGGAAACAACTCTTTCAACTTCATGTCCGTGCCCCACAATGCTGGTGACACAACTCCAACAGGAGGAGGCACATGCCTTCCAATGATTTTGAACAGTTGTCCGATGAAACTTTCCGGCGTCCAGTTGGCCATGCCAATGCGTCCGCCTTTGCGCACCACGCGCGCGATTTCACTGGCGGCCTTGGATTGGTTGGGCGTGAACATGATACCGAAGGTTGACACGGCCACATCAAACGACCCGTTGCCGAAGGGCAATGCTTCAGCGTCAGCTTCACGGAACTCTATGGTCAGACCCTCGGCTTCTGCGCGCTTCTTTGCGACGTCCAACAGTTGTGGAACATAGTCCGTAGCGGTCACGTGCGCACGCCTGCGCGCTGCCGCAAGTGAAACATTGCCGTTTCCAGCTGCAACATCCAGTACGGTTTCTCCTGCGCAGAGATCAAGCGCTTCACACAAGGTCTCGCCGACGATTTGAAGTGTCGTTCCGATAACCGAATAGTTGCCGGCACCCCACGTTGCACGCTGCCGTTGCTTTATCGCGGAATAATCAGGAATGGGTTGAAGTGTCGCTGTATTGGTCATGATCGTTGTCCTTTGCAAAAGTTTGAGTTGTTGGTTTGCCAACCGCCCTTGGAGATATTTGCATCACCTGTGGTTTGATCTTAAAGTGTAGAAACTGAACCGGGGGCAGTACACTTTCTGGACTATGCATGGAGACGTTCTTGTTCTTACGTGCATCGTCAACGGAGTCTGCCATGACCCACAATTGCTATGTCTCATTTTGCCCGACAGCCAAGGCCTGCGAAATACTCGAACCGCGCTGGACTCTGCTAGTACTCTGCGAAATGTTTAGCGGCTCCACGCATTTCAACGATATCAGGCGCGGCGTGCCAGCGATGTCGCCAACACTTCTGTCCAAAAGACTAAAGCAATTGGAGGGTCATGGGCTTCTCAACCGCATTCCAGACAAGATGCGCGGCGGATATACCTATCACCTCACGTCAATCGCCAGGGAACTTGAACCGATCATTGATAAGCTTGGCGACTGGGCCCACCAAAACATTGAGGCCGACGTGAAGTTGGAGCGGCTGAATGCTGGCGTGCTGATGTGGAACATGCGCCGCAAGGTCAACACAGCAGTGTTGCCGCAGAACCGACGTTGCGTCATCCAGATCATTTTCCCAGACTTGCCTCTGGCTGAGCGCAATTACTGGCTGATTTCAAGACCGGGCCACGCCGTTGACATGTGCATGATTGACCCGGGGCACGACGTGGAGCTTTACATCACAGCAGACTTGCGCGCGTTGACCTCTGCCTGGATGGGATTGTCCACACTTCAAGCAGAAATCAACAGCGGCAAAATTGAACTTGTCGGCAACGATGCTTTGATCAATTCCATCGGCGACTGGATGGTGAGAAGCCGCTTTGCAACGCTTGCGGCGGCTTGATGCGATGCGCAAGCAATTGGGTCCATTTACGAAACTGCAATTCGCACGAAAGGTGGCAGCTGCAACACTTGTGTCACGCCTCGTCTATTCGGGCAAACCTGCCAATTTATAAGCATTGAACCAAAAATCGGCATCTTCCTGATGGGCGAAAAATTCTGTCGCGATCCAATCACGGATACGCCAGTGGGGTTGTCGCAACATGAACAGGCGCGATTCCTCACGCGCTTCATCCATGCGGCCAGCGGCTGCCAACGCCGCTGCCAATGAACGTCCTGAAAACATGCCGTAGGTTTCAGGCCGTTGCAAAGTGGCAATCGCATCTTCTACCAGCCCGTTAAACAATTCGATGCGACCCAAGTGTTCGTAGTACCATCCCGGTGGAAAAGCTTCGAGACTGACAGCCATGCGCGCTGATGCCAAAGCATCGGCACGATGTCCCATGGCGAAATTCCAATCAGCCATTGCCGCATGGACATTGGCAAAATGAGGATCAATCGCCAGCGCCTTTTCATAGGCCACAGCCGCTTCTGGAAACCGATTGTGCTTGATCAAGGCAAATCCCTGCAATTCGTAAACTTCGGGGTCGTCAGGGGCCAGCGCAACAGCACGTTCCGCATGCAGGAGTGCATTCTGCCTCGCAACGTCCCTATCGCCATCCCACAAAAGCCACCACAAAAGTTCAGCAATGCCGAGGAGATAGTGTACGGCAGGGAATTTGGGATCAAGCCGCAAAGCCCGTTGCAAATTTTGCAGTGCTTCACGATTGGCCGGAAGAGATTTATCGGGCAGATTGCGCGATGCGACAACAAGATCATAAGCATCAAGACTTGAACTGCGATAACGCTTGGACATCGGAGCTGACACCACGCCCCTGATTGCCGTCGCAATGCTGCGAGCCACATCTTCTTGCAAGTCAAATATATCTAAAAGATCGCGGTCATACCGTTCCGCCCAAAGATTTGTGTTGTCGCTGGTATCGGTCAGTTGCGCCGTTATGCGAACCCGTCCTTCCGCACGCCTCACGCTGCCATCCACGAGATATCGAACTCCCAGCAAACTGCTCACCGCACTTTTGTCTTCGCCTCTGCTTCTGAATGCAAATGATGAATGCTTGGAGGTCAGCAACAGACCCGGCACGCGCGACAAGTCGGTGATCAAGTCTTCCGTCAACCCGTCGGCAAAATACGCCTGTTCCGGGTCGCTGCTCAAATTTTCAAAGGGAAGTACTGCGAGCCTGACTGACGTGCTGGTCGTTGCGGGATTGAAAGCGATATCAGAACTGGCTTCCACAAACTGATAGCCATTGCGTTGTACCGTTGAGATCCAGTCTTCTCCGCTTCTTGTGCGTCCCAGACATTTGCGCAGCGTGGAAATTTGAACGGTAAGATTGCTCTCTTCCACGTGTTCGGATGGCCACGCAGCGTCCATTAATTCTGCCTTGGAGACAGCTTTACCCTTGGCTGCCAGCAAGCAATTGAGCAGAGACAGCCCACGCTGACCAACAGCAACGCTGCTGCCCTTTTTAAGCAATACGTTGCGAACCGCATCAAACTCAAAATCCCCAAAACTGTACTTGTCCGCTGACATCCGTGTTCTCCGAAATTGATTTTGGAAGATTTCGGAAGTTTTCGCCAGTCCTTTCAAGACCCCGAATGTACGACAAGGCAAGGTCACACCATCGACAACAGATAACCAACAGGAGCCGCTCATGCGCGGATTTGAAACACAGAAAGGCTACGACATGCGTCTCGTTTTTGATGCGGTAAGTGGCGAGTTCAGGTGGTTGCGAACGCAACACCAGCTGTTCGCAGCTCCCGTTGTCCAGTCACAATCCAAACAAACAAAGCAAGCCGGAGAATAAAGCCATGACCATGCTCACCTTCAACGCAACGACGAATTTTACAGCTCAGCGCAAGGCAACCTCAAGGTTCGAACTGCTTTGCAAATACATCGCTGACCATTATCGCACATGGAAAAGTGAACGCACCCGCAAAGCAAACTTGCGTTTTGTGATGGCGCTTGATCCGATTATTTTACGTGACTTGGGTTTCACGCGCGAAGAAATTGCCGCCCGGCATGATGGGCCATTGCCCTTCAGCCGGTGGCAAAGTCAGAAACCTAAAGATTAAGCCGCAGCTTCCTTCTGGCGTGACAGGCGCTTCCGCTCGGCTGGGTCGAGGATCATCTTGCGCAGGCGGATGGACTTTGGTGTGATTTCCACCAGTTCGTCTTCGCCCACATAAGCCAGCGCCTTTTCCAGCGACATCTTGATCGGTGGGGTCAAAATCTGCGCTTCTTCTGCGCCCTTTGAACGTACGTTGGAGAGTTTTTTCTCCTTCAGCACGTTAAGCTCAAGGTCATTGCCGCGCGTGTGTTCGCCGATGATCATGCCGGCATAGACCTTGGCGCCGGGCTCAATGAACATGGGCCCACGATCCTGCAGGTTGAACATGGCGTAAACCACGGCTTCACCTTCGCCGTTGGAAATCAAAGCGCCGGTGTGGCGGCTGGCAATGTTGCCCATGTAAGGGGCATAGGAATGAAACAGGCGGTTCATGATGGCGGTGCCGCGTGTGTCTGACAGCAGTTCCGACTGGTAACCGATGAGGCCACGTGTTGGCGCGTGGAACACCAAGCGCTGACGGCCCGTGCCCGAAGGGCGCATGTCGCGCAACTCGCCTTTGCGTTCCGAAACCTTTTGCACCACAACGCCTGCATAAGCTTCGTCCACGTCGATGATGACTTCTTCCACCGGCTCCATTTTTTCGCCGGTGATTTCGTCGTTTTGATAAACAACGCGGGGGCGACCTACCGTCAATTCAAAGCCTTCGCGGCGCATGGTTTCAATCAGAATGCCCAATTGCAATTCGCCACGACCTGCGACTTCAAACGCGTCAGTTTCGGTTTCCGATGCGGTCACGCGCAGCGCAATGTTGCCTTCGGACTCGCGCAACAAGCGTTCACGAATAACGCGGGATTGCACTTTGTCGCCTTCCTTGCCTGCCAATGGCCCGTCATTGATGCGGAAGGCCATGGCCAGCGTTGGCGGGTCAATAGGCGTTGCAGCGATGGGTTCAGTAATCGATGGATCAACAAACGTGTCAGACACAGTGGCCTTCACCAAACCTGCAATGGCAACGATATCGCCTGCATGGGCTTCTTCGACGGGCACACGTTCAATGCCACGGAAAGAGAGAACCTTCGACACACGGCCAATTTCTACAACCGATCCATCACGCGCCAAAATTTTGACCTGTTGATTGGGCTTCACGGAACCTGAACGGATGCGGCCCGTCAGGATTCGACCCAAGAACGCGTTTGCTTCAAGGGTGGTGGCCAGCATGCGGAATTCACCGGGCTCAACAACGGGTGGTGCAAAATGCTTGACCACCAGGGCGAACAATGGATCCATATTGGTTTGCGGGCCCTCAGGCTTATCCGCCATCCAGCCATGCTTGGCGGAACCATAAATAATCGGGAAGTCGAGTTGCTCTTCCGAAGCATCGAGTGCGGCAAAGAGGTCGAACACTTCATTCACCACTTCAATGTGGCGCTCATCCGGGCGATCAATCTTGTTGATGCAAACGATGGGGCGAAGGCCAAGCTTCAAAGCCTTTTGCAATACAAACTTGGTTTGTGGCATCGGGCCTTCTGCAGCGTCCACCAGCAACACGCAACCATCCACCATATTGAGAATGCGCTCAACTTCACCGCCAAAGTCAGCGTGGCCTGGCGTATCGACAATGTTGATGCGGGTGTCCTGCCATTGCAGCGATGTGACCTTGGCCAAAATCGTAATGCCGCGTTCACGTTCGAGGTCATTCGAGTCCATCACGCGCTCGCCAACCTTCTGGTTGTCGCGGAAAGTGCCGGACTGGCTCAGCAAACGGTCAATCAACGTTGTTTTGCCGTGGTCAACGTGGGCGATAATAGCGATATTGCGCAAATTCATGGGTGCGCCTGTCTTTCTCATAAGGGCTTATTTCGGGAATTGAGGCGCTCGTAGCATGCCGCACCGCACAATGCAATTTATCTGGGTGAAAGGAATTTTTGGTATCAACCCCTGAAAATTCACGAGGTTGTCATGTTCACATCTTCCGCCCAAGTCCAACGCAGCATGGCCAAATTAACCCTGACCGATGGCAAAAGCTTGATCGTGTCGGTCAAACTGCCCCTATCAGGCAAGTTGACCGACGCTTTCAACAGTTCCGAGGTTTTTGTTGACATCATTACGGGCGATGGCACCCAGCAGGTCATCAACAAGTCAATCATCGCCCGCGTGGAAACCATGGATCCGCCGAAAGCCGGGTTAAACCAACAGCGCCGCTCGGTCGATAAATCCGGCTTCAACCCCTATGCCGTCCTCGGCATCGAAAAGTCCGCGACTCCTGAAGAGGTTCGCGCGGCTTACGTAGCGCTGGTCAAAATTTACCACCCCGACCGCTTCACCAGCCTCGACATCCCCCAAGAAATGAAAAACTACGCCGCCGCGATGCAGGCGCGGATCAACATGGCGTATCAGCAGTTGGAGGGTTGAGGTAGGGGAACGGGATGGCAGGGAATCACCAAGTAAACCATTAAACTTTGTTTGAGTTTCACCATAATTCTGTCATCGCAATTCCAGACTGTCACCCCGCTCCCAAGCAGGGATACAGTACTTGAGGATCAGTTTAATGCAGTTTCAAACTAAATTTCTTACAGTCTTTAAAGCCGTAATGTCCCTAGCGTTTGTAGTACTACTTGCTGCGAATCCGACATTAAGCTGGTCAAAGTCAAAATATGAAAAAGTCACTGAAAGTTATTTGGATGCGGCCTTTACCGACACTAGGGAAAACTTGGTAAAGCCTTCTGGAGCTGTACCAATTTCCGTTGTGTTTAATTGCGGCACTGTTTCATGTTCTGATAAAATTAGGACATTGAGCGAGCATCTTTCGCCATTGAACTTCACACTGAGTAAAAACAGTGAGAGTTCACTAGTTGAAATCGAGCTCTATGAGCAGAAAACGAGCTTTCAGAAAAAGTTTGTGACGAGGTATTTAGGATCGGGCCTAAAGCTATTTGTTCTTGGTGAGGAAGCCTGTCGACTTTTGGTGATACTAAATGGGGCGCAAGTTGAGAGAGTTGGACTTGCAGTGTCGTTAAGGCTTGACGATAGAAAGGCATCAGCGTGCATTGCTTCGCAATTGTTTGTGGGCCTGGGTCTTTCGCTTCTAATGAACGTGGATTTTGAACAGTTTTGGTCGAGTCCAAATTTTGCCTTGGCAAAGTACTCAGACAAAGAAATCGGCCAATTGTTCAAAAGCCTTCAGATTGTTCTCGCCCTTCATTTGTGTGTTGAACTGAAGCCTTCGGCAACAAAACTCGAAGTAGTTGACGCACTTTCTAAGAGCCAAAAGTGTTTTGAACAAATGTAAGGAGTTGAAGTGATTACACCAATATTTAAGTGCACTGCCCTTCCAGGTAAAAACTCTCTACCACTTAGCCGTGTCATTCCAAACACTCTTGTAGCGAAGCGCAACCTGTGATTTGGCAACTGTGTTGTGATCAAGTTAGATTACGGTGACACCTCGATTACGGTGACACCTCACTTTACTCCCGTTGGATTACGGTGATTACGGTGACACCTCACGTAACTACCATGACGTTGCTGTGACTACACTTACATTCAAAAGCATTGCACATCCAATTGGAGCACTCTCTTCCCAAGCGCGTCATTCCAAACACGCGTGCAGCGAAGCGCAACGTGTGATTTGGAACCCCGCTACTTCCCAACACATTCAACTTGTGACCGCCAAAGCGGGATTCCAAATCGCTCACTTCGCTGCGCTGCATTTCGCGTTTGGAATGACGGGTGTTTGGAACTGGTTGAAAGTGAATTGCTCCCATTGCAACCCTCATCACACACCTGAAATTAAGACCAAGCGTCCTCTCCGCCCCAACGTCGTTTTCATGATCGGCTCAAAACTGTTGTTGAGGGGGTTCAGAAGGGGTGACCCAATTCTGGAGTATGCCGAAACATAGCCCCATCGCCGCGCGGTGTCAGGCATTATTTTCCTTGTACAGGAATTCACAAAGTACCAACAACATAACTGTCAAACGCCGCCAGAAACTCTTTCCTCACGGCATCGGTTTCCAGCATGATTTCATGCAGGGATTGCTGAATGGTGACCATCGACACGCCGGGCATTTGCGCCACATAGCGATGCGCCGCGCGGTTATCAACCACGCGCTCGCGGCCCGCCAGAAGTATCAAAACAGGGCAGTTCAAACCCTGGTCGCGGCGGCGTTTGTGGACATCTTTCAAACTCAACACTGTCGCCACAAACCACGCAAACGTTGGCCCGCCAATGCCCAGTGTGGGGTGCTCTTCCAGCGTCTTCATGTCCCGCGCCCAGCGCTTGGCATCACTGGTGAGAGGATTATTTTCAAAATTACGCAGCAAAAACGGCAGTTGTTTAAAGCCTGGCAAATAGGCCCAGCCAAAACCAAAGGCGGTGGCGATGGCAGCAATCGTAAAGGCTATGGGTTTGGGCCAACCGCCATACTGCAACTCCATCAAGGGCGAGGTGACGATGGCTTTCTTGAACCAGG
>JANOPL010000130.1:0-43300 GCA_031421835.1 Hyphomicrobiales bacterium | reverse complement strand
CATAGACATCAGCCGTCAATAATTCGATAGGAGCAGACGGTGAAGCCTTGCATAGCTCCGTTGCCACTTCAACTTTCCGCATGCTCTCAATTTCTATCGCGAGCGCGTCTTTCTCAGAAATCCCGAACTCAGCCAATCGTTGTTTGTAAATGATGAGGGGGTCGCGCTTCTTCCATTCCTCAAGTTCGCCAGGGGGCCGATACTTGCCAGGGTCAGCACGGGAATGGCCGGAATGACGATAGGTCAGGCATTCAATGAGCGAGGGGCCATCGCCATTGCGCGCTTTCTCAATGGCCTCTGTTGCCGTGCGATACACCACATCAGCGTCATTTCCATCGACAACAATTTTGGGAAGGCCATAGGCCGAGGCGCGATCACCGGCCGGGCTAGGTACAGCCGTCACATCAGCATTTAATGTATATTCCATATAGAGATTGTTCTCGCAAACAAACACCACAGGCAATTTCCAAATCACAGCAAAGTTCAAAGCTTCATGGAAAGCGCCGATGTTTGTGGTGCCGTCGCCAAAGAAACAAACCGTCACATCTTTATCACCGAGATACTGCGCCCGCCAGGCTGAGCCACAGGCAATCGGTAAATGCGCACCAATGATGGCATAGGACCCCATCACGCCATGCTCGACCGATGTCAGGTGCATCGAGCCGCCCTTGCCGCGCATCAGTCCGATGTCTCGCAACATCAACTCGCCCAGCATACCTTCCATCGGCACACCACGCGCCAGCGTGTGGGCATGACCGCGATATGTGCAGAACGACTTGTCACCCTTCTTCATTGCAACACCAAATGCCGCAGCAATGGCTTCTTGGCCTAATGATAAGTGACTCGTGCCTTTGATCAAGTTCTGCAAAAATAAATCATAGGCGCGCTTTTCGCAGTCGCGAATTTCGACTTGCAGCCGATACAGCTCAAGCCGCGTCTCTGGGCCGATGTCATCGTTTGTTTTATCAGTGCTTGTCATCTCTCTTCACACCAGTTGCGGCAACCATCTGACAGCCAACGTGCCAAAAAAAATCCCGACCTGATTCCCAAAGATTATCAAAATGAGAATTTTTCCTGATTCCGTTCATGGGCGTTTAGTTAGGATGATCGCCAATGCTGCCAGCGGGACACAGCTGAGACGGCGAATGTTTGGGAGAATGCGCGATGAAAGCAGTTCGGTTTCATGCGGCAAAAGATATCCGCGTCGAAGATGTGCCGGCCCCTTCAAAAAAGCTGGGCGCCAATGATGTGCTGATCAAGCCATTGGTCACCGGCATTTGCGGCACAGATTTGCATGAATACATTGCAGGCCCCATCGTCACGCCCGTCACGCCCCATGTCTACACAGGTGTCACCAACCCGCAAATTCTCGGCCATGAATTCTCAGCCATAGTGGCTGATACGGGGTCTGCTGTTTCAAATGTGAAAGTCGGCGACCGGGTTTCCATTCAGCCATTGATCTCACCACGGGATGACTACTATGGCCGCCGTGGGCTGTATCACTTGAGCCCCAGTATGGGCTGCGTGGGTCTGTCATGGGCCTGGGGCGGCATGGGCGAATTGGCCGTGGTGAATGATTACAATTTAGCCGTAGTTCCAAGAGGTGTTTCCGATGTTCAAGCAGCAATGATCGAACCCGCCGCTGTTGCGGTTTATGCTGCTGATCGCGGTGGTGTCCAATCAGGCTCCACTGTTTTGGTTTCTGGTGTTGGCCCCATTGGTGCTCTCACTTTGCTGGCTGTGAAAGCTGCGGGTGCAGGCCAGATTTTTGTGTCTGAGCCCAATGCCTTCCGTCGCAAAATGGCAAAAGACTTGGTGCCGTCGGCCATCGTCATCGATCCGATGACACAGAATGTTGTGCAGATAATCAAAGATATGACCGAAGAGGGTGTTGGTGTTGACGTGGCGATTGAGTGCGTAGGGCTTGAAGCAAGTCTGAACACTTGCGTGAACGCTGTGCGCAACCAGGGCAAAGTGGTGCAAACCGGTTTGCACATGAAGCCCGCAAACGTCGATCCCATGACATGGGCGCTGAAAGACATCTCGATTGAAGCAACATGGTGCTATCCCGTGCAATGCTGGTCACGCATTATCCGCATGGTGGAGTCTGGTACTTTCCCGATTGAGAAAATCGTCACCGCTAACATCCATGCAGATCACGTCGTGAAGCAAGGCTTCGATGCGCTGCTCGACAAATCCGTCAATCACATGAAAATTTTGGTGACAGTTTAATGGCAACAGGTCCTGTAAAAGTTGCAATGATTGGCCTCGGTTGGTGGGGCAAGAAAATGACGGCTGTGCTGCAAAAAGCCAGCTCTGACATCGAAATTGTTTGCGCCGCCGAGCCCAATCCTGCAGGCGCAGAATTTGCCGCCGCTAATGGCTTCACACACTACGCAAATTTCAAAGATGCGCTGAAGCACCCCGGTGTTGAAGCCGTTATTCTTGCCACACCGCATTCATTGCATGCCGAGCAAATCAAGGCGTCGGTTGCCGCCAGGAAACACATTTTCTGTGAAAAGCCTTTGGCACTCACCAAAAAAGGCGCTGAATTCGCCGTTAACGCGTGTAAGAAAAACAAGTTGATCCTCGGTATGGGTCATGAGCGGCGCTGGGAGCCACCTGTCGCCAAAATGTTGGAGATGGCGCGGTCAGGTGCACTGGGTCGCATTCAACAGGTCGAAGGAAATTTCAGCCACGACAAATTCACGACGCTTGATAAGTCTAACTGGCGTTTGAACAAGAAGGAAGCTCCCGTTGGGGGCATGACGGCAACTGGCATTCATCTCACAGACTTGGCTGCCGCTCTGCTTGGTGAAGCAAAGGACTTGCGCGTGTCTTGCGAAAAACTCTCCTCCAAGATTCCGCAAGGCGATACCATGAGCGTTCATATTCGCTTCAAAAAAGGTGGCACGGCTTATGTCTCAGCCTCTCTCGCCATGCCGTTTATCTCGCGCTTTGCTGTTTTCGGTTCAAAGGGTTGGATTGAAATCCGCGATAAGGCCCATGTGGAAGCGCCCGATGGTTGGGTGGTGACATCTGCCATGGCAGGTGAACAAATCAAGGTGGAAGTGCTGCCACCAGCCGAACCCGTGAAAGACAATCTCGTGGCCTTTGCCCGCGCCATTCGCAAACAAGCTGCTTACCCTATCACCGGAAAAGATCTCGTCAGCAACATTTCCATTCTCGAAGCCATCATCAAGTCGGCTGCGAAAAATGGTGCGGTTGTGAAAGTTTAGGAGCTGCTCATGAAAGCCCTGGTTTTTGAAACCCCGGATAATCCCAAAATTTTGGATCAGCCGATTCCTGAAATCAACGACGCTGAAGTGCTGGTCAAAACCCGCACCGTTGGCATTTGCCATTCGGATTACGAGCTACTTGCGGGCCGTTACATCATCCCGATTTCCTATCCGGTCACACCGGGCCATGAGTGGTGTGGTGAAATTGTTGAAGTTGGAAAATCGGTCAAGAATTTCAAGAAGGGTGACCGCGTCGTCGGTGAGTGCGTCGTGAGAACGCCTGAGCGCCTCCACCACTTCGGCTTCTCCATGAACGGCGCTGATCGTGAATATTTCAACGTCAATCCTGACTGGCTACACAAATTGCCCGATGGCGTTGACGACAATCGTGGCGCCTTGATCGAACCTTTCACCTGCGGGTTCTATGCCGTGTTGCGCTCCGGCGGTACCAACGCATCTGAAACCGTCGTCGTCTCTGGCGGTGGCACCATTGGACTTGTCACAGCAGCAGCTGCCATCGGCATGGGTGCCCGTGTCATCGTCGTTGACCCGATCGAAAAACGCCGAGACATCGCACTGAAGTTGGGAGCAGCAGAAGTTGTTGACGCCAATGACAACCCGGTCGAGCGCATTAAAGAACTCACAGGCGGCAAGGGTGCCGAACTCGTGGTCGAAGCGTCGGGCCATGATGCGTCTGTGGCCAATGTATTTGAATATGCCCAAGAGAATGGCCGCGTCTCAATGGTTGGTCTCAACATTGGCCGCGATATCACTTCGAAACTGGGCTTGCTACAGTTGAAAAACCTCACCGTGCGCGGCTGCATTGGCTCTCCCGGTGTGTGGCCTGCTGCAATCAAATTCCTTGAGCGCACTGGCATTGATCTTTCGCCGATCCAAACCCACCACTTTGGCCTCACCGATGCAGCCAAGGCGTTCGAGCTCGGCAAGGATGCACAGGCTTGCATCAAGGTGACACTCTCCATGAAAGGACTGAATTGATGGAACGCCATGCGCTCATCGCCGGTGTTTCCGGAATCATTGGCCGTCACTTGGCGGAACACTTGATCGCCACCAAGAAGTGGTCAGTCACGGGTATTTCGCGTCACAAGCATGATCTGCCGAAAGGTGTGAAGCACATCGCGGTTGACCTCACCGACGAAGACGCGACCAAAGCCGCTTTGAAGCGCGTGAAGCCAACGGACGTGTTCATTACCACATGGCTGCGCCAAGCCACCGAAGCCGAGAATTGCCGCGTCAACGCTGGCATGGTGCGCAATCTGCTCGCAGCTGTAGAAGGCAAGAAGATAAAACACGCCGCATTGGTCACTGGGCTCAAGCACTACATGGGTCCCTTCGAAGCCTATGCAAAATCCAAGATGGTGACGCCCTTCCGGGAGGAACAGCCGCGTCTGCCTTATCAGAACTTCTACTACGATCAGGAAGACGAGCTTTATGCAGCAGCGGAACGCCAAGGCTTCTCATGGTCAGTGCATCGCCCCCATACACTGATCGGTTACGCTGTTGGTAATCAAATGAACATGGCCGCAACCCTTGGTGCCTATGCTGCCATCTGCAAGGAAACCGGTCGTCCTTTCGTGTTCCCTGGTTCGCCGCAGCAATATGAAGCCTGTGTCGACATCACCGATGGCCGCATCATCGCCAAGCATTTGTTGTGGGCTGCAACAAAGCCAGCCGCCCGCAATGAGGCCTTCAACATCGTCAATGGTGAAGTGTTCCGCTGGGATTGGATGTGGTCGAAGCTTGCCGCTCATCTCGGTGTGGCAGCGGCACCCTATCCCGGTCACGCCCAACCGCTGGAGAAGCAGATGGTTGGCATGGAAGGCGTGTGGGACAAGATCGTCGAAAAGCATGGCCTGCAAAAAAATGCTCTCACGTCGGTTGCCTCTTGGTGGCATTCTGATGCCGACCTTGGCCGAGTCATTGAAAACTTCACTGACATGACCAAGAGCAGGGACAAGGGCTTCACAGCCTACCAGAACTCTGTTCACTCTTTCACTGACGCCTTCGACAAGCTTCGCGCGGCGAAAGTAATTCCATAAATGAGAAACGCCACAACCATGACACCGGGCTTCTTGCAGCAACTTCCGCTGGCCCGCAGCTTTGTCACGGTTGTGCTGTC
This sequence comes from Hyphomicrobiales bacterium, assembly GCA_031421835.1. Classification (GTDB taxonomy): domain Bacteria; phylum Pseudomonadota; class Alphaproteobacteria; order Rhizobiales; family Aestuariivirgaceae; genus Aestuariivirga. The sequence continues at coordinate 37,921 of JANOPL010000130.1, read as the reverse complement.
TACACTTGTTCTGCTGGTGGTCTGTGCAATTTTTGCGCCTTCTAGCATTTCAGCAGCTGGACTGTCAGGCAGTCTTCCCTTCGCAGCACTCATCGCAATTGTAGGCGTCGGCCAACTCCTCGTTGTCCAACAGGGTGGCTTTGATCTCTCGCTGCCCGGTGCAGTGTCGCTCGCCGTCGTGCAAGCTACGCATTATCCGCATCAGGATGACTCGTTGCTCTTCATGGCTGTCGTTATCGCCGTGTGTTTTGCACTTGCTGCCGGCATTTTCAACGGGCTTCTGGTAAGTGTGTTCAAGCTGAACGCCATCATCGCAACCATTGGTGTGAACGCCTTGCTCTATGCTGGCGTTTTCGGCGTGTCAGGTGGTGTGCCCTCCATCACCACGGAACGCCTCGCCACCATCGCAGGCGATGATACCCTGGGAATTCCCCATGCCGTCTATTTCGCACTCGCTGCGCTGGCCGTGGTCACCTTTGTCCTGAAGAAAACTGTTGTCGGGCGTCGTTTTGAAGCCATCGGTGCAAATCCAAAAGCCGCCCGTGCTGCTGGGTTGCGCGTTCAGACGCATCAGTTCATGGCCTATGTGTATGCGCAACTTCTTTATTGCCTCGCAGGCATATTGATCGCTGGTATCACGCGTGAACCCACTGCATTTCAGGGCGATACACTTCTGTTGCCCTCCGTCGCCGTTGTTGTGCTCGGCGGCACATCACTTCTCGGCGGTCGCGGTTTTCCGATATCCACAGTCATCGCCGCATTTTTTCTCAACCAATTGAGCCAGTTCGCACTCGCAGTCGGAGTGCCTTACTCGGCCCAAACCATCATCCAGGCTTTGGCCCTGGGTTTTGGCATCGGTGTTTATTCGCTCCGCTGGCGAATGAACCACAGCAAGACGACTGAAAACAAGAATGAAACAACACACGTGGAGGAAAGACCATGACATCTCTGAAAACAAAACTGGCGCTTGCTGTGGCAACTGCCGTACTGGCACTCGGCAGTTCATCATTTGCCAATGCTGAAACACCATCGTGGTGTGGCCCAAAGCAAGCCACGTTGGCCTTGCTGGACGGCTACGGTGGCAACAGCTGGCGTCAAGTTACAACAGCATCGGGCAAGCAAACCGCCGAACTTTGCCCAAGCATCACCAAGTACGAATATGCTGACGGCAACGGCGACACCCAGAAGTCTATTTCAGACATCAAGTCACTCGCTGCAAAAGGCATAGACGCACTTGTGGTCTTCGGTGACGCTGGCCCAGCTGTTCTCCCAGCCATCACTTCCGTATACAAGTCCGGCAAGGTCATCGTGCCTTACCGTGTTGATGTGGGCGGCAAGGAAGGTGAGAACTACACCAAGTTCATCGGTTCATCCTTCGTGAACGATGGCGAGAACTGGGGCAAGTGGATCAAGAGCGTGCTGCCTTCAGGCGGCAATGTCTTGTTCCTTTCGGGTCCAGCTGGCAACAGCCAAGGCTTGGATGAACTCAAGGGCTTGAAGAATATCCTCGGCGCTGAGTATGTTTTCATCAACCCAGAGCCATTTGCAGTGACGAACTGGGACCCAGCGCTCACACAACAGGTACTCTCGGCTGAAATCGCCAAGAACACCAAGATCGACGTGATCGTATCGGACTTTGGTCCATCGCTTGTTGGAGCACTTCCGCTGTTCAACAAGCAGGGCAAGTCGATCCCGGCACTCGCCACATCAGACGGCAACTCGCTCGCCTGCTTCTATGAAGAAATGAAGGGTACAAACCCTGACTTCAAGCTCTTCACAGTGGCAACCGGCAACGACAACGTGCGGCTTGCTGTGCAACACGCTGTTGCAGCCGCAACGGGTGGCACACCACCGGCAGAAAATATCTTCTCGGCACCCGTCTATGAAGATTCAGTTTCTGGTAAGCCAAACCCAGTCACCTGCCGCAAAGACTTGCCAGGCGCTATCTACCTGTCATCAGAATTGCCCGACGAAGCGCAAGCCAAGGCTGTTGGTCAGTAAGTAAACCCTGCCCCGGAGAGAATTCTCTCCGGGGCAAATTTTTGCGGATTGAAAAAGTGGCGGCAAGTAAAGCAAAACCATCTGTTGCAAGCGCGGCACCTCACCCCAACGCCACCATTCGCCTTGCCAACATTTCAAAAGCATTCTCCGGCGTACTCGCCTTGCGCGATGTGACTGTCGAATTCTATCCCGGCGAGGTTCACGCAATTCTCGGTGAGAATGGCGCTGGTAAATCCACCCTCATGAACATCATCTCTGGCACGTTGCAGCCCACGCTTGGCGAAATCACCTTTGAGGGCCAGCGCATCGCGGAGATGACACCGGAGTTATCTTCCAGCCTTGGCATAGCCATTTCCTTCCAGCATCCCGCCATTCTCGAAGACCTGTCCGTTTATGAGAACCTGCGCGTCGCACTGCCAGACCCCATTTTTGCGGGAGAGCCAGCACAAGACATTGCACGGCAAATGCTCGATGCCGTTGGTCTAACCGTACCTTTGCGTCTGCGTACCGAAGCTCTCACCATCGCACAGAAGCACTTGCTCGAACTTGCAAAAGCTCTTGCGCTTAAACCCAAACTTCTGATCCTTGATGAACCCACGGCCTCTCTTGATCAAGACGCAACTGACATGCTTTTCAACCGCGTGCGTGAGATCATAAAGTCTGGCACGTCCGTCATCTATATCACTCACCGCCTGGCCGAACTCCGCCAGATCGCGCAGCGCGTGACTGTTCTGCGCGACGGGAGATGGCGGGGCTCCTCCCTGGTGGAAGACATTACTGACGCTGATCTCCTCGCCCTTATCGTCGGACGCTCCATGGGTTCCGCGTTCCCGGCGAAAGCAAAAGACATTTCCAGAGATATCAGTTTTTCCGTCGCCAATTTCAGCGGTCGCGGCTTTAATGACATTACATTCGATGTACCGCGCGGCCAGATCATCGGCGTTGCAGGTGTCGCAGGTAACGGCCAATCCCAATTGATGCGCGCCCTTGCGGGCTTGGTCACTTCAGAAGGTTCGGTCACACTACGCGGCAAAGATGTGAGTGCGAAAGAACTCCTTGGCAAGTCTGCTTACATGCCTTCGGACCGCCACTCGGAAGGTCTCGCCGGTGGCCTTACCGTCCGCGAAAATGCCGCCTTCGGTGCACTTGAAAAATTCGGAACCTTTGGCCTGGTCAATCGCAAGAAGGAACTGAACCTGATTACCCAGACCTTCAGCTCCCTTGCTGTAAAAGCACCGAGCATCGAAGCCCCCATCCTCTCGCTCTCCGGTGGCAACCAGCAGAAGATTGTGATGTCTCGCGCGCTGTTGTCAAAGCCGGGATTGATTGTTGCCGATGAACCGACACAGGGTGTTGATGTTGGGGCGCGTGCCGAAATCTACGGCATCCTGCGCGACGTTTCAGACCAAGGAACAGCAGTCATTGTCAATTCATCCGATGCTGCAGAGCTGGAAGGGCTTTGCGATAAGGTTCTCGTCATGTCGCGGGGCCGCGCGGTCGCCACCCTCACAGGTGCTGATGTTACGGAAGAAGACATTGTCCATGCTGCCGTGAGTGCTGGAACCCATGGAGGGGAAGGCGTTTTTGGTGCCGCCGCCAACACAGACATGGGGGGCGTCCGCCACTTCCTGCAAACTGACAATGCGCCAGCCCTTGTCATCGCGATCATGACGGTGCTGCTCGGCCTCTATATCAATGTTCAGAACGACAACTTCCTGTCGATCTTCAACGTTTACAACATCCTGTTGCTCGCCACAGCCCTCGGCTTCATTGCACTTGGTCAAACGGTGGCACTGCTTATGGGCGGCATTGATTTATCTGTGGGGCCACTCACAGGTTTTCTTGTCGTGGTCGCCTCTTTCTTCATAAATGATGATAAGTCAGCCGCAGTCATGCTTGCAGGTTTTCTGTTGATGTTCTTGGGCGCACTCGCAGTTGGCACGATCAACGGCGTGCTGATCCGATACGCTAACTTCACACCGATTGCGGCCACGCTTGCCATGTTCATCGCCATTCAGGGCTGCAGCTTCCTGTTGCGTGATCAACCCGGCGGCTACATCAGTTTTCCCGTGACGGATTGGATCAATTGGCAATGGGGCCCCATCCCCGTTGCGTTCATTGTGCTCTGCGCCGTCGCCCTCACGCTCGAATATATCTTGCGTAAACACCGCCTCGGGTGGCGTTTGCGTGCCGTAGGCTCCGACGAGGAGTCAGCAAGACGTATGGGGTTACGCACGGACCGCACATTCATTACGGGTTACATCTTGTGCTCGTTACTCACAGCGTTGGGCGCCCTCATGCTGATGACGCAAATAGGCGTCGGCGACCCAAGACAAGGCATCAACTACACCCTCGCCAGCATCACCGCAGTGGTGTTGGGCGGCACGAGTTTGACAGGTGGACGCGGCACTTTCATCGGCACAGTATTGGGCGCAGTGCTGTTGACAGAAGTATTAAGCGCAGTCACGTTCTTAGGCCTCACACAGACGTATCAATACCTCTTCCAAGGTGTACTTATCGTCGTGGCGGCATTGGTGTATTCAACAGCGCGGAGACCGGTGGAAGAATGACGGCTCAATAATACCCCGCCGCCCGCATCGCCACGTCAATCCGGTTCTGACTCCGGGCCAACGCCACCTCATCCGAACATTCACCGTTCAACGCCGCAAAAATCTCCTCGCCCAGAATTTCTTCAATGACGTGATACTCGGGCACGGGCGGTCTCTGCCAGTTTTGGATTCTGTTTTGTTTGGCCAGTCTATCGACGAAACTCACGATGGGTGTAGAAGCGGCAGCTTCTGGATCGGCGCTGACGCTGAAGCGTGGGGCCACGGGAAATCCGTTTTTAACATGCTCCTTCATCGCAGCGGGCGAGGCCATCCATGAAATCGCTTCAAACGCCAAATGAGCGCGAGCCGGTGGCAGTGACGCAGGCACCATCAATAGAAAGCCGCCGATAGGCGAGATCCCCGCACCACCCGGACCCGCAGGATGGGGCAGATAAGCCACTTTGCGTTTCACCACAGAGTGAATGTCATATTCAAATCGTGCAGCCCGCATCGTCCAACAATAAATCATCGCAGCATGGCCGGTCATGAAGTAGTCAAGAGCACGGTTCCAATCGATCGACAAAATATCTGGCGGCGAAACGGCAAGAAGCTCATGCATGTATTTGAGCGTGGTGCGGCCTGCCTCACTTAAAATGCGCGGTCGCATCGCTTCGCCTTTCAGCCTGCTGTAATCGACATGCAAGCGTGGCGCTGGAATATCGATAACCGGGTTGCCACACGCGCCCATGAAAAACATGAAGGAATGAGAGATCGGCATACCCCGCGCTGCATTCCACACCATTCCGTGCATGCCACGTTTCGGATTGTGCAAAGCCTTTGCGGCGAGCAAAACTTTTTCAAAACTGGTGGGGTGCTGAAGCTTATGCCCTTCAAACAAATCCTTGCGTAAAGAAAGGGCTTCGATGGTGCAGTAAATCGGTATGCCGTATTGCGTGTTGCTCCAATTGCCCGTCGCCCAAATATTGGGGTGAAAATCAAGCGGGTTAATGCCGCTGGCTTTCAGATAATCCGTCAGGGGTTGCGCCACGTTGTTGGATACGCTCTCACCCAACCATGGCATGTTGACTGCAATGACATCATAATGGCTTTCGCTGCGTTGCGCGTTTGCAAACACCTCTGCTCGCAATTCCGGCAACGGCAACAGGTTGAAATTTTTCCGCGCTGAAAGCTTGCTGCGAAAATCCGACCACATGTCACGCATACTGGCGAAGTAATTGTCATCGTGCAGGAGGAAGCGCAAATCCGGCCCCGCGTCTTTCTTCTTATCCATGATTTCAAGCGGTGGAATAATCTGTCCCGCAAGGTAGGAGCCGCCAAAATAATAGTCCTCGGTGTCACTGCTGCCGCTTTTCAAGCCAAAGGTATCGGCCAACAGCCCCTTAACCTTGGACGCGTAGGTGGTAAAGCCAAGGGCCAGTTTGCGGCTGGGTTCAAGGTAGTGCGACTTTCCCGTTGTGCCGCGCTGCCGCAGTTGGATATCGCCAGCTTCAACCAGTTTGTGGATGCGGCGCATGGCGCTGGCAAAGGGGATATCAGCAGCCGAAGCCAGCGACGACATGGTCACATTCTCGCCCCGCAAATGGCTCTTCATCAGATAAAGAATGATGTTCCAATTGGGGTCAGGTTCAGACGCGTTCAGCAGCTTGTCATAGGGCGTGCGCATGCGCTCCAGAAAGCTGATGATGCGAAGAAGCTCGTATTCCGTCATGTCGCTAGACTAGACAGTTTCTTCGGGGCGGCATAGGCTTCTCGCAAAATCATCGGAGGATAACATGGCTGAACGTGTACTCGGCATGCATCACATCGGCATTACTGTACCCGACATCGAAGAAGGCATTGCATTCTTCGAAAAGATTTTTGGGGCCGTCACCGTTTTCCGCACAGGTGCCTTCGACGTTGATGACAAATTCATGCAAGGCAAGCTCGGTGCGGCTCCCCATTCCCGCATCAGGGATCTTGTCTTCCTGCGCTGTGGCAATGGCACGAGTGTTGAGCTGTTCGAATACAGCGGCGAAGATAAAAAAGCAGGGCAGAAACGCTCATCTGAAGTTGGGGGATCGCATATTTGCTTTGAGGTTGAAGACGTGTTTGCATCAGTTGAACACTTGAAAGCCATGGGCGTTGAAATGTTGGATGGTCCGAATGTCGTAGATGCCGGACCATTGGAAGGTTTCAAATGGGTCTACTTCCGCGCACCTTGGGGGCAGATTCTTGAAATCGCCAGTTTCGACAAGCTGGGATATGAAAAGGATTCGCCCCATCGCCTGTGGCGGGCGAAGTCCTGATCTATCTTTTATCCACTAACCGCTGATATGTTTCGATCATCAGTTTGGAATTATCGGGATGCGCCTCTCGTTTCCCACTTTCAATCTCAAAACCGAGTTCCACAACGCGCTGGTTCATTGGTGCGTCGCGTCCGTGTTTACGAAGCATGTCAACAACCCAGCCATTCACGTCTTGCACCTCGGCGCGACGGCCTTTGCGCCAATCCTGTAACGACGTGACAAGCGTGTCGGGCTTCGAGAAGGTTTTCAAAACCTCATCGAAAATCTGATCCACATAACGCTCAGGGTGGTTGGTGGTGATAGCGGGCATGCCGATGATCGGGATGATCTGCGCGCCATCGGCCTGTGCTGCTTGCATCGCTTCGTAACCGGCCAGTCGCATGACTTCCAACATGCCGGGATAACGCGCGGCGTCATTCAGCGGCATATTAAGAATGGCAGACGGAATGAGTTCAGCCGCATTGACTACAAGCTTCATCCACTTGGCTGAACGAATATCATCCATGACCTCAACACGCCCGGAATGGCGCAACAACCTCGCAACACTTTCGACACGCGGCTGCGTCTTTGGATCAATCGCACCCAGCGCAAACCAAGATTCATCAACATCATTCTGCCGGTTGGTGATACCCGGTATCCACATGTTGGAAGCGATTTCAATCACGGCACCCAAGGTGCGTTCCCGGCCAATGATGGCGGCGATGTCTTCATGGGTCATGCCATTTTGCAAACCCACCATCAATCCATCCGGTGCCAGAACAGACTTTATCAACTCGGTTGCCCACTTGGTGTCATAAGCTTTCACAACCAGAAAAACGACGTCAAAGGGTTCTTTGATTTCCGCAACTTGGCACAAATGTAGTGCCGGCACTTTGGCATTGATGGTGCGAGCCGGCAGATTGACCGTGATCCCATTCTTGCGGATGGCCTCAACATGGTCAGGCCACTGGTCAATGAAAGTCACATCCAATCCTGCCAAAGCAAAATCCGCCGCGATAGACGCGCCTTGTGCGCCCGTGCCCAGAAATGCGATGCGCGGTCCTTTTTCCTTGTCCCAGCTCATAGATGACCCCGAAGTTTAAGATATGTGTTTGTAGCATCCTGGCAGTCACGTGATTTCAATTAAATACCCATTTTGAACATTCGGGGGCATGGAACAGCGGTTCAGGCGACATTTCTTCACCGACCTTTCAGAATAAATTTGATCACACCTTTTGCTTTCACCCACTCTATTGGCGTGATTCACCATCGCTTTGCAGGAAGAACGGTTCGTTGATCATGGTCGCAACGATGCACCTTTTGAACGTTCAGAAACTTTCAATTGACAACGTTGTCAAAGAACGATTGAGTGAATGACAACGTTGTCATTAGAACGACGGATTATTGGGACGATCAAATGTCAACTCTCCGTGAGGTTGCAAAACACGCAGGTGTTTCGATCAAGACTGTATCGCGCATCGTCAATGGCGATGCCGCAGTCAATGCGAAGACGCGCGCCGCTGTTCAGCATCACCTGACAACGCTGAACTATGTGCCAAACCATGCCGCACGGCAAATGCGCAGCGGAGCGTCCTCGGTATTTGGCTTGATGACTGATGCTGTAGCCACCACGCCTTACTCGGTCGACATTGTGCGTGGTGCGCAAGCTGCACTCCTTGAAAATCACCAGACATTGCTAATTGCGAGTTCCGACGGTGATCCAAAACGCGAAGCTGAACTCTGGCAAATGTTTCGCGCTCACCGGGTGGCCGGTGTGGTTTACGCCGCAATGTTCCACCGCTCACATGATATTGGTAAGCCTGCCTTCGATAAATCCATCGTGCTGGCCAATTGCTTTGCCGCCCATGGCGACAAGCCTTCGATCATTCCTGATGACGAATTGGGTGGCTACACCCAAGCCAAATATCTTTTGCAGCGCGGACACCGCCGCATTGGCATCGTAACTTTGATCCCAGACCTGGAAGCCACGCGCCTTCGCGGCATGGGCATGCGCCGTGCTTTTGCTGAAGCTGGTGTTACCTTTGATGAATCGTTGGAATTGCGCGGTGTGCGCGGAGCAGTGGGTGGCGAAGTCTTGATGACCTATGAGGTGACCCGCGAAATGTTGTCCATGCCAAACCGGCCCACAGCGATCATTTGTGGCAACGATACGTTGGCCATGCAGGTCTATTTTGCTGCAGGCAGCCTCGGTCTGTCCATTCCTGACCATCTCTCGGTGATTGGATTCGACGACCTGAAATTGATTTCTGAAACACTCTATCCACAACTCACAACCGTTGCCTTGCCCTATTTTGAAATTGGCAAACGGGCCGTGGAACATATGAATAAACCTCACGCTGGATCAACGCTGTCATCACAAAGACAGCTGGTGCCCTGTCCGTTGGTGGAACGACATTCCTGCAAGCCGCTCACTTAGAAGGCAACAGGAGAGAAGACTGGCGGGCAAAATCACACACCGTCAGAACTGTAACATGGGAGAAACTACATGATGAAATTGACACGACGTCAAGTTGTCGTCGGTTCGCTGATGGCGACCACGGCCCTTGCAACTTCCGGCGTTGCCTTTGCCGCAGACCCTATCAAGGTCTGGCATCACGGCGGTCGCGGCGACGGTGAACGTGGCCGCATGGAAGCGCTGGTGAAGGAATGGAATGCTGCAAACCCAGACATTCCCGTCGTCCTCGAAGTGCAGCCGGAAGGCGCTTACAATGAACAGGTGCAAGCTGCTGCCGCCTCCGGCGGCCTGCCTGATCTTCTCGACTTCGACGGTCCGAACTACGCCAACTATGTGTGGTCGGGCTATTTGTTGCCAATGAATGATCTCGTCTCCAAGGAAACAATGGCAGACATGATCCCATCGCTCATTGCCCAAGGCACCTACGCGCCGGACGGCAAAGTCTATTCGCTCGGCGCTGGTGACTCAGGCCTCGCTATATGGGGCCGCAAGTCGTTACTGGAAAAAGCAGGCGTGCGCATTCCAAAGGGCGTTGATGACGCTTGGACGATGGCAGAATTTGAAGATGCTTTGGCAAAGTTGCAAAAAGTTGAAGGTATCAAATATGCCCTCGACATCAAGGCAAACTATGGCCAAGGCGAATGGTATACCTATGGCTTCTCGCCAATTATCCAGTCGTTCGGCGGCGATCTGATCGACCGCACAACGTGGAAATCTGAAGGTGCCATAAACGGTGACGCCGCTGTGAAAGCGATGACACATTTCCAAGGCTGGGTGAAGAACGGCAACGTTGCACCGGCATCGGAAGGCGATGACACGTTCTATGGCAAGAAGACCTCTGCCTTGTCTTTCGTCGGTCATTGGATGTGGCCAGCCCACTCCAAAGCTCTCGGAGATGACTTGGTTCTGCTTCCTATGCCCAACTGGGGCGGCAAGCACGTCACGGGCAATGGTGGCTGGTGCTGGGGTATAACGAAAACCTCGAAGCAGCCAGAAAACACCGGCAAGCTTTTGGACTTCATGCTCTCCAGCAAAAATGTGTCGGATTTGATGACGTCTATGGGTGGTGTACCCGGACGTAAAGCCGCTGCTGCCAACGTTGACCTTTACAAAGAGGGCGGACCGTTGAGCCTCTATCTGGCTCAATTGAACGCTGGCATGGGGTATCCACGCCCGGCGCACCCGGCCTATCCGACGATTACCGGTTCTTTCGCCAAGGCTGTGGCTGACATCATTGATGGCAAGGACGTCAAGGCCTCACTCGACGAAGCCGCGAAGAAGATCGACCAGGATATTTCTGACAACAGCGGTTATCCACCGTTCGGCAAGTCGTAATCAACATTCAAGGCGAGGGGGAATCGTCCCCCTCGCAACTTCGTTTTCACGGAGTCACCATGGCACTTGCATCCAAAGACCAGAAGACAGCCTGGGCCCTGCTGTTGCCGGCATTCGGACTGATTGCACTTTTCATTGTGCTGCCCTTCCTCATGTCGTTAGTACTGTCATTCACAGATCAGCGATTGGTTCCGAATGCAAATGTGCCGACGAAGTTTGTAGGCGTGCGCAACTACGTGCGTCTGGCAGAAGCTGGTGATTTCCTCAATGCATTCTGGCGTACTTTGACGTTCGCTGTTTTGGTCGTACCGCTGCAATGTATTTTCGGTTTGGGTGCGGCCATGTTGATCAACACCAAACTGCCGATGCGCAATCTGTTTCGAGGCATCTATTTCCTCCCAACCGTGATCTCTATGGTGGTCGTAGCCTGTATATGGTCATCACTTTATCAGCGCGAAGGATTTTTTAATTACGCGTTGCAAGGCCTCAGTTTAGGTGGCCTCGAGCCTGTGGACTGGCTGCAAAACCCTTGGACGGCAATGCCCGCCTTAGTGCTGCTCTCAGCATGGCAAGGGTTCCCATTTCAAATGATCGTGTACCTCGCGGGCCTTCAGGGCATCAGCAAGGACTTATATGAAGCGGCGCAAATTGAGGGATCTACGCGCTGGCAGGAATTCTGGCATGTCACCAATCCTGGCCTTCGCAACACACACATTCTCGTGGTGATGACGACGACGATTTTCGCTTTCAAGCTGTTCACGCAGGTGCAACTGCTCACGCAAGGCGGACCATCCAGCGTCACGGATACTTTGGTTCGTGTCATGTACATGGAAGGCTTCCGGCAGGGCAAAGTAGGTGTCGGTGCTGCGGCAGCCGTCATCTTCTTCCTTCTCGTGTTGGTGATCAGCATCATTCAACGCCGTCTGGTGAAAGAAGAAAGGGCGTTCCAATGACAAGCAAGGGCGAAAGACTCGCACTCAATATCGTGGCCATTGTTGTGGCGGCGATCGTATTGGCACCGTTATTCTTGATGTTTGCCACGTCGTTCAAAGGTGACGAACAACAGATCTTGCGCGACCTCGGTAACGCCAAAGCTTTCTTTGTGTTGCCGCAGGACTTTTCCTTGATTAACTTCCAGGAAGTGCTGGCCAACACCACGTTTCCGGTATTGCGTTACATGTGGAACTCAGGCGTCATCGTTGTGTTCATTGTGGTCATCGGCATTTTTGTGAATTCGCTTGCTGCTTTCGTTTTGTCGCGTATGCAATTCAACGGGCGCAATGCAGCGATCATGTTCATCATTGCACTGATCATCATTCCAATGGAGTCTGTGGCCATTCCGCTCCTTCTAATGATGACGCAGTTCGGCTGGGTGGATACGTATCAAGCGCAAATCGTTCCGTTTATTGCGCACCCCTTCTCCATATTCCTTTTCTACCAGTTTTTCTCGTCGATCCCGAAAGACTTGGATGAAGCGGCCTATGTGGCCGGAGCTTCGCGGCTCCGCACCTATTGGTCGATCATCATGCCGCTGTCACTGCCCACCATTGCAACTGTGGCAATTCTGCAAAGCCTCGAGTACTGGAATGCCTATCTCTGGCCCTTGATGGTCACACGCGGGTCTGATGTCCGTCCGGTATCGTTGGCGCTGGCACAATACTTCGGCACACCTCCGCCCATCTGGGGTGACATCATGGCCTTCTCTGTTTTGATGTCTTTGCCCATCCTCATCATCTACTTCGCATTCCAGCGTTGGTTTGTGCAGTCCACCATCGGTTCCGGTGTCAAAGGTTAATATAGGAAAATCAAACAACACCCCAATCGTCATTCCGGCGAAACCGGAGTCCCGACTTTCAAAATACTCCAAGTTTGACAGTATGGACTCCAGCAAACGCCGGAGTGACGACAATTCAAATTCATTACTTAATCACTCAGGAACTACCGTGACGCTTTCTCTGCCCGACAAATGGATTTGGGATTTCTGGCTCGCCCGAAATGGTGACGACTGGCATATCTATTTTTTGCAAGCCGACAACACATTGGCTGACCAGGAACTGCGCCACCGCAATGTGACGCAGGCACACGCCGTTTCAAAAGACTTGGTCAACTGGACACATCTGGGCATTTGCCTCACGCCGTCCAAAGGCCCGGCCTTTGACGACTGGACAACGTGGACAGGCTCCGTGGTGCGAGACAATTCGGGCCTTTGGCATCTGTTCTATACCGGTTCCTCCCATGTTGACGGCGGCCTCTATCAGCGTATCGGCCACGCCACTTCAGACGACATGCACAATTGGAAACGCGTTGGGGACGGTTTGTGCCTTGACATGGCTGGTCCAAATTCAGAAGCCTATGAGGAATATACACCCGGTCATTGGCATGACCGCGCCATGCGCGACCCTTGGGTCATGCGTGATCCTGATGGTTCCGGCTGGATCATGTATTTTACCGCGCGCGTGCCCGGACGTGTTGAGCCCAATAGTGGTGGAGCCATCGGTTTTGCAACGTCGCCCGACCTCTTCACGTGGACTCTCCAAAAGCCGATCTATGACGGTGGCGATTTTGGCCAGCTTGAAGTGCCTCAGGTCTTCAAACATGAAGATCACTGGTACATGTCGTTCTGCACATCGGATGAACACTGGTCCAGTGTTTATAAAACGCGCAATCCCGACACACCGGTCATGGGAACAAGCTACCTGATGGCTCCAACTCATCTGGGACCATGGACTGCGGCAGTACCCTTTCTTGATGGCAGCGTTCCCTGCAAACGTTACGCAGGCAAAATCATCGAACAGAACGATAAACTGGCACTCATGGCCTTTCTGCATTTTGACTCACACGGAAACTTTATCGGAACCATCACCGATCCTGTTCCGCTCAGCATTGACAACAACGGATTTTTGAAAGTGGAGGAATAAACCATGGCAGACCTCTCGCTCGCCCAAGTGAAGAAGAGTTACGGCAAGGTCGATATCATCAAAGGTGTCGATCTCGACATAAAGCATGGGGAATTTGTAGTTTTCGTCGGCCCTTCCGGCTGCGGAAAATCGACCCTGCTGCGCATGGTTGCGGGCCTTGAGGACATCACATCGGGGACAATTTCGATTGGTGGAAAAGTTGTCAACGACTTACAACCCAAGGACCGCTCCATCGCCATGGTGTTTCAGTCTTACGCACTGTTCCCGCATATGACGGTGCGGGGCAATGTGGCCTTTGGCCTGATGATTTCTGGTGCGCCTCAGGCCGAAATCGATGCGAAGGTTGGCGAGGCCGCCCGCATTCTCAAGCTTGAACAACTGCTCGATAGAAAACCATCTGAGCTTTCTGGTGGCCAACGTCAGCGCGTTGCCATTGGCCGTGCCATTGTGCGCAAACCAGAAGTTTTTCTGTTTGATGAACCCTTATCAAATCTTGATGCAGCTTTGCGTGTCAGCACGCGGGCCGAGATCGCCAAGTTGCACCGCGATCTTGGTGCCACCATGGTTTATGTCACGCATGACCAGATCGAAGCCATGACTCTGGCAGACCGTATTGTGGTTCTGGAGGCCGGGGTTGTTCGTCAATTTGGTTCGCCGCTCGAACTTTACCACATGCCGCAGAACCAGTTCGTCGCTGGTTTCATCGGCTCACCTAAAATGAATTTCTTGAATGTGAAAGTGAAGTCCATTTCGGCCACCAGCGTGTTCGTCGAAGGCGATGGCATCAAGAACATGAAAGTTGCAGTGTCCGGCGACGGCTTGAAAGTTGGTGAGGACGTCACGCTCGGCATTCGGCCAGAGCACGTGACCGTTGTTGATGCTAAGTCAGCAACCGCATCCGGAAAAATTGTGCTTTTGGAAATGCTCGGGCACCAGACTTATTTTGAGGCCGACATTTCGCCTGATGCCGCGATCACTGCTTTGATTTCAGGTACGCAAGTGTTTGAACTTGGTCAGGGCGTGAGGCTTGGTTTCAACGGCGAGGATTGTCACTTGTTCCGCAAAGACGGACAAGCGCAACACCGCCTCGATCCACCAGCTGCCGTAAAAATTGTCCGCAAGCGTGGCCTGCAGTAGGCTTGCCTGCTGAGATGGTATTCACCTTCACCCGCGCGCACGGTGCTATCTGGATTATTTCGCGCGGAGTGATCGCAGCTGAACTAAAGTCGGGCGAGTTTGTGGCGCTGCCAATCAACACATAATCAACGTTGGGCGCTGTTGGCGTCTGCATGAAAGCCAACAACCACTTGAACCAGCAGTCGAAATTTTCGCAAGCTTTCTGCGCGAAGAAGTGAAGCGTAGCGCTGACTTTTTACCTGAACACGTTGGTTGAGATTGCGCGCAAATGGTTCTTCGACATGCGTGGAATGGGGCGCTCCATGCAGATGATCCAGCTACACAGTCATACTTCGCAGAATTTCGTTCTGTCGACTGGAGTTTTCTCCTATAGTCGTGACTGAAGTGTCACGAGAACAATTTGGCCTGTGGGCTACAGAACACTTCCCGACTCTTCCAGCAACTCCCTGTGAACACTTAATCCGGACTGCCGATCCTTCGGCAGCGCAAGATGTGACTTAACCAATCTGAAATCATTGGCGCACCCGGCAGGATCATACTGGTTCCTCGATTTCAATGAGTTGGGTTGTCCAACCAATTTAAACCAGACATTGAATTAACGGGGGCATTTTCTTCGAAGTCCAACCTTCATTTTTCGTCAAGCGTCATTCCAATTCATGAGATAATAAAGTCAGTTTCTTCCTTGAACAGAAATTTCAGCGAGCCAGTCCCATGTATTCTTGGTTATAGGCTCGGTTAGTTCTTTGCTGGTCGAGATGGCGTACCAGCTGTGGCCTGTTTGCAAGGCGTGAGCGGACACCTGAAGAAGCTTGTTTTCATTTAAGAGCTCTTGCACAAGTGGCATGCTGGCGAGCGCCACTCCATGTCCCTGCACCGCAGCTTGCAATGCCAGATCACTATCGCTGAAATCTAATCCCGCAGCAACTTCGACAACTTCCACACCAACGCTTTCGAACCATTCGTTCCAGCCTTCAGGCCGTTCATCATGGATGAGCGGGAAATTTGAAAGAACAACTGGATTCTTGATTGCTTCCTTCAAAAGTGTTGGGCTCGCGACAGGTATCAACGCATCGGCGAACAAAGTTTGCGAGACCAGATTGGAACTGACCTCGCGCGCCCGCACGATAGCCATGCTCACTTCCATCTCCTCAAAATCAACGATTGCACCAGACGTGTCGATCCAAGGGTCGCATTGAGGTACTGCTTGCTTTAAATTGCCAAGTCGTGGCAACAGCCAACGTGCCGCGAAGTCGTGGGGCGCATAGATGACAACGCTGCCAACTTTGCGAAACGGTTCAAGTCGCCTGTACCCCGTTTCCAATTGTTCAAGCGATTTGACGACGCTGCGTTGATAGTCCCGTCCAGCATCGGTCAATCGCACAGACCGTCCCTGGCGAATGAAAAGTGGCTGACCTACGCGAGACTCAAGCAATCGCATTTCATGGCTGACCGCGGATTGCGAAATCCCAAGTTCATCTGCCGCCTTGCTAAAACTCTCAAGCCGAGATGCGGCCTCAAAGCCCATTAGGTATTGCAGTGGTGGAATATTGCGAAAGCGTGTCATATGAATAGTATTCATGTATAGCCGTTGCGCTTCTCATTTGCAACGGCCTATCAAATCTCAGCATTCTGTCCAAGAACACAAACCAGACGATGAAGCTAAATACAGTGAATGATACTCCAATGAAAAACAATGACATGAATGACTTTCAGGTTGCGTCAACCTTTCGAAAACCTGCCGAGTGTGACAAGCATGAACGGACCTGGATGATCTGGCCGCATCGCGAAGATGAGTACGGGCACAGACTTCAGCCGATGCAGGCTGAATATTTGAAGATTGTTGAGGCGATCTCGCAATTTGAACCCGTGACGGTTGTGGCGCACCCTGATCATGCTGATACGGCCATTAAGCGTTTGGGCAATACAGCCGAAGTCATTGTTATGCCTGTCGATGATTTCTGGGCACGTGATTGTGGACCATCGTTTGTGCGCAATGGCGAAGGCAAACTTGCCGGTGTCGATTGGCGATTCAATGCATGGGGCGGCAAACACTCACCATGGAAAGATGATGATCTGCTGGCCTCCCGTATTCTAAAGCGTGAGGGTGCTGACATTCACAGGTCTTGGATCACAACGGAAGGTGGCTCTTTCGCACTTGATGGCGAGGGCACGCTCATCATCACAGAAACCAGCATTTTGAACCCTAATCGCAATCCCGGCGTCAACAAGGCGCTTGCTGAGTCCGAACTCAAGGCCATGCTTGGTGTTGAGAAGGTGGTGTGGTTGCCGGGCGACCCGATGGATAAGGAAACTGATGGGCATATCGATGGTATGTGCGCCTTTGTGCGTCCGGGGGTTGTACTATTCGAATCCAATCCTGACCCTCGCGACCCGCACTCACGCATCCTCAAAGAAAATCTCGCATGCCTGAAGAGCCAGACCGACGCCAAGGGCAGGGCATTTGATATTATTCCGCTGGAAGAGGCAATCGAAGCTGAAGTGACCAGTAACGTTTTTTGCCGTTCCTACATCAATTTCTATATTGCCAATGGCGGTGTCATTGTGCCGGGCTATGGCATTCCAGGTGATACAAAAGCGCTAGCAACTATTCAAAGTGCCTATCCCGACCGTAAAGTGGTGATGGTGCAGGTCAATGCCATTGCGGCTGGCGGCGGTGCCATCCATTGTATCACACAAGAACAACCTGTTTCTAAAAAATGAGGATTTAAGAATGACACACCTCATCGTTGGTGCTGTGCAAATTGCTTGTAGCGATGACCTCGATGCCAATCTCGACAAAATTGAACTTTATGTGCGCGAGGCCGCGCGGCGCGGCGCAAAACTGGTTGTGCTGCAAGAGTTGTTCGAGGGCCCGTATTTTTGCATCGACATCGATGCTGTTCATAAGAAGCGTGCCAAGCCGCTCAAGGGGCACGCAACAGTTGCGAGATTTTCCAGCCTCGCCAAAGAACTTGGCGTGGTGTTGCCCGTTTCATTCTTCGAAGAAGATGGGGAAAAGCGTTTCAACTCTCTGGCGATGATTGATGCTGACGGAAAAATCTTGGGCCTCTATCGCAAGAGCCACATTCCAGACTCGCCTGGCTATAGTGAAAAGTTCTACTTTGCCAATGGCGATACCGGTTTCATGGTGCACAATACAGCAGTGGGCAAAGTTGGCGCTGGCATTTGCTGGGACCAATGGTTTCCGGAAGCGGCCCGCTGCATGGTGCTTATGGGTGCCGAAATCTTAATCTATCCAACTGCAATCGGATCAGAACCTTCTCACCCTGCTTGGGATTCTCGTGATCATTGGCAACGCGTCATGCAGGGTCATGCCGGCGCAAACTTGACACCGCTTGTTGCTTCGAACCGTGTGGGAGTCGAAACAGGAAAAAGTGGTTCGATGGTTTTTTATGGCTCATCCTTCATTGCTGACCATACTGGCGCAAAACTCGCAGAAGCCGACCGTGTAACGGAAGGTGTCATCACCTCCAGCTTGAACATGGAAGAGATGGCCCATCAAAGACGTTCATGGGGCGTGTTCCGCGACCGACGCAACGATCTCTATGGTGAAATTGCAAAGCCTTCACCTCAACGACTGTTACCAACCCCAGAATAAAAACGAGGAGACGCAGAATGAAGTTCAAATCCTTTGTTTCCGGCATGGCAATGTTTGCAGCCATGACCACGGTGACCTTTGCCGGAGAAGTCAGGCTCTATTCTTGGGAGTCTTATTTTGGCGCCGCAACGATCAAGAGTTTTGAAACCGAGACGAATAACACTGTTACCTATGATGTGTTTGACTCAAACGATACGGTCGAAACCAAAATCCTAGCTGGTAATTCCGGTTATGATGTGGTGACGCCCAACCTCTCGCCCCATTTGGCTCGCCAGATTCCCTTAAAAGCGTGGGGTGATCTCGACAAAGCGTTGCTGCCCAATCTTGGAAACATTGATCCAGAACTCATGGCCAAAGTAGCAGAGGCTGACGCCGGTGGTTTCCACGCCGTGCCTTGGGTTTGGGGTACGACAGGGGTAGGTCATAACGTCGATAAAATAAAAGCGATCATGCCCGATGCTCCGGTTGACTCATGGAAGATGGTTTTCGATCCAGAAGTGGCAGCAAAATTCAAGGATTGCGGCATCTCTCTGCTTGACGATGCAGAGCAAGTATTGGGCAGCGCCTTGATTTATTTGGGGCTCGACCCTGATACCAGCGATCCGGCTGTGCTTGAAAGGGCTGTTGAGTTGGTTGCAAAAGTCAGGCCAAACATTCGCCAATTCCATGGCTCAAGCCATGTAGCGGGACTTGCTGCTGGTGACCTCTGCGTGGCCATGGGTTACTCAGGCGAAATGTTGCTTGCCACCAACCGTGCCAAGGAAGCCGGCAATAGTTTTGTCATTTCCTACCAATTGCCAAAGGAAGGTAACCTCGTGTGGTTTGATACGCTTGCCATTCCATCAGATGCGCCAAACCGCGAAGGCGCCCATGCCCTCCTAAATTATTTGATGAGGCCAGAAGTGGCTGCTGCCGCCGCCAATGAAACCGGATTTGCGACGGCGAACAAGGCAGCACTTGCATTGGTCGACAAAGCCATCAGCGGAAACCCTAACTATTATCCATCGGCGGAAGTGCAAAAGAAGTTCCGCTTGCCGACGGTGAAAGACGAAAAGTCTGACAAGATGTGGCAACGCGCATGGAACCGCGCCAAAGGTATTGAATAGGATCAACTGATATCATGTCACAGAACGGCGGCACCAGCAGGCGAGTGGCCGTCGTCCCTTATCTCTGGCTCATTGGGTTCTTTGTTGTACCGTTTCTGCTGATTTTCAAAATCAGTCTATCTGATCGTGCACGGGCAAGGCCGCCCTATTTGCCGCAACTTGACCTGACAGAAGGCATGAGTGGCCTCTGGTCATTTTTGTCCGCACTCGATTTCGAAAACTACACAACGCTGCTGACAGACAGCTTCTATTTCAGGTCTTATCTGCTGTCGCTTGAAACGGCCGTAATAGCGACGGTGTTCACGTTGCTGATCGCTTATCCGATGGCCTACGGTCTGACGCGCGCGCCGCAGAAATGGCGGAACATACTGCTCGCCCTCGTGGTGCTACCGTTCTGGATCAGCTTTCTCATTCGTGTTTATGCGTGGATGTCCATCCTGAAGCCGAACGGATTCTTGGACATGCTTGGGCAAAGCATTGGCCTTGAAGTTGGCACACTCGCGCTGCTCAACAGCAAAAGTGCTGTCATCATCGGCATTGTCTATTCCTATCTGCCATTCATGATTCTTCCGTTGTTCACTGTGCTCGACAAGTTGGACGACACCTTGCTGGAAGCGTCACGTGATCTTGGCGCTTCAACATGGCGGACGTTCCGATCAATCACGCTGCCACTGTCTCTGCCGGGTGTTTATGCAGGTTGCCTTCTCGCTTTCATTCCAATGGTGGGAGAGTTTGTTATTCCTGATCTGTTGGGCGGCAATGATACAGCGCTGATCGGAAAAACTTTGTGGACGGAGTTTTTCAACAATCAGGACTGGCCGCTCGCATCTGCCATTGCAATTGGCATGCTGCTGTTGTTGCTGTTGCCCATTGCCGCCTTACAGAAAGCGCAGGCACGCGCTGATGTTCAGCAGGGTGGTTCGGGATCTTCAGCCAATCGAGTGCCCACCGCATTCAATTTGGCAGCGGTCATTGCAGGACTCAGTTTCATCTATTTACCCATAGTCTTGGTGATCATTTTCAGCTTCAACAGTAGCAGCCTCGTAACCGTTTGGGCCGGATTTTCACTCAAGTGGTACGGGATACTTTTCCAAAACACGCAACTTTTACAAAGTGCTTGGCTCTCATTCAAACTGGCGTTTCTCTCCGCCACAGCAGCGACTGTGCTGGGCGTAATGGCAGCGCTGACAATCGTGCGTGTCAGAAAATTTCGCGGCAAAAACCTATTTAGCTTTTTGGTGTTGGCACCCATCATCATTCCGGAAATGGTTATCGGTCTTGCCTTTTTACTATTGTTCGTTGCTATTGACCTGCCGCGTGGCTTCTTTACGCTGTTTCTGGCACACACCACGTTTGGATTGTGCTTTGTCGCCACCACCGTGCAAGCGCGCTTGAGCGGGTTCGACACAACCCTTGAAGAGGCCTCGGCTGATTTGGGTGCCAGCGGTTTGCAAACTTTTTGGAAGATCACCTTTCCACTCATTTTGCCGGGCGTGCTATCAGGCTGGGCTCTGGCTTTCGTGCTGTCCTATGATGACCTGATCATTTCCAGTCTCGTCACCGGTCCGGGTGCCACTACATTGCCGATGCGGCTCTATAGCCAGATGCGTTTGGGTGTAACGCCAGAGGTCAACGCCGCCAGCACATTGATGGTTATTGCTGCGGTGCTGGTGCTATTCATGAGCTTGCGATTGGGCCAAAAGCGGCAGTTAAAGACAGTTAGTTAATTTAAACCGCTCTTCTTTGGGAGGGCGGCTGCGTTTCACTTATTTCGGATAATAGTCAACAGCGATAGAACATATGATCCAGCTTCCAACTTCGGAAATCCTGAAGTGCTGGTTCGGAATTTGGATGTTCTCGCCGTGACAGGGATATGTTCATTAGACACTGGGAAAACATCTGGTTATTCCTTGACTTTTTGGGTTGAAAACTGTGGCAAACAACAACCGAACGACCGAACTCGCAATTGATGTGCAAGGTGCCACCAAGCGGTTCGGCGACGTTGCAGCTTTGAACAATGTGTCACTCGGCATCATGGACAACGAGTTTTTCACGTTGCTTGGGCCGTCCGGTTGCGGAAAAACTACTCTGTTGCGCATTATCGCCGGATTTGAAGATTTGACCGAAGGGGCCGTGCTGCTGTTCGGTGACGACATTTCAAAACTCCCGCCCAACAAGCGACCTGTCAACACGGTGTTTCAGCAATATGCCCTGTTCCCACACATGAATGTTTTGCAGAACGTCATGTTCGGGTTGCAGCGACTTGGCAAAAGCGATGCCGAGGCCCGCAAGCGGGCTTCTGATGTTTTGGACTTGGTGCAGCTCACTTCGTTTGCAGACAGAATGCCCACGCAAATGTCAGGTGGGCAACAACAACGTGTTGCCCTTGCGCGTGCCCTTGCGCCCAAGCCAAAGGTGCTGCTGCTGGATGAGCCCCTGTCCGCACTGGACCTCAAATTGCGTCAGGCAGTCCGGCAAGAACTGCAGCAGATCCAGCATGAAACCGGCATCACATTTATCTTTGTGACGCATGACCAGGAAGAAGCCATGACCATGTCAGACCGCATTGCCGTCATGCGCGATGGCAAAGTGCAACAGGTTGGCAGTGGCCGTGAGATTTATGAAGCCCCACAAAATCGATTTGTGGCTGACTTCATCGGCGAGACAAATTTGCTGGATGTGACTGTTAAGAAAATCTCAGATGATCTCGCGCAATGCCAGCTGCTGAGTGGCGCTGCGATGACGTGCCCTGCTGCCCATGGCTCACGCGTTGGTGCTGGGCATATTTCAATTCGTCCGGAACGGCTGAAATTTGTAGCTGCCAACAATGGACTGTTGCAAGGAACGGTTACCCGTCAGGTATATCTAGGCACAGACTTGCATGTGGAAGTGCGAATGGCTGATGAGAAGCACTTAAAAGTGCGTGTGCAAAATTCTGACCAGACGTTTGTACCAAACCAAGGCGAGACGGTAGGCCTGAACTTTGAGGCAAGTGCTGTACGCTTGTTGGCGGATTAATGGCAGGCCCAATCGCCATACCTTCAAAATCCTCGGCAGGCACCTATGCCGGGCTCGGCCCGGTTTTGATGCTTCCGACATGGTTGGTTATTGGTTGTTTTTTGGCGGTTCCGATTGCCATCATGTTGATCTATTCCTTTCTGACCAAGGAATTTCGGGGTGGCGTGATCTGGGAATTCTCGCTGGCCGCCTATGACCAGTTTTTTCTGAATCGTGGCTTGTTTGGCGATGAGGCTCCAACATTGGAATGGACCTACATCACCATATTCCTGCGTTCGATCTGGCAAGCAATGCTCGCAACACTTTTGTGCGTGGTGATTGGTTTTCCAACAGCGTGGTTCATTGCAACGCGCCCGCCCAATACCC
The DNA here is from genome assembly GCA_031421835.1 of Hyphomicrobiales bacterium. Taxonomy (GTDB): domain Bacteria; phylum Pseudomonadota; class Alphaproteobacteria; order Rhizobiales; family Aestuariivirgaceae; genus Aestuariivirga. Next base: position 15,111 of record JANOPL010000130.1, on the reverse strand, counting down.
GCTCAATTTGGTTGTTTCTTGTTACCATTCCCTATTGGGTCAATCTTTTGATCCGCACCATATCGCTGAAGTTTTTGATCCGCGACAATGGACCCGTGAATGAATTTCTGATGCGCGTCGGCATCATTGATGCGCCTATTCATATGATAAACACCGATTTTGGCGTGATGCTGGGGTTGTTCTATTCCTATCTGCCTTTTATGGTCTTGCCGATTTACGCGAGTGTTGAGCGTTACAATTTTGCCTTTTCGGAAGCGGCCGCCGATCTCTATGCCACACGATGGGATACACTGCGGCTTGTTGTGCTTCCAGTCGTCCGGCCCGGCATCATTGCGGGCTGCATCCTGGTATTTGTGCCCAGCCTTGGATCATTCCTTGCACCGAATTTGCTGGGGGGTGCGAAGAACTTCATGATCGGTTCACTGATTGAAGAGCAATTCAAAGGCACCGCTGGCAATTGGCCCTTTGGCGCTGCAGCATCAATGATCCTGCTCAGCATGGTTCTGATGGTTCTCATGTTTTACGCCCGCCAGCAAACCAGACAGGTGCACAAATGAGTGGGCGAAAATTCGACTTCCGGCATTTCCCCGGCTTTTCACCCGTCACATACTTGTGTTTGTTTCTGCTTTACGCACCTTTGATCATCGTGATGGTCTATTCGTTCAATGACAGTGCATCCATTACCACATGGGGCGGCTTTTCATGGCGCTGGTACGATGATGTTTTTTTCGGACTCGAAGCGCAGAAATTCCGCGAGGCCGCCTTCAACTCACTGCTGATTGCTATCATTGCATCAGTCGTTTCAACCGTGATCGCAGTCATGGCGGCAACAGCCATGGTGCGCAGTGGTGGTTTTCGCGGCCAGTCTTTGAGCTTTGCACTGATAAATTTACCGCTGATGGTTCCTGAAATTGTAACCGCTGTTGCTTCGCTGATATTTTTCACAACAGTCGGTTTCACACCGGGACTGCTGACCATCGTTGTTGCCCACATTGTGTTCTGTATCCCCTTTGCCTACCTGCCGATTGCGGCGCGCATGCAAGGCATCGACAAGACCTACGAGCAAGCCGCGCAGGATTTATATGCAACACGTTTTGAGGCATTTCGGCTGGTGCTGCTGCCATTGATGACTCCTGGCATCATTTCCGGATTTCTACTGGCCTTCATCATTTCGCTGGATGATTTCATCATCACCAATTTTGTTAAAGGTGCTGGCATTGAAACGTTGCCGACGGCAATTTACGGTTCGGTTCGACGCGGTATCCAACCCAATATCATGGCAATATCAACCCTATTGCTCATGGTGTCTGTAATTTTTGTCACCTTGTCTTATCTGGTCGGCAAGGCAGGTGAAAAAACAAAATGACGACCAAACAACGGAGGAAGACATGCGTAAATTTTTAATGGGTGGCATTGCGGCCGTGGCTTTGGCAGCCTCCGCTTCGCTGACACAAGCCGCTGGCAGTCTGTCGGTTTATCACTGGTTTGAATATATACCGCAGGAATTGGTCGACAAGTTCTCCAAGCAGTATGATGTCAAGGTGACTGTCGATACGTACAGTTCCAACGAAGCCATGCTTGCAGCGCTCAAAGCCGGCAAGCTCGGTGCCTATGATGTTTCAGTGCCGGGGGATTACATGGTCGCCATCATGCAAGGCGAAGGCATGCTTGATACATTCAAGGACGGTGAATTAAGCAACAAGGGAAACATTGCGGCAGCATGGCTTGATGTGCCGTTTGACAAGGGCCGTAACAGCTCTATTCCATATCAAATCGGCACCACGGGTTTTATGGTCAACCGCGATGTGTTCAAAGGTGACATCGATACGCTGGGGGTCATTTTCAATCCACCCGCTGAACTCAAAGGCAAGATTAACGTGCTTGACAGCCAAGGTGAACTGTTGGCGCTTGCCTCACTTTATCTAGGAATTCCGCAATGCTCTTCGGACAAAGAACAGCTGAAAAAGTTGAATGAATTGCTTGTTGCTGCCAAACCAAATTGGGCCTCGTTCGGATCAGACATCGCCAAGGATGTTTTGGTGTCCGGTGATGCTGCGGCAGGCATGATTTACAATGGTTTTGGCGCCAAGGCGCGCGGGGAAAATGCCAAGCTTGAATATGCTTATCCCAAAGAAGGCTATGTGTTGTGGATGGATAACATGGTGCTCTTGAAAAACGCGCCAAACCGCGACAACGCCATCAAGTTCATGAACTTTCTGCTGGAACCTGAAAATGCCGCAGCTGTCACCAACTATGCGCAATACATGGCTGGCGTCACAGGGGCTGAAAAATTCTACAGCGACGTTGTGAAAAATGCTCCTGAGCTCAATCCGCCAGCAACACAAAAAGGTGAGTTCATCCAAGCCTGTGCCGCTGATGTGCAAGTCTTATATGATGCTATCTGGACCAACCTGAAAAAGTAAAATCAGACCTTCCACCAAGGTCCGTCGCGACAAGGCGATGAGACCTTGGTGCCCGCAGGCCAAAAATTATTGTGCCAAAGCCGTCACTTCACGCCGGAACGCCAGGGCATCGCCACGATCAGGTTCGTCGAGTTCACGGGCAAAGCGGTGGCCTGCATAGGTGGCCCAGGCAATGGGGCCGGGCGCTGCGGCATCGCCAATCAGTTTCACTGATTTGATACCGTGGTCCGCCCACTGGTCACCGAGCGCCATCAGTTCATGATAGACGGCGTCTGTGCTGATGCGTGATGCAACCAGCACCACGGCGTCGCATTCCACATCGTCGCGCATATCCGTGTAGCTGCAATTGGTTTCAACACGCCCCTCGTGAACAGCGGCCACACCGGTGTTCAATACGATCTTCACGCCACATTGAACAAGCCTGCGATGAATGGCGCCTTGCTCCAAAGTGTTGCGCGTCCAGTCCGAAACAAAGGCTGATGGCGTGATCAGAGTCACTCTGCAACCACTCTGCGCCAGCAACTCGGCCAGCACGCCACCCATGTAATAATGATCATCATCATAGACGACAACATGGCCCGTCGGCAGTCGCCCGTCCATGATGTCATCGGGTGTAAATATCGGCATCGACGCGTGCAGTGGCATGGCCACAACATGTTGGCGCGCCACCCCATCACGCCGCCATATAGACCCTGTCCCGATTGCCACATTCTCAAACCCGAATTCCAGAATCTGTGCAGCATTCAGGTTGCTTTCCAGATAGGTCTCAACATTGGAGCGCTGGCTCAACTGATATTGCCGGTAGTCAACCACGCGCCCCCACGCAGACAAGCCTGGAAGCAGCCGTTCCCTCGCAACACGACCGCCGATGAGCCCCCTCGCTTCAGCAAGTGCCACGTCATAGCCACGCTCTGATAGGGCACGGGCTGCTTCCAGTCCCGCAGGGCCAGAACCAACGATAAGAACATTGGTGCTTGTCCCTTTGGTATTCATGCGTTCGGGGTGCCAGCCTTTACGCCATTCTTCCATGAACGTCGGGTTTTGGGTGCAGCGGGAGATGGACATGGTCATGTCTCCGGTGATGCACATGTTGCAGCCGATGCATTCCCGAATATCTTCAATGCGTCCTTCATCAATTTTCTTCGGGATAAAGGGATCAGCAATCGAAGGCCGCGCGGCACCGATGAAATCCAGCACACCCTGCTTCACCATGCGCGCCATCACATCAGGACTGGTGAAGCGGCCAACGCCGACAACGGGTTTTGTGGTCAGCGATTTGATGCCTTTGACCAGTGTTTCCTGCGCTGCTTCTTCCTTGAAGCGAGAGGGGCCGGAACATTCATCCCATGACCCTTGGGCCAAATCCCAGCAATCCGGCAGGTCGCGGTTCATATCGACAAACTCGCGCACTTCCGAATTTGAGAAACCAAGATCGCCGATGTTTTCATCCAACGACACACGCAGTGTGAGTGCCATGGTGTCGCCCACCGCGTCACGCATATCGGCAATCACTTCGCGGGCAAAGCGCGAGCGGTTTTCGAGGGAGCCGCCATATTCATCGGTGCGGTGATTGGTGGCACGGCTGAGGAAGTGTTGGAAGATGCCAAAGCCATGGGCCCCATAAAGACAGATCACATCAAAACCCGCCGTGCGCGAACGCTTGGCCGCATTCACAAACCAACGCCTGAGATTGACGATGTCAGACTTATCAAGAGCACGGGCTTGCACCGGGTCATTGGTAAAGGTGCGGATGGGCAATGCAGTCGGGGCCAGCGGCACTTCCTTGGTATAAAAGTTCGGACCATTGATTCCAGAATAGGCCAGCTGAATGCCGGCCAGTGCGCCGTGGGTTTTCATTTTATCGGACATCAAACGAAGCGACGGAATGTCCTGGTCTTCCCACAGACGCAATTCGATGAATGGTGTTATTTCCGAGCTGTGGTGCATTTCTGTTTGTTCGGTGAAAATCACGCCCCAACCACCTTCGGCCTTCACGCCGCGCATTTCAGCCGCAGCCGAAGGGTCGCGATATCCCCCGCCATTGCAATGGGGCACCTGGTAAAATCGGTTCTTGGCCGTGTGCGGACCAATCCGCACAGGCTCAAACAGAATATCGTAGCGTGGTTCTCTCAAACTTTGCCTCGTTGTATGATTACCCAGCAGAACGCACCAAAACCTGCTGCGGGTAAACTCATTTTTCCATAATCAATGCTGAGGCTGCACCTAATACTTAAGCGTCGGGGCTGCGCAGACCCGGCACCGTGCCGTGGGTGATCATGTCAGCGCAAAATGCTGCAAAGGTATCAACGGTCAACGTCGGCTTTGAATTGTCGGTTTGTAACAGCCCGATGTGCAGCGCCCGCAGGTTTCCGGTGAGGGGAATGTAGCGCAACTTCTTGCCATCAGGCGCACGCTCGGTTGTGAGGCGCACATTGGCAAAGGAAAACCCAACCCCATTGGCCACCAATGACTGCATGACCGCGAGATCTTGGGTGCGCTCCACCACGCGGGGCTTGTGGGCGCTGCCCTCAAAGAACGACAAGAAATAATCAGCACTGATCGGCAGATCGAGCAGCACCATCGGGTGGTCGATCAACTCTTGTGGCGACACGGAAGCCTTCTTGGCCAGTGGGTGATCCGCTGCCACCAGCGCATAGGGCGGCAAGGTGGCCAGGGGTTTGAACTTCAAATCAGCGGGAATATTCAAATCATATGTGAGAGCCACATCCAGCGTTGCGTTGCGAAGCCCTTCGAACAACGCGGTTTGTGAACGCTCATATTGCCGGAACAAAACATCAGCATATTTATCCTGAAATTTCCGCCGGAGCTGCGGCAGCACAATTTGCGCCACCGACAACAGGCACCCCACGTTAAGCGGCCCCCGCACCTTTTGCGTCACATCATTGGCCAGTGTTGAAAGCTTGGCCGCCTCCTGCAAAATGCGCCGCACCTGAATCAGGAACTGCGCGCCCCCCGGTGTGAGCGAGAGGCCTTGGGCGTGTTTGCGCACAAACAACTGAATGCCAAACTCCTCCTCAAGCTGCGAAATCGCCGCCGAGATCGACGGCGACGACACACACACACTTTCCGAAGCCGCAGCAATAGACCCACGCTCCGCCACCGCTTGAAAATACTCGAGCTGACGCAGGGAGAAACGTAAGGGCATGGCTAAGGTTCTACCTTGTTTGAGAAGGTAAAAGCTAAGCCACATTACGCCTAATTGCTAGACGAGATTCAGAATATGCGTGTAGCAAGTCCACTTACAACACGCTGATGCGTGGGACGGCTTTTGGCGAGCTCTTTTCAGCAGGAATGTCGAAAGCCAATACCGACAAAATTACTTCTCGGTTGTGATCTGAATGCTGTCCAAAAACATAGCGAAACTTTGTTTCACCCTCAATTTTTGGTCCAGATTTGAAAAGAGCGTGATCAGGCGTGACATTGATGATTTTTTCAAGAACACCGGAAAAATCTTGGTTCTTGTTGAAAATGATCACTGCAGCTTTAGTGTCACGCCAAGACAGATACGATAATAGTTGGTCTATCGTTTCTAAGTATGACTTTTCACCACGCCAGAACTTACACTCTGCAATGAAAATATTCCGGCCTTCGTGGCGGATTAGAATATCTGTTTTGCCGTCACCGTTAAAGGTTTCGCCAGAGGCTTTTCCTTCGTATTGACCGTTCAGTTGAACCAAAAAATGTTGGCGGATGTCTTCTTCTGCCATGTGATAAAACGCGGCAGGGCTGCGTTCCATCACTAAAGTCATGTCATGAATTATCTTGAGAATATGGCTATAGTCTTCTTCAGGTAAGACTGGTTCTGGTTTGTATTGCGCTAAGGATGCTGGCGGCAAACTTGGCTGAATTTGACGACGTTTTATCGGAGCTGTGTAAGTTTTCGGTGCATCGCTGCGCTCTTTAAGTTTAAAGTTCAGTCCAGAAACCAAACTTTGATTTGCAAGCAACTTTGCGCGGCGGGACTCGATTGATTGCCTAGCGATTGAAGGTAATAATTCATTCAGTTTCTTGACGTCATTTTCTAGCCAACCGAGATATTGGTTGAGAATGCCTATAGTTCTATCGAAACTTGCTTGAACCTCACTACCATTCATGTTCGTGCCACTCTGAGATAACAAGACCAAGTTATCGCGAATCTTGGCATGCGGCGGGTTCAAGCTATAAGTTGAAGGTCTAACTCTGAACATTTCACGGTCACCTACAAAAGGAACCTCAAGTGTAATTAATGTTCCGGAAACTGAGCGAGACTCGCCCCGATCAAGACCGTACATAAATCCGGAAACCTCAACATTGGCCTCTCGTTGATCAGCAATTGCGTTTTCGACATCGAGAACTGGGACGTCGATCTTGTATTTCTGAACCAAATACTTAACTAAATCTTCGACTGATGTATTCAAAAGTTGTTGTTCAGCAATGCCAGCCACTTCTTTTTCAAGTTGCCGTTTCTGATTTTCAATTACTGCAGAGCCATCGAGTTCATAGAAAAGCAAATCGTTGTTAGCACGACCATACGTCATAGTTACCTCGCGATGTATTTTTGTGAGGTTACTTGAAATTTCTGATTCTGAGTAATCTCTTAAAAATGTTGATAACTTGACATGACGCTCTGTCTTGGGAGCCCGCAACTGCTTGCATATTTATCTCTACGTTGAATTCAGGGACTCCTCACAAATCCCCCGGCACCCCGTAGCTTGGTGCCTGTGTCGGGTCTATCGCGCGTTGCACATAGGCACCCGCTTGCGGTTTGTAGATGTCCCATGCGGTACGTAAATCTGTGATGGGAGTTTCGGACCAGTCGATGCGCAGATCGACATAGGGCCATGACAGTTGATGGGCCACTTTGAGGCCTGCTGAATGCACGGGGCCTGCTTCGCCGCCTGCGGCCTGTGCGGCTTCGAGGGCTGACAACAAGCGCTCAGCCAACTGGCCGCGTGTGGTCTCGAAACATTTGACCATCACGCTTGCGATCCCAGTGTTGGACAGCAAGTTTCCCGCCGCTGCACAGTCGACGCCCTTGGCTTCGCTCCATGGCCCAAGCACGTGGCTTCCCGAATGAATGGCCACACCGCCATGTTTGTCCACAGCGAGCAATTGGCGATATTCAGTATACGGACGATTATTCAAAACCGCTGTGATGGCATCATGGGATGACAGTCCCGTCGCCATGGCATCCAGCGTCTGGGTTCCCAATTCCGGGTCGGTGATGTTTTGGCTGGCCACCACACCAACACCTGCCCGCACATGGGCGCAGCGGGCAGCGACGGCGGGGGATGATGATGAAATGGCCATGCCGAATTGGCCGGTGATGGCGCAGCGCCCGACGATTGAAAATGTCATAGTGTATAATCCTCATCGGGGATCACGGCGGTGCCATCAATTTCCACCAGCCAATCGGGCCGCGCCAAAGCCACCACGGTCAGGCCGGTTGAAACCGGGTGCACACCCTTCAAATATTCGCCCATGGTGCGATAGACGGCCTCGCGGTTGCGCACGTCCGTAATGTAAACCACGATCTTCACCAGATGCTGCATGGAGCCTCCGGCTTCTTCAATCAGCTGCCTGATGTTTTGCATCACCTTGTGAGTTTGTTCCGCTGCATCGTGGCTGTTGATGTTTTTCCCCGTGTCCAAATCCTGCGGGCATTGACCCCGCAAATACACCGTGCGCCCGCCGCGTGTGACAACGGCTTGGGCTAAATCATTGTCGAGGTTCTGTTCAGGATAGGTGTCCTTGGTGTTGAACTTGCGAATGCGGGTGTGGGTTGTCACGGGCGGTCTCCTGAAAAGCGATTATGCTTTTCTTAGCACGGCTTTCTGAGGTGGGAAGCCCATGCCGCCGTCGGATTTTCCGAAGCATTGCAGACTGAAATCTTTCTGTTTCACCTCGGCGCCCTCCCATAAGTTCACCCGGAGAATGCAGTGGGAGCGGAACATGCAACACGAAACTGTCGGCACACTGGTGATTGGTGCCGGGCAAGCGGGTGTGGCCATGAGCGAGCATTTGAGCCTCGCTGGAATCCCCCACGTAGTGCTTGAAAAAAGCCGCATTGCCGAGCGCTGGCGCACGGGCCGCTGGGATTCACTGGTCGCCAATGGCCCGGCCTGGCACGACCGTTTCCCCAATATGGAATTCAGCAGCGTTGGTGCGGATGAGTTTGCGCCCAAGGAAAAAGTGGCTGATTATTTTGAGGCCTATGCCAAAACATTCAACGCGCCAATCCGTTGTGGCGTCGAAGTTAAGTCACTCGCACAAAAACCAGATGGCAAAGGCTTTCGCGCTGAAACCTCAACTGTCACCATTGATGCCGACCATGTTGTGCTGGCCACGGGCGCGTTCCACCATCCGCTGATACCGAAGCTCGTCCCTGCTGAGGCTGGCATTCAGCAACTGCATTCCCATGATTACCGCAACCCGCAACAATTGCCTGAAGGCGCTGTATTGGTGGTGGGCTGTGGGTCTTCGGGCTCGCAGATTGCTGCCGAGCTGCAAGGTGCTGGCCGCAAAGTGTTTTTGTCCATGGGCCCGCACAACAAGCCACCGCGCGCCTATCGCGGCAAAGATTTCGTCTGGTGGTTGGGTGTGCTGGGCCACTGGAAAGCCACAGCCCCCAAACCCGGCATGGAACATGTGACCATTGCGGTCAGTGGTGCCAACGGCGGCCAAACCGTTGACTTCCGCAAACTCGCCCATGACGGCATGACGCTTTTGGGCCGCACCCAGTCTTTCAACGCTGGAACATTGCACATCGCCAATGATCTCAGAACCAATCTTCAACGGGGTGATGCGGATTATCTGTCGGTGCTGGATGCCGCTGATGCTTATGCGCTGGAGCACAAGCTCGACATGCCGGAAGAACCAGAAGCACGCGCAATGCCTGCTGACCCTGCGTGTGTGGTCAACCCAATTTTGCACTTGGATACAAAGGCCGCAAACATCACCTCCATCATTTGGGCCACAGGGTTCAGCCAAGATTTCAGTTGGGTCAAATTAGGCGCCTTCGACGACCAAGGCCGCCCCAAACACCAGCGCGGCGTGGCTGACGTGCCCGGCCTTTATTTTCTGGGCCTGCCCTGGCTCTCCAACCGTTCCTCGTCATTCATTTGGGGTGTATGGAACGATGCGAAATATCTGGCGGATAAAATTGCTTCCGCATCAGAGTCAGTGAGGTCTACGCGTGTGAATCGCGTGAAATAACTTCGACAATCCCGGCTGCAAATATCAATACTGCCCCTGCGATTTGGATTGCGGCCAAGGGTTCGGCGGAAAGCAATGCGATAGCAATTGTTCCTACCACCACTTCCATCATCAACAACACACCAACCCGCGTGGATGAGAGGTGCGTTGTTCCCCAGATGACGAGCAAATTTGGAATTGCAAAAAGCACAAAGCCAATGGTGGCTACCCAAAAATAGGTGTTCGTGTTGGCCGTGGCTATGAGCACTTTAGGGGCGAGTCCTGAAAGCGCAAAAGCCAGAACGACAGTAGATATCAGGCCCGCAACAGCAAACTGCATCAGCCGCGCCCAACTGCATTTGCCATGTTCCCGGCTGGTCAACGAGGTTGCCAAAGCCCAGAGTGCGCCGCTCAACAGTGCGATCCAGTCGCCGAGGTTTTGGGGCATTGGCAGGCTTTTGGCACCCAGCACCAACCCGATGCCGACAAACCCCATGATGACGACCAAGCTGCGGACGAGGCCGATGGGTTCACCATAGAACAACTTACCCAACAGAATGCTCCAAGCGGGTGTGAGATAAAACAGCAGGATCGCATTGAAAGGGTGGGTCAACAACAAGGCAAACGTATAAAGCGTAAATGCCGTGCCCATGATGATGTAAGAGAACGGCGCTCTGGCAAGTTGCCGCCACGCGCCCGTGACCAAAAGACCCGGCACCGCGCAGAGAGCTGTTACAGCGTAAAAAATAGTGCTTGAGAGACCAACGCCCAGACCTTGCTTTTCAAATTCAACCAGTGGGAACCAGAGCAGACCCCAAAGCGCGCCCGCCACCATGACGCCAAGCGATGCAACACGTTGCGTTTGCTTCACGCAGTCATTCCCAATTGTTGTTTCCGTTTCGCTGCCCAGCCGCCAATCAAGCGGCTGGCAATAATGCCGATGAAGGCGATGCCAAGACCCGCCAGAAGCCCACGCCCAGTATCAGCGCCCGGCAGGGCTTTGTAGATCTCTTGGCCAAGGTCACGAGAGCCAATCAATGCCGTGATCGCCACCATGGCCAAAGCCATCATAATAGTTTGATTGATGCCGAGCAGAATTTCAGGGAAAGCAATAGGCAGTTCAACTTTCCACAAGCGTTGGCGCGGCGTTGCTCCGGCAGCGATTGCTGCCTCGATCACCGTTTGCGGCACGCGTTGCAGGCCAAGGAAGGTGTAGCGAATGGCAGGCACAGTTGCATAGAACAACATGGCGATGACGTTTGAGAGATCGCTGGTCTGGAACAGCATGATCACTGGAATCAAGTAGATAAAACTCGGGAAGGTTTGCAACAGATCGCAAATGCCCGATACGACGCGTGCCACTCGTGGGCTGCGCGAACACCAAATACCGATAGGCACGCCGATCAGGATGCAAAGAATGGTGCAGCCTGTGACCAAATACACCGTGAGCATCAATGGCAGCCAAAATCCCGTCAGCAGCATGAAACTGAGGAAGCAAATCGGGATCAACGCCAAACGCCAGCCACCCAAGTACCAGCCTACAATACCGAGTCCGCCAATCACTGTGGTCCATGGCAGCCACAAATAAAAGTCCCGCATCGGCAACAGCAACCAGATGGTGATGGTGTCGCGGATTGGTTTGACATAAGGGAACAGGTTTTTCGATACCCAGCGCACGAAATCATTGATGGGCGCGCCATAGGAAAGCATCATCGTCTTGGGATAGACGGCAAGTGCTGGCAGGAGGCTGGCGAGAATGATCAGCGCCACTGTGCCGCCAACAAACCAAGTAAGACGCCAATGCTTTTGATGCCACGGCAAGCTAACGCGTTCATGGCTGACTTCGCGTTTCATGTACGCTTGAGTCATTTGGTCGAGAACGACAGCAATCAGCGTGATAGCTATGCCTTGTTCAACGGCTTTGCCAACTTGCAATTGCTGGAGCGAAAACAGGAGTTTCTGTCCAAGGCCGGACGCGCCCACCAGGGACGCAATCACAGCCATCGCCAGCGTTTGCATGACGACTTGATTGAGGCCCAGCAGCAATGCTTGTTGGGCGGATGGCAGTTCAACTTTCCACAACAACTGCCGTGGCGTGCAGCCCGACATTTTACCGGATTCAAGAATGTCCGCTGGCACATTGCGGATGCCTAAAATGGTCAGCCGCGCCATGGGAGGCACTGCAAAGCCGAGCGTTGCCAACATGGCTGGCACTTGGCCGAAGCCAAACAGGATCACCACCGGACCGAGATAAGCCATATGTGGCGTAGCTTGCAGAACATCGAAAGTCATATTCAACACACGCTCGACGCGTTCGTTGCGGGTGGCCCATACGCCGAGCAATAACCCGATCAGAGATGCCAATGGCACCGTGACCACGACGATGGCGAGGGTTTGCATAGCATCCGGCCAGAGTCCAAACACTGCCAAATACAGCGCGCCAAACCCGCATAAAATTCCAAGCCGCAAACCGCCACACCAGTGTCCAAGAAGTCCGGTTCCGAGCACAATCACAGGCCACGGCAGCGGCGGCAAATTCCAGTTTGGCACACCACGGAAGAGCAGGGCTTCGACCACGTTCAACGGAACGGCTAAAACGGTGGAGATTGCTCGCGTCACCGGCTTTGCGACAGCGCTAAACCAAGCAAAAAAGTCAGTCACCCAAACGCGGATCGGGATCAGCCAGTCCAACGGCCAGTCATCTAGCGGGGTAAAAAGTTTTGAAATGACAATGCTGACAACAATAAAGCCGACGAGCGCAAAAGCCAGTGGCAGCGGTTTCGCTTGCGCTGAACGGCGTGGCGTATCGGCGATGGCGCTCATAACCCATCCTGCGGATAGAGCGCGTCAATAAGGTCTTTTCGTGTTAGCGAACCTGCTGGATTTCCGTCCGCATCCATCACCGACACGGGACCGTCGGCATTCAACACCAATGCGGCAACTTCCCCGAGTTTCTGGTCACGGCCAACGCGCACGCTTGATTTCACATTTGTCTTGCGGGCAATGGCACCCACAGAAACAACCTTCTCACGCGGTGCATTTTTGGTGAAGGCTTTCACGTAATCATCTGCTGGGTTGGTTACCATTTCTTCAGGTGTTGCAAGTTGCACCAGTCTGCCGTCTTTCATAATACCGATGCGGTCAGCGAGCCGAATGGCTTCATCGAAATCATGGGTAATGAAGATGATGGTCTTTTTGAGCATGCGTTGAAGCCGCAAAAACTCATCCTGCATTTCCCGGCGGATCAGTGGGTCAAGCGCTGAAAATGGTTCGTCCAGAAACCACACGTCGGGGCCCACAGCGAGTGACCGTGCTATGCCGACACGCTGCTGTTGTCCGCCGGATAGCTCCCGTGGAAAATAGTTCTCACGTCCTTCAAGCCCTACAAGTTTCAACATTTCGCGGGCCCGCGTGTCGCGCTCTGCGCGCGGTGAGCCGCGAACTTCAAGCGGGAAAGCAACATTGTCGATCACAGTACGATGCGGCAACAAGCCAAAATTCTGGAATACCATGCCAAATTTGTGTCGCCGCAGATCAATCAATTCTTGGTCGGTGGTCTTGAGAAGATCTTTGGCATCAAAAAGCATCTCGCCAGACGTAGGGTCATTGAGTCTTGTGATACATCGAATGAGCGTTGATTTGCCCGAACCTGACAAGCCCATAATGACGAGTATTTCGCCGTCATGTACATCGAAAGAAACATTTCTGACTGCACCAATGTATCCGCCCTCCGCGAGAGCAGCATCACTGGGATTGCCGTTGTGTTGCGCCAGGAACTCACTGGAGTCTTTCCCGAATACTTTCCACAAATTGCGGCATGAAATCTTTGCCGTTTGAACCACGAGCTTTCCCCACTTTTGTTTTTGTTTTGACACTAGCGCGAAACCAAGCAGCGTCAAACGAATTGCGCCGATGAAACGAGTGTCTCACCGGCGCAATTCCTGTTCAGTTTGTCTGGAACCTACTGGCTATTAAAGCCATGATTTCCAAGTTGCTTCGTTTTCTTTCACCCACTTGGTGGCAGCGTCTTCAGGCGTCATGCCTTCAACGTCAACCATGGCGGCGGCTGCTGCAATTTGAGCGTTGGTGAAGTTTACTTTTTTGAGGACTTCTGTTGCCTTTGGCCACTTTTCGCCGAGTTGCTTTGATCCCGCTTTCTTTAAGTAACCTTTGGCTGGTGCGCCGCAGTCATAGATCGCATCAGGGTTTGAACCCCACTTTGGATCGGTAAAACATGCAGCCTCATAGGTTGGAAATTCAACGAACTTGCCATCAAATTTCGCTTCGATAAAGTTTGGAGTCCAGTTGAAAAGCACTACGGGTTCTTTGCGGTCATAAGCGGCTTGCAATTCAGCCCACAAGGTGGCGGCTTGGCCTACTGGAACCTCTTGGAAGTTCATCTTCAGCGCCGTGATGCGTTCAGAATAATGTTTGCCCCAATCAGCTGGCGGTCCAACAAAGCGACCTTTGCCACCGGTTTCCGCAGTAGCAAGCTTTGCAGCACAAGCGTCAAGCGCCTTCCAATCTGGTAGACCTGGGCACATTTCTTCCATGTAGCTCGGATACCACCAGTCTTCGCGGGTGACGGCGTTGTGGGCACCCAAGTCAAGTGCGCCCGCAGCAATAGCCTTGTTGAAACTTTCAGCCTGAGAGCCTTCCCAAGCTTCAACTTGAAAATCCATGTCGCCTGATGCCAGAGCTGTATACTGCAGCTGAGTGTCGGATGATTTGTATTCAACAGTGTAGCCTTGGGATTGCAGGACTTGGCCAACCACATTCGATAGCACCAGCTGGCTGGTCCAGTTGTTGATCACGATCTTGATCGGATCCTTTGAATCCTCAGCAATAGAAAAAATGGATGACATGCCAAGACCGATTGTGAGGGCAGTGGCAAAGGCAAGAGATTTTTTCAGACGCATTTGATTTTCTCCCGGTAATTTTTTGTTGAATCACATCAGTTGGGACTGCCAAAAACAACCCCATCAAGAAGGCTAGCGTACATTCACTTGATGAACAATTGTTTCTTTTCAGGAAGGCGCAAGGTATTCTAACTCGAGAGAATTGTGAGAATTTCAAGCTCCATCGACCAATGTTCAATCGTGGAAAGACTTCGACGTATACGAAATTCCAAAGCCCCAGATGGACAAACTTTTCTTCGAACTATTGCTTTTGCGATGTATGGAGTTTTCCAAAACATCACGCCAAAGATGGGAAACCCAATGATCGGCTCGACTACTCGCCTGCCCCGCATGAGCTGTCATGCGCGGCATTTTGCTTGCAAAAATGCTTGAATAGTCCATGTCGAAACCCGTGAACCGCATTCAAGTTTTCTTCTTTGGCGGCTGAATTTTCAGTCGTTGATGTATTAATAAAAGGTAAGCGTCCGGTCATTGCACGTCCGCTAATTTGCGGGCGCTGAATCCGGTTTCCAGTTCCACGGCAGCAACTCGTCGAGTCGGTTGATGGTGTGGCCTTCGACCATGCGGGTGAGAAT
>JANOPL010000129.1:0-24081 GCA_031421835.1 Hyphomicrobiales bacterium | reverse complement strand
TTTCATTGGTGATCTGCCCGAGCGTGGCCTGTTTCCGGCTTGCGAAGAGGCGGGCGTGATGGGTGCACTGCCCGGTATCATCGGTTCCATGCAGGCGATGGAAGTGATCAAGGAAATACTGGGGATTGGCGACAGTCTGGTGGGGCGTATCCTGATGTATGATGCGTTATCTGCGCGCTTTTTCGAAACCAGGCTGGCGCTGGACCCGGCAAATCCCCTCACAGGCAAGAACCCGACGATACGCGATTTGCGTCCTGAAAATTACGACGACGGCTTCAGTCGCAGCATATAAAGATTTCTTTATATAGGTCTTGCCGTATTCCCCGTTGCTTGCTAGAAACCCGCCATCACACGAGAACAGATGAGGTTTATGATGAGCAAGCACGACTATGTTGTTGCCGATATCAAGCTGGCGGACTGGGGCCGCAAAGAATTGGATATGGCTGAAATTGAAATGCCAGGTTTGATGTCCACCCGTGCGGAGTACGCTGCATCGCAGCCATTGAAGGGTGCACGCATTACGGGTTCGCTGCATATGACCATTCAAACGGCTGTGCTGATTGAAACCTTGAAAGCCTTGGGCGCTGACATTCGCTGGGCGTCCTGCAACATTTTCTCAACGCAAGATCATGCCGCCGCCGCCATTGCTGCTGCTGGCATTCCCGTGTTTGCCGTCAAAGGCGAAAGCTTGAAAGAGTACTGGGAATACACGGCGAAGATTTTTGAGTGGCCCGATGGCAAGCCCACCAACATGATCCTCGATGATGGCGGCGATGCCACCATGTACATTCTGTTGGGTGAAGAATCAGAATCAAACCCGGCCTTGATCGCCCATCCAAAGGCCGAGGAAGAAGAATTTCTCTTTGCGCAAATCAAGAAGCGCCACAAGGAACAACCGGGTTGGTTTGCCGAACAGCGCAAAGCCATCATTGGTGTAACGGAAGAAACCACCACGGGTGTGCACCGCCTTTATCAATTGCAGAAGAAAGGCAAATTGCCGTTTCCTGCCATCAACGTGAACGACTCTGTCACAAAATCGAAGTTCGACAACAAGTATGGTTGCAAAGAGTCACTTGTGGACGCCATCCGCCGCGGTACCGACGTGATGATCGCTGGTAAGGTTGCAGTGGTCTGCGGCTACGGTGACGTGGGCAAGGGTTCAGCTGCGTCATTGCGCGGTGCGGGTGCGCGGGTTGTGGTGACAGAAGTTGATCCGATCTGTGCGTTGCAGGCATCAATGGATGGTTTTGCCGTGCAGACCTTGCAGCAGACATTGCCAACCGCTGATATTTTCGTGACCGCCACAGGCAACAAGGATGTCATCACGCTTGATGACATGAAAGAGATGAAGGACATGGCGATTGTCTGCAACATCGGGCATTTTGACAATGAGATTCAAGTTGCAGAGCTGAAGAACTTCCCGTGGACCAACATCAAGCCGCAAGTTGACCTCATTAAATTCCCGAAGGGCAACCGCATGGTGTTGCTGTCTGAAGGTCGTCTGGTCAACCTCGGCAATGCTACGGGCCACCCCAGCTTCGTGATGTCAGCTTCGTTCACCAACCAGACATTGGCGCAGATTGAAATCTACGCCAATCGCGCCAATGGCAAATACAAGAACGAAGTCTATGTGTTGCCGAAGGAACTCGACGAAAAAGTCGCCCGTCTGCACCTTGCAAAATTGGGCGTGACCTTGACAGAACTGAAACCCGAACAGGCGTCCTACATCGGTGTGGCACCAGAGGGGCCGTTCAAGACGGATGCCTACCGCTACTGATTTTTAAAATGCAATAGAATCAAGGGTGTCTTGCTGAAATTAAGCAAGGCACCCTTTTTCTTTTGGGGCCACGGACTCTATAGTCGCCGGAGTGATTCGTATGGGGCGGGCGTTACGTTACGAATTCGATCTGGGCGGTTTGCGAGAACGGGACTTCAACTGATTATGAATGCGGGTTTTCCAATGCTGTCATCTTTTCTGCACTGGCAGGACAGCAGCTTCACCGCTTTTCCCCCGTTACCATTGCTTGCGATTGCCCAAACCCAGGACATGGTGATTTATGCAGCCCTTGGCACCATGGCTGCAGGGCTTGCCTTGACCTTCATCAACCTCAACCGGGCGCGGCGGCAAAACCTGAACGCGCAACACCGCGTCGGCGCATTGGAATATCAGCTCAACGAAGTTGAATCGGCCCTTTACAGCGAATGCCAGATTCTTTTGGTCTGGCGCGGGACTGATGAAAAACCCCATCGCATGGCCGGTGATATGCACGGGGCTGCCGATGTGCCGCTGTCGCTCGAAGCCGCCCTTGATTTTGCAGGGTGGCTCGAGCCTGACTCAGTGGATGAAATCAAAAGCAACATCTCCGCATTGCGCAAAAGTGGTCGGGCTTTCAGCATTGGTGTAAAAACCAAAAAAGGTGAGTTGCTGGAAGTAGACGGCAGACCCGCAGGCTCTCACGCCACCGTACGCTTCAGACCCTTGGCAGGCGACCGGCGGCAAATGACGGAGCTGGGCTATGATGCTTCAAAACTTGCCAAGCAAGTGCAACGCCTCAGTGCTATTCTGGACAGCGCACCGTTCCCGGCTTGGATCAGTGATGAAACAGGACAATTGGCCTGGGTCAACCAAGCTTATGTGACAGCCCTTGAAGCGCGCGATTTGCAAAGTGTTTTGACGGGTGGTGCGGTGTTGTTTGAGCAAAGCCAGATCGACACCACGCGCGCCCATGCTGAAAGTGGCCTGATCGGACGGGGCCGCGCTGTCATCAAAGGCAACATGCGGGCCTTCAACATTTTCTCGCGCAAGATCGACGCCGGTACTGCGGCTTATGCGGTTGACGTGTCGCCGCTGGAAGAGGCCGAGAAGGAATTGGAGCGCCACATCAAGGCGCATGCCTCAACACTTGATAAACTCGAAACCGCAATTGCAATTTTTGGACCTGACCAACGTTTGCGGTTCTTCAACCACGCCTACGTCACGCTATGGTCGCTGGACGAGGACTGGCTAAAAACCCAACCCACGGATGGCGAAGTGCTGGACCGTTTGCGTGCGGCCCGCAGCCTGCCGGAACAAGCCAATTTCCGCGAGTGGAAAACCAAACATCTTGCGTCTTATACCACGCTCGAAATGCGCGAGGCTTACTGGTATTTGCCCGATGGCCGTTCACTGCATGTGATTTGTGAGCAGCACCCGTTTGGTGGAGTGACATATCTCTACGAGAACCTGACCAAGGAATATCAACTCGAAAGCCGTTACAACGAACTGTTCAACGTGCAGCGGGAAACTCTCGATAATCTTTCTATGGCCGTGGCGTTGTTCGGGTCTGATGCGCGGTTGAAACTTTTCAATCCGGCGTTCCAACGCCTGTGGAACATTCAAGCGCCTGCAACAGGTCCTGGTCTTCATGCCGACCAACTCAGCCAGATCACATCCTACTCTGCTGAAGCGCGTGCGGCCTGGCAGGATATTCGTTTTGCTGTGACGGCACTTGAAGGATCACGCAAGCGGCTCGATGGTCGCTTTGATTACAATGGCGCGGTGTGGAGCTACAGTGCGGTACCGCTGCCCGACGGCAATGCGCTTTTGACCTTCTCTGACATCTCAGACTCCGAACGGGCCGAGCAGGCTTTGCGTGAACGCGCTGAAGCCCTGGAGGCAGCCGACCGCTTGAAGAGTCAGTTCCTGGCGCATGTGTCTTATGAAATCAGAACGCCGCTCACCAGCATTGCAGGCTTTGCCGAAACCTTGGACCTCGGCATCTTCGGTCAATTGACAGGCAAGCAAAGCGAATATGTACAAGATATTCGCCGCTCTTCGGCTGAGCTGGCGGCCATCATCGACGCGATCATGGATCTGTCAGCCATTGATGCCGGCCAGATGGAGCTGCGCTTGAGCACCATTGACGTCGCACAGATATTTGAACGCGCCGCCCAGCGCAGCTTGCCGCAACTCGAACGCCGGGATCTCACCCTCAACATCGAACTTGCCGATGACGTGTCACTCATCACGGCGGATGCGCAACGGCTGGAGCAAATCCTCAACAACCTGTTGTCAAATGCCATTGGCTTTTCCAACCCCAAGGGCACGGTCACCTTGGGTGCGCGACGGAAAGACCAATCCTTGCAAATTTGGGTGGCTGATCGCGGGAAGGGCATTGACCCCGATTTCCAGGCGCGGGCTTTTGACCGCTTTCAGGCCAAGCCCATGTCCGGCAGTCATCGTGGGCCGGGCTTGGGGCTCGCCATCGTCAAAAGCTTCACCGAGCTGCATGGCGGCTCGGTGTCGCTGACGTCAAAGCCCAATGAGGGCACGACGGTACTTTGTAACCTGCCACTCAATGGATTGAACGCCCGTGTTACAACGCCCATGCGCAAGTCCGGGGCTGCATAACTGTGATATACGAACATCGTCTCCACTTGCAGGGCGAAGCTGACACCACGGCCTTGGGCGAGCGCCTCTCGCTCTGGGCCAGACCCGGCATGGTGGTCTTGCTGCAAGGCGATCTCGGCAGCGGCAAATCCACACTGGCAAGGGCATTCATCCGTAGGCTGATGAACTCAGACAAGGAAAGCGATATTCCAAGCCCGACGTTTTCGCTGTTACAGGTTTACGACGACACCCGCGTGCCGGTGTTTCATGCTGATCTTTATCGCTTGTCGACACAAGGCGAAGTCGACGAGTTGGGTTTGCAAACTCTGCTGACAACCCATTGCGGACTGGTGGAGTGGCCCGAGCGCCAGTCGCGCGCACTCTCGCCTGATGTGTTACACATCACACTGTCGGGTCGGGGTGATCGCCGCACCGCGCATGTCCTGGCTGAGGGCTCTTGGGCCACTGCCTTAAACCGCGATCAGGAGTTACAGCATTTTCTAACCACAACACCCCACGCAAATTCTCGCCGACACTTCTTTGAGGGCGATGCCTCGGCACGCCGCTACGAACGCATCATTGCGCCCGATGGCGCCATGGTTTTGCTGATGGACATGCCGCAGCGGCCTGATGGACCGCCCGTCAAGGATGGAAGGCCCTATAGCCAGATTGCGCATCTGGCTGAGAACATCACGTCGGTTGTTGCCATCAATCGCCATCTGGTTTCGCTGGGTTACAGTGCACCCAGAATTCTCCATGCCGACTTGCAACGCGGACTGGCATTGATCGAACCCTTGGGTTTCAACGTCTACGCCACCATGATGAGGGCAGGCCTTGATATGCACGAGGCCTTGGGTGAAGCTGCGGCGGTGTTGGCGCATATGGCCACGCAGAATTGGCCGCGCCAGCCTGAGGCTGCGCCTGGTGTTTTCCATACGTTGCATGACTATGATGAACAGGCGCAGTTGATCGAGGTGGATTTGCTGCCGTGCTGGTATATTCCCTTCATGCGAGACATTGAAGCGACCTCAGAACAGCGCGAAAGTTTTGCTGACGTCTGGTCGCGCGTGTTGCCCTTGGCCAAACCTCAAACGCCGCAATGGACGATCCGTGATTTTCACTCGCCAAACCTGCTGTGGATTCCCGAACGGGTGGGCCTGAAGCGGGTGGGCATCATTGATTCACAAGATGCGGTGATGGGCCACCCTGCCTATGATCTGGTGTCCATGGCACAGGATGCGCGTGTTGATGTTCCGGAAGCTCTGGAGGACTTTATCATCCAGCAATATATCTCGTTGCGGCAGCGGCAAGGGACATTTGATGTTGATGCATTCATGACCGCTTATGCCGTGTTGGGGGCACAGCGCAGTACCAAAATTCTTGGCATTTTCGCCAGGCTCAACAAGCGTGACGGCAAGCCTGGCTATTTGAAACACATGCCCCGGGTGAAACAGTATCTCATCCGCAATTTGCGGCACAAGGCCTTGCAGCCTTTGCAGCAATGGCACCTGACCCACACTCCGGACCTGTTTTCATGATCACGGTCACTCACGCCATGTTGCTGGCCGCAGGATTTGGCACGCGCATGCGTCCCCTCACGTTGACAACCCCAAAACCGTTGATCACAGTCGCGGGTAAATCCCTGCTCGATTATGGTTTTGACCGTTTGCGCGAGGCCAAGGTTGAAACTGCTGTGGTGAATGGACATCACCTTGCCGACCAGATTGAGGACTGGTGCTCGCAACAACAGAACCCCCGAACGATTTTCTCTAATGAACGCGATGCCATTCTTGACACGGGCGGTGGTATTGCGCGGGCCTTGCCGCACCTGGGTGACACGCCGTTCTTCGTGTTGAATGCTGATTGTTTCTGGCTTGACGGCAAGGTGCCCGCACTCCAACGCCTGAAGCAGACGTGGGACGATGCGGAAATGGATTGTCTGTTGTTGGTCTGCGACCCCAAGCAGACGACAGGTTACGATGGCAAAGGCGATTTTGTGCTGGATGACGCCGGCCGCGTTGCACGTCGTTCGCAACATCCTGATAGACAGGCCTATGCCTATATCGGTGGCTACCTGGTCCATCCCCGATTCTTTAAGGCCGCGCCGGAAGGTGCGTTCTCCACCAACCTTTTGTGGGACCGCGCCATTGCAGAGGGGCGCTTATTCGGGCTTGCCCATGACGGCCATTGGTTGCACGTTGGCACGGTTGAGGCAATTGCACAGGCGGAAGCCGTACTCCGCCAAGGTTAGTCCATGGCATTTTCGATTTATACCATCGCACCGGAAAACCGCTTCTTGCGCGTGCTGGCCAAGGCTGTGCTGTCGGGCTTTCCCATTGACCGCAAAGACTTGCCCTTGTCGCGCTGGACTATTCTTGTGCCCAATCGCCGTTCAGCCCGCGCACTTGAAGGCATTTTGCTGGAACAAAGTGGTGCCAAAGCTCTGTTGATGCCGAACATCAAACCCATCGGCGATATTGATGAAGATCTGATCGCCGATAGCTTGCCTGCTGAAGGCGTGCCCGATGCCATATCAAAGACGGATCACCTCCACGCCATTCTGTCTCTGCTGACAACATGGGCCGATGCCAACCCAAACGCCGAACTGGCCGACGACATCACGTCGTCCGGCGCGCAGGCGTTTGCGTTGGCGCAAAGCCTGCAACAGCTTGTCAATCAATTCGAAACAGAAGACGCAGACGTGACACTGCTGAAAGCGGCGTATGATCTTGACCTTGCGGGGCACCGGCAAAACATTCTGGCCCTGCTTGAAGTGGTGACGAAAGAGCTGCCGCTGCGACTGAGCCATGAAGGTGTGGTGGGTCCTGCCGCACGGCGCAATACCATGATCCGGTTGGAAGCTCACCGCATCAGGGAGCGCCGTCACACAGGGCCTATCATCGCTGCGGGCTCCACCGGCACCAACCCGGCGACGCGTGATCTTTTGAAAGCCATTGCCGAAGACCCCATGGGGGCGGTGGTGGTGCCGGGGCTTGATCAATTGATGGATGATGCTGGTTGGGCTGCCATCACCACTGAGTACCCCCAGCACCCGCAGTTTGCTTTGAAGACGATGCTGACACAGTGGGGCGTTGACCGTAGAAGTGTTTCAGTATTGGGCGAAGCTGCGGGCATGCGGCCGTGGCTCTTGAGCGAGGTTCTTCGGCCTTCAAGTGTTGCAGACCAATGGGCCACATCGCTTCACGGCAAACATGCGTTTATCCAAGGCGCGTTGGCGGGTGTTGAGTTGGTGGAAACTGACGACCGCCAACAGGAAGCTGAAGTCATTGCTCTCCGTTTGCGCCAACACGTTCACCAATCACAACACAAAGCCGCGTTGATCACGCCTGACCGGGATCTTGCGACGCGCGTCAAGGCCGCATTGCAACGCTGGAACCTGGAGATTGACGACTCCGCCGGTGACCCGTTGTTGCACACAGGCATTGCAGCGCTGACGTTTCTGCTGTTGCGGGCGGTGGAGAGCGGGTTTTCGTCAGTATCTCTGTTTGCACTTTTGTATCACCCGTCCTGTCGTTTTGAACAGACGCGCGACGAACACCTGGCCCGGGTCAGAGCACTGGAACTCATCGCCTTTCGCGGATTGCCAGATGTTGCAGGTCTGCTTCATATCAGCGAGCGCATCACGGCACGGCAGCAAAACCTCAAACACAATCTGCATGAGCATCCCCTGCTTTTGGACTTGCCAGACGAGGCCTGGGCGGCCGCGCAGGATTTGACCAATCAGATTGTATCCACATTGCAGCCGCTGGCGGGAGTTGCCACCCACAGCCTGGCGGAACACATCGGGCATGTTCTGCTGTGCCTCGACGCGCTTTCCCCGCCTGCAGAAGAACCCTCGCAAGCCGATCAGCTGACGCGCGATGTGCTGGTGGCTTTGCAACAGGGGTCTTCGTGGCATCCGGTCGATACGCTATCGCGTGCGCAACACAGCATTGTGCATGCCCTGTCGCGCGAGACCTTGCGCCCGCCACTTCGCGATGACAGCCAGCTTTCGCTTTATGGTCTGGCCGAAGCACGATTGATTGATGTGGAACTCGCCATTCTCGGTGGCCTTGTCGATGGTGCCTGGCCAGACCGGCCCGATACGGGACCGTGGTTGAATCGGCCCATGCGAAACACCTTGAAACTGCAACAGCCCGAGCGGGACATTGGAGTGACCGCCCATGATTTTGTGCAAGGCTTTTGCCAACCCAAGGTGATGGTGACATGGCCCAAACGCTTACAAAATCAACCGGTCATTCCCTCGCGCTGGGTGTTGCGTCTCGTCGCTGTACTGGAAACGGTTGGTTTGACGCGCAAAGATGTGATCTCGAAAACACTTCCTGCTCTTGCCAAAGCGCTTGATGCGCCACAGCGGTTCAAACCCGTTGCCCGCCCGCAACCCAAACCGCCCGTCGAAACGCGGCCCACGCAGTTCAGTGTCTCACGGGTGGAAAAACTGGTGCGGGATTCCTACTGGATTTATGCCCACACAATTTTGAAGTTGAAGCCACTCGATGCCGTGGGCAAAGATCTCGACGCAGCGTTGCGCGGCTCGCTTATTCATGAAGCGCTGCACACGTGGGCTGGTGCGCTCGCCCAGGTGCCGCGTGATGACGCCTTGAAACTGCTGTTGGCCAAGGGCGAACAACAGTTTCAACCCTTCATGCATATGCCTGAGGTCAAACGCTTCTGGTGGCCGCGCTTTGTGGCCATGGCGCATGAATTCATCGCCGACGATGCTGACCGCCACCGCAAGGCTCTGAACATTTTCACCGAAGTCAGCGGCAAAATCCGGTTTGATGTCACCGGCAAAGAACATGCACTGACAGCGCGGGCCGACCGTATCGACCTGCTGCCGTCGGGGGCGCTGCGCATCATCGATTACAAGTCCGGAAAGCTGCCAACGGAAAAAGAAGTCAAATCCGGCTTTGCGCCGCAGCTCACGCTGGAGGCTGCCATTGCGGCACGGCAAGGGTTTGCAACATTCAATGCGCAAATTGTGGATGAGGTGCTTTACATCGCGGTAGGCGGTAGCGCCAAAGGTGTTGAAGTCACAGCATTGCCATCTGTCGGGGTGGAAGCGGAGAACGCTTTTACAAAACTATGTGCGCTGCTGGCCGCCTTCCAGTTGCCGGGCACCGGCTATATTCCCCGCCATCACCTGCAAAAGGAAGACGACATTTCTGACTATGATCATCTGTCGCGGCGGCTTGAGTGGCAGTTGCAGGGCAAGGCCCTATGAGCGGGAAACAAAAGACCAGGCCGACAAAGGAACAGCGTCAGGCCGCAGACCCCACACGTTCGGTCTGGGTGGCAGCCAATGCAGGCTCCGGCAAAACCCAAGTGCTTGTCGACCGCGTGGTGCGCCTGTTGCTGCAAGGTGCCGAACCCCAAAGCATTCTCTGCCTCACCTACACAAAAGCCGCCGCGGCCGAAATGGCCAATCGCCTGTTTGAGCGTTTAAGCAAATGGGTGGGCTTGAGCGAAGTGGATTTGGACGATGAGATCTGGCGCCTGTGCGGTGCCAGGGCAACGCCCCACAGTCGCAGCCTCGCCCGTACCCTTTTCACCCGCGCGCTCGAAACGCCGGGTGGCTTGAAAATCCAGACCATCCACGGGTTTTGTGAGCGTCTGCTGCAACTCTTCCCGGTGGAAAGCGGCATGGCACCGGGCTTTCGGGTGCTTGATGAAAAAGACAGCGCGCGATTGTTCCGCGATGCCCTGCTGGCATCGTTAACCGATGATGTTGGGGCGTGGAGCTTTCTCGATACCTCAAGCGTGCGCTCGCTTGAAGATTTGGAGTCTCTTGCAAAACCATTTCTCTCCGGCACAACGGGTATGCGGCAACGATTGTCGGATGTGAGCAAGCTGTCAGAAGTGGAAGGCCTTCTTCGTTCTGTGTTAAACGTGCCTGTAGATGAGAGCTTGGAAGAGATTGACACCGCGCTTGGTGACATTGAGGACAGCGCCTACCTGAAGGCAATCGAGACGTTCAAACCCTATGGACCGCTGAGAGAATTCCTTGCGTCAGAAATCTTGCAGCGTGCCATCGACGCCACACAACAAGCAGACCGTCTGAATGCACTTTTTGAGTTGGTACTGACAAAAGGTGGTGAGCGGCGAAAGGCCCTCGTCCAAAAAGGCGCAATCAGGGACAACCCCGTTGAGGCAAATTGGCTTGAGTCGGAACGCAATCGAATACTGCACCTTCTTGAACGACGTGCGTTACAGGAAACACTCAACGCGAACCTGGCGCTTTACCGCGCCATGGCGCGCGTATTGGTCAGGGTCAACATCGCCAAGCGAACCAAGGGCTTATATGATTTCGATGACTTGATTGCAAAGACAGCACAACTTCTTGAAGGACATGAAGCTGCAGAATGGGTGCTCTATAAACTCGACAAGGGCCTGACCCATATTCTTGTCGATGAAGCACAAGACACCAGCCCCGCCCAATGGACCATTGTGAAAGCGCTCGCGGGCGCTTTCTTCACGGAAGAGCAACGCCAACATCCACGTACAGTGTTTGCGGTGGGTGATATCAAACAATCGATTTTCAGCTT
Source organism: Hyphomicrobiales bacterium (assembly GCA_031421835.1). GTDB lineage: Bacteria > Pseudomonadota > Alphaproteobacteria > Rhizobiales > Aestuariivirgaceae > Aestuariivirga. The sequence continues at coordinate 13,146 of JANOPL010000129.1, read as the reverse complement.
TCAAGGTGCTGACATCAATTCGTTTGAAGCGGCGAAAAATGACTTCAAGACTTCGCTTCTTGCAATTGAAGACACGCTTGATGTGGTTGACCTCTCGGTGTCCTACCGCAGCGCGCAAGTGGTGCTTGATAGCGTGGACCGGGTATTTGCCGAGGGGCAGTTGCCGCGCTCAGGTTTTGGCCCCAACGCCGCAAATGAACGCGAACACACGGCACATTTCAAAGACCGCTTTGGCATGGTGGAGCTCTGGGACGTGGTGCGCCCGGACGACAAGGAAGAACCTGATCACTGGCAAGCCCCCGTCGATAGAGCCGCCAACACGCACCATCGTTTGAAACTGGCCGAGCGCATTGCCGTTACGGTCGAGGGCTGGATCAACCAGCGCAAACTGTCAGGGCATGACCGGGCCGTGACAGCGGGAGACATTCTCATTCTGCTGCAAAGACGCAGCACGCTGTTCAATGCCGTGATTGGTGCGCTTCGCCGCCATGGCGTGCCCGTGGCGGGGGCTGACAGGTTGGTGGTGCAAGACAGTTTGATCGTCAAGGATTTGCAGGCCTTCGGTCAGGTGTTGCGCATGCCGGACGACGATCACGCGCTTGCCTGTTTTCTCAAAAGCCCCCTTGCCGCAAGCCCCTTGAACGAGGATCAGATTTTTGCGCTGGCCTACGCGCGCGGCACAACGTCTTTGATGCAGCGCCTCCCTGAACATGATGTCAATCGCGTGCAGCTGGAACTTGCGCTGAAGAGCACCGACACACCCTTCATGCTGTTTGCAAAACTCATCCAACATTCAAAGAAACGCATCCTCGAACGCTTGGGCCCGGAAGCCGAGGACGCAGCGCTCGAATTTCTCAATCTCGCCCTCGATTATGAGCAACAGTCCGGTACATCGCTGAGCGGCTTTCTCGATTGGCTGGCCGAGGGTGAAACCAAAATCAAGCGCGAGATGGACCAAAGCAGCGGACAGGTGCGCATCATGACGGTGCACGGTGCGAAGGGGCTTGAGGCGCCGATTGTGATCTTGGCAGATGCCACGGATGCGCCACGCACACCGCCAACTAAATACGTCTCGGTCAGCAGCAAAGACGAGACCGAAGGTATGATGATTTTCAAAACTGACACGCTGCTGAAACCTGAGGTGATCACAGCCTTGAGCGACGCCGAAGCCGCATTGCGCGCCCAGGAAAGCATGCGCTTGATGTATGTCGCCATGACCCGTGCGGCTGACGAACTCTACATCTGCGGCAGCCACAACAACGACAAACTCAATGCCCAAAGCTGGCACGTCAACATTTCTGAAGCGCTCAAGGCGACCGGCGCCATGCGCGAAGTCTCAAGCGATCCTGATCTCCTGAAATGGCGGATGGGTGCTGAGCCACACGCCCTTGTCCCAGAAAAAACCACTCCGAACTCAGGAGAGGAAATTCCTGTCTGGGCTCTTGCGCCCTTGCCGCAGCCGCTCCGGCCCCTCCTGCCACCCACCGCGCCCCGGAACAGCGACCAATTTGACCGCGAGGCTGTCCAACGCGGCATCGCCATTCACCGTCTGATCGAACTGATGGCGGATGCAGCACCAAAGGATCGGTTGAAGCTCGGCCAGCACTGGGCTGCCAGACTGAAACTCCCTCCCGACGTGGTGACCCACCTCTCTGACGTCTTGCAGCAGCCTGACTTGCAACAGCTGTTTGGACCCGATGGACAGTCGGAGGTGACTGTTCACGGCAGTGTAGAGGGGTTGGGCTTGCTTCACGGCCGCATTGACCGCTTGGCAGTGACCAATACGGAGATCACGATACTGGACTATAAAACCAACCCCCACCCGCCAAAAGTCCTTGGCTTCGACCATCGCTACACCCAGCAGATGGCCTTTTACGCCGCTTTGATGGCTCAGGCTTACCCCGGTCATTCGTTCAAGGCTGGGGTGTTGTGGACGCAGACCGGGCGGATTGACTGGCTTTCGCCTGCACTTCTATCACAATCGCTTGATGATCAGCGCCGCGTCAAAGGCTTGACCAGCAGCCCCATCATCACTACCTCTTGATCTTCAACTGATTTGAAATTGGAGCCCTTCCCATGTCCACCCACAAAGCCACCGACGCCTCGTTTGAAGCTGATGTTCTGAAGTCCGACACGCCTGTGGTTGTTGATTTCTGGGCAGAATGGTGTGGTCCCTGCAAGATGATTGGTCCGTCTTTGGAAGAAATCGCCAAGGAATTGGGCCCGAAAGCCAAGATCGTCAAACTCAACATTGATGAAAACCCCTCTACACCGTCGAAATATGGCGTGCGCGGCATTCCCACCTTGATGGTGTTCAAGGGCGGTAAGTTGTCGTCGACAAAAGTTGGCGCCTTGCCAAAGAACCAGCTGCAAAGCTGGATTGAACAGTCGATTGCCTGAGCTTAACGCTTCGCGGCACCCGACACATTTGACATTTCGGTTTGTTCTTCTGCGGCCAGCACATGGCCAGCGAGATAAAGTGAACCGCAAATCAGAATACGTGCGGCAGGTTTCAGCATTGAAGCCTGCCGTATTGCATTTTCGATGCCCGTTCCGGGCGTTGCGTTGGTCCCGAGCTTCCTGACGATCACAGCCAAATCTTCCGCAGAAATCGCATTGGCCTCGCCGGGAATGGCGAGTGTCACAACATGGTCAGCCAGCGCCGCCAGCGGTTTGAAAAACTGTGTGGCGTCCTTGGTGTTGAGCATGCCCCACATGATGACGAGTGGTTTTTTCGGCATGGCCTGCAAGGCATCTGCCAACACCACGCCCGCATCGGCATTGTGACCGCCGTCAAGCCAGAGTTCCGACTGTTCATCAAGCAACCCTGAAAGCGCACCACCTTTCAAGTGCTGCAACCGTGCGGGCCAAGCAACAGTCTTCAAGCCTGCTGCGATGTATTCTTCGCTGATACGAAGATCTTTCAGCGCACGCAGCACTGCAATGGCATTGCCGGCATTTCCAATCTGATGGGCGCCTGGAAGTGCAGGCATCCCCACGTCCAGCAGTCCCTCAGCATCTTGAAACACCATGCGGCCGTGTTGCGGGTAACTATCCCAATCCTGACCCGCTATCGCAAGGGGGGCTCCAACACGATCGGCCACGCCCTCAATGGTAGATCGCGCAGCCTCAGACATGGGACCCACTACACATGGAATGCCGCGCTTGATGATTCCCGCTTTTTCCGCCGCGATCAGTTCTATTGTATCGCCTAAATATTGCTGGTGATCCAAACCTATCGAGGTGATGCAACAGGCCGCAGGTTTTGCAATGACGTTGGTTGCATCCAGTCTGCCCCCCAGGCCCACTTCGAGCAGCAGATAATCCGCAGGGGTTCGACGGAAAGCCAGAAAGGCCGCTGCGGTCGTGATTTCAAAAAATGTTATGGGCTCACCAGCGTTTGCTGTTTCGCACTCTTCCAGCAAAGCCGAAAGATCAGCTTCGGCGATCAGCGCGCCTGCAACTCGGATGCGCTCGTGAAATTTGACAAGATGTGGCGATGTGTAGGCGTGGACCTTGAGACCCGCCGCTTCCATCATGCTGAGCAGCATGGCTTGCGTGGAGCCCTTGCCATTGGTGCCTCCGATATGAATGACCGGCGGCACGTGGCGTTCAGGATGGCCAAGCTTCGATAGTATCCTGTGCATGCGGTCGAGCGACAGATCAATGATCTTGGGGTGCAGCTCCAACAGCCGCATGAGTATCGCGTCACTTACAGCCATCGAAGCCTTGTTCTACGCCACAACCAGCGCCGTGGACGGTTCTTCTGCAGTCTGCTGCTTCATCAAAATCCGCGCGATGCGTGACACAGTGGCCTTCATCTCATGGCGTGTTACAACCATATCGACCATACCGTGATCCTTCAAATACTCCGCCCGCTGGAAGCCTTCCGGCAATTTTTCGCGGATGGTTTGTTCAATCACCCGTTGGCCTGCAAAGCCGATCAGCGCATTGGGCTCGGCGAGATGCACATCCCCCAACATGGCGTAGGATGCCGTTACACCGCCCGTCGTTGGATTGGTCAACACCACGATGTAAGGCAGACCCGCTTCGCGCAATTCCTGCACGGCAATAGTGGTGCGCGGCAATTGCATCAGCGACAATATTCCCTCCTGCATACGTGCACCGCCTGAGGCTACAAAAATCACGCAAGGGCATTTCGCCGACAGTGCCTTGCGCATGGCGGTGATGATGGCTTCGCCCGCGGCCATGCCGAGGGAACCGCCGATGAAGGACATGTCCTGCACCATCACAACCATGTCCTGGCCCTCAACCTGCCCCAACCCTGCAAGAATGCTGTCGTCAGGGTGGCCTTTGGATTTGGCGTCTTTCAAACGATCGGAATACTTTTTTTCATCCCGGAATTTGAGGGGGTCAACAGCAACGGTCGGTAGTGAAATTTTCTCAAATTCCCCACCGTCGAAAAAGCTCTTGATGCGCGCGTCAGCGGGCATGCGGTGGTGGTGGCCTGATCCCGGAAACACAAACATGTTGGCTTCAAGATCACGGTAAAATACCATCTGGCCGGAGTCCGGATCCTTGATCCACATATTCTCCGGCGTGTCGCGCTTTTGCCCCAGCAAAGATCGGATTTTGGGGCGGACGTAATTCTTGATCCAATTCATCTTATGCTCTCACGCCTCTTGCAATTTCAGCAACAACCTTATGCACGGCTGATGGTGTTTTTGCGGTGGCCTTGCCGTGTTTGTTCAGCGACGCCTCAACCGCACTGACAAGCGCCGAGCCCACCACCACACCGTCGGCGGTTTTGGCAATGGTTGCCGCCTGTTCGGCTGTTTTCACGCCGAAGCCAACGCAGATGGGCAGGTCTGTGTGTTTTTTCAAACGGGTGACATTCTGTTTCACGCTCTTCAAGTCGGGTGCCTTGGTGCCGGTGATGCCGAGCACGGAAACATAGTACACAAATCCCGAGGTGTGTTTGAACACGGCAGGGGCGCGGTTGTCGTCCGTTGTTGGTGTGGTCAAGCGGATGAAGTTCACACCTGCCGTCATCGCGGGAATACAAAGTTCGTCATCTTCTTCCGGCGGCAAGTCAACAACGATCAAACCGTCGATACCCGCCTTCTTGATGTCGACCAGGAATTGATCAACGCCATAAACGTAAATCGGATTGTAGTAGCCCATCAGCACAATTGGCGTTGTCTTGTCTGACTTGCGAAAGTCAGTGACGAGGCGCAACGTCTTCTTCATGGTCTGGCCGCCCGCCAGTGCGCGAAGGCCACCTGCCTGAATGGCCGGACCATCCGCCATCGGATCGGTGAAGGGCATGCCCAGCTCAATCACATCAGCGCCCGCCTTTGGCAGGCCCTGGATGATTTTCAGTGACGTATCGTAGTCGGGATCGCCTGCGGTGATGAAGGTGACGAGAGCAGCGCGTTTTTGTTTTTTCAGGTCAGCGAAACGCTGGTCGATGCGGGTGCTCACAGCTTCACTCCCAGAATATCAGCAACCGTGAAAATGTCCTTGTCGCCACGGCCGCACATGTTCATCACCATCAAATGATCTTTGGGCAGTTTTGGCGCGATCTTCATCACGTGGGCCAAGGCATGCGACGGTTCGAGGGCTGGAATGATGCCTTCGAGTTTGCAGCAGAGCTGGAATGCGGCCAGCGCTTCCTTGTCAGTGGCGGAGACGTATTGCACCCGCTTCATATCATGCAGCCAGGAATGTTCAGGGCCAATGCCGGGGTAATCAAGCCCAGCCGAAATCGAATGGCCTTCGATGATCTGGCCGTCATCATCCATCAACAGGTAAGTGCGGTTGCCGTGCAGCACACCTGGCCTTCCGCCGGTGATCGAGGCGGCATGGCCTGTCTTGTTTTTGAGACCGTGGCCCGCTGCTTCAACGCCAATGATTTCAATTTCCTTGTCGTCCAGAAATGGATGAAACAGCCCCATGGCGTTGGAACCACCGCCGATGGCTGCGATCAAAGAGTCTGGCAAGCGCCCCTCAGCCTTCATCATTTGCACACGGGTTTCGCGGCCTATGATGGATTGAAAATCGCGGACCATCTCAGGGTAGGGGTGAGGACCTGCCACTGTGCCAATGCAATAGAAAGTATCTTCGACATTGGCGACCCAGTCGCGCAGCGCCTCGTTGAGCGCATCTTTCAGGGTGCGGGAACCCGATTTCGCCGGCACCACTTTGGCCCCCAGCAACTTCATGCGGAACACGTTTGGCTTCTGCCGTTCGATATCAACCTCGCCCATATAGACGATGCATTCCAAGCCGAAACGCGCGCAGGCTGTGGCGGTGGCAACACCATGTTGGCCAGCCCCTGTTTCAGCGATGATGCGCTTTTTGCCCATGCGGCGGGCCAGCAAGATCTGCCCCATGACATTGTTGATCTTATGCGCGCCGGTATGATTGAGCTCATCGCGCTTCATGTAGATCTTGGCGCCCTTCAAATGCTCGGTCAGACGTTCGGCGTAATACAAGGGCGAAGGACGGCCCACGTAGTGCTCGAGAAAATAATCAAGCTCGGCCTGAAAGCTCGGGTCGGCTTTGGCGTCTTTATAGGCCTGCTCCAATTGCAGGATCAGTGGCATCAAGGTTTCGGCCACGAAACGACCACCGTAAATGCCAAAGAGGCCTTTTTCGTCAGGTCCGGTGCGGAAGGAATTGGGTGGCAAGGGCGTGTTCATGATCATCTCTTAGCTGGCGGCCTTCGCGGCCTCAATGAATTTTGCGATCAGTTTTGCATCTTTCACGCCGGGGCTGGATTCAACGCCTGAAGAGACGTCAACCATGGCGGCCCCCGTCACGCGGATGGCTTCGCCGACGTTTTCAGGCGTCAAACCACCGGCCAGCATGAAAGGGGTTTCGGCGTCTTTGAGGATGGTCCAGTCGAACGCCAAGCCGTTGCCCCCTGGCAGAACAGCGCCTTCAGGCGGCAGGGCGTCGTAAAGGATGAATGGGCTCGACACAAAAGATTGTGCGGCTTTCACATGTTCAACTGATGCCACCCGCAAAGCCTTGTAAGCGGGAATGCCTGTCAGTTTCTTGATCTCGGCCAAACGCTCCGGCGTTTCCTTGCCGTGGGCCTGGAACAAGTCGGGTGCCACATCGCCTGCAATCGCATCCAGCAAAGTATTATCAACATCGACCACCAAGGTCACAATCTTGGCACGCCCCCGGGCGTGTGCCGCCAAGGTCTTGGCCTGTTTCAAGGTGACGTTGCGCGGTGATTTGGCAAAGAACACGAGACCCACAAAAGCCGCCCCTGCTTCCAAAGCGGCTTCCATGGTGTCGGGGGCTGAGAGACCGCAGATTTTAATGAGGGTCATATGTGGCGCACCCTTCACTGCAAACTCTTCAAAATTGCCTGCGCCGCTGCCACGGGATCGGCCGCCCCCGTAATCGCACGCCCGATCACCAACACATCAGCGCCCGCGTCGACAGCGGCCTTGGGCGTGGCGATGCGCTTTTGGTCTTGTGCATCGGCCCCTGCCGGACGTATGCCCGGCACCACCGTCATGAACTCACGCGGCAACACCGTGCGGATCACCTCCACATCATGGGGGCTGCACACCACGCCATCCAATCCCGCCTGATGCGTCAGCTGAGCCAGGATCATGGCGAGATCAGCCGTTGAATGTTCAGGATCATGGCCAGTGTTGATGCAGTCATCTTTCGACAAACTCGTCAGCACGGTGACGGCAATCAATTTCGTCGAAGACGGCACGGCTTTGCGCGCCGCCTGCATCATCGCCAACCCACCTTGCGCATGCACATTGATGATGGCGGGTGGAGGTGCCAGTTGCATCAAAGACCGCAGTCCCTGTTCCACCGTGTTTGGAATGTCATGCAATTTTAAATCCAGGAATATCGGCAAGCCCTCAGCCGCCAACGTCTCATAGGCACCAGCACCATGGGCATAGAAAAACTCCATCCCCACTTTCAAAAAACCGACGTGGTTTTTGAGGGTGCGCGCGAGGTGAACAGCACGGGTCAGATCAGGTGTATCAAGAGCAAGGCAGATGGGATTGGTCATGCAACAGGCTGTTAGCGCGTCGGGCGCGCCCACGCAAATGCGTGGTTATAAAATGCCGCCGTTGAACGGCACGAGGTCTTGTTCTCTCGAGACATCACGGGGCTTTCGCATGTCAGCCAATTCCAGCTGCAGCTTCGAGACTTCACCCCGCGCCTCCCGTGCGGCTTTCCGGTGTTTGCCCTGGGCCACCCAAGAGCCTGACCAGCCCACAATGGCGCCGACAAATATGCCTAAGAAAAACAGCAGCCACAACGGCATGTCCATTGACGGCACATCTTGCGTAAAGGGGTTGAAAGACAGCGTCACCCATTTGCGATTGGCCACGGCAAAAGCCACCACCAGAATGACAATGGGCAACCCCACAATCCAACGCAGGATACGACGCAAAGCCTAGCCTTTCTTGTTGAGGCGGGCGCGAAGCTCTTTACCGGTTTTGAAGAACGGCACTTTCTTCGGCGTCACATCCACACTTTCACCGGTGCGCGGGTTTCGGCCCGTGCGGCCATCCCGCTCTTTCACTGAAAACGCGCCAAAACCCCGAAGCTCGACGCGCGACCCTTGCGTCATCGCCTCCACAATATCATCCAGCACCCGGCCCACAATACGCTCCACGTCACGGTGATAAAGATGTGTGTTCTTGTCGGCGATTTTCTGGACGAGTTCGGATTTGATCATGATTCGTGAAACCCTCTGTTATTGCAGTCAGATTAGAACCGAGGCTGCCAAAGCACAAGCGCCGGGTCAAGGGCGAGGGAAGGGACCGGGCAGATTGGATGAGGGACAACAGATCTAAGCCATCCGCACCAATACCGTAGCAACGGCTGCAAGCTGGGCAGTATTCAACATCACAGAAAGCAAATGAACGCGGTTGAAATTTCTGACTTCGTTTCGGTCTTTGAAAAAGTTGATGATGGGCATCAGGATTTGCCTGGCAAAAATCGCCATACCAGCGGTCGTTGCCAACAATGCGGCGCCGAGCCGATCAATGGGCCATAACCCTGCCATGGCGATTGTGGCGGTGATGATGATAAACAGATAATAGTACGGAAACGCTTGCCGCAACACCTTGCCAGCCATCGCCATGGGGAGAGATGCGAAAATAAAAGGCGCAAAGCCAAAGGTGTACAGCGCCATACCGCCAAAGAGTAAAGACACGGTCAGAATAGAGACGACAGCCATAACGCGGATCCCAAGTTGTTTACTCTTCAGACCGCCTGTGTGGGTTGTCCGATGTCGTTCCTACGCGCGGCAACGCATAAGGTACCTGCGCCTTGTATGCGGCAAAACGCGCGCCATAGATCGTCATGAAGCGCCGCTCTTTTAAAATGGGCGCGAGCAAACAGTAGGCCGTAAAACTGACAGCGAGTACCAGCTGATCGGGCGTCCACGTCGGCACAGTCCACAGCGTCAAGGCGAAAGCCACATATATGGGTTGACGAATGTACCGGAACAATCCGCTCTGCGGCATATCCGGAAAAACGGGCTTCAGGTTTTGCAAAAGCGAGAGCCAACCCAATCCACCTGATTGTACTTCTAAACCGGCGTCAAAGCTTGCCTTGGCCAACAACAGCCAACTGCACGCATAGCAAGCACATATCATCCAGAACACCCAGCCTTCCGCGCGCCACCACACGATCCCTGATGGCGTCCACAAAACGAACAGCGCCAGCAATTGAAGCGAGGCAATAATTGCGTACGTGGTCGTTGACAGTGTGCGGCCAGCGCTTCCCGGAATGACCCTCGCCAACCAACGCCTCCCACGCGCTGTGAGCAAAATGGAATGACCAAGCGGAAATTGAACGATGAGTGCCGCGTTCGCAAAGCCAGCCCAAGGCCAGGGCACAGCGCCGAGACCCAGGCTTAGCCCAAAAAACATCGCTCCGATCATCGCAAGCACAGCCAAAGAAAAAATGGCGTGGCACAAAGCTCCCATGGTGAGAGCAAAAGCAATACGCGTGCGACCCGCAGGCGGTGAAAAGGCACCGCTGATCAGCGTGTACAATCGCGTAAAGTGACCGGATGGTGGAGGAGTGGACATTGTCATCACTTCTAACCAATGCTACCGCTCTTCAACAGATGGCATAGGCGCGCATCACACGTGTGGTGAACGCTGATGGTCGTGTTTTAAACAGGGAAGGTGCGTTTGACAGACCAAGAGCCATTGCCTTTTGTATGGGGGGCTGCATCCAAGCGAAGTTTACGGGTTGAACAGTGGTTGCATCTCACCAATAAAATCCTTCCAGCACTGGCAGCACAACATAGTTGGCCGGTCTCTCAAAACCATTGCTTCATGCGCATCTGTCTTGACACAAGCATCGGTGAGCCTTGGCATCGCCGTGTTCAACGCCCGGCGCTGCGGCATTTGACGGATCAACAGCTGCAGCAGGCAATCGCAGTTGCGTTACGGATTATAGATACGCCATCACTGTTGCCCGAGCTCAACACCCGCAGCATTGCGCAGAGAAAAAAAATCACGGCGGCAGACCAACTCAAAGGCAGTCTGCAAAAACGCATGATGTCGATTTGAAAACTGTTTTCTCAAGCCATAAACACACAGCCTTCTATGCGATCAACGTCGCGATAATAAAGTTTTGTGTTCTAGTCTGCGATCTTTTGAACGAGCACGGATTTGATCATGTTTCGCAAACCCCTCAGTTATCACAGCAAGATTAGAAGCGAAGCTGCCAACCCACAAGGGAATCGTCAAGGGTGGGGACGCGGCTTCTATTTATAGACGTCTTTGCGATTGCCGATGCGTACCACAATGATGCGCACGGCCTTGTCCTCTATGGAACTGATAATGCGAAAATCACCGACGCGGTATTTCCACAACTCACCCAATTTGGAACCGCGCAACGCCTCGCCTATGGAACGAGGGTCTTCGAGACGAGACACGCGGTTATTAAGAAAAGAGAGAATGCGTTTCGCGTTCTGCGGGTCAAGTTGTTTTAGGTTTTTTCTGGCGAGATCAGAGAGTTCAATTCTCCACGCCATAGGTCTTCATCACATCTTCAAGCGACACAAGTTTTGAACGTCCGGCTTTGATCTCACCCAGTTCTTTTTCCGCCAGATAAATATCCTCGAGATCACCGATCTGCTCGCGGATCGCCTCAATCATGTAATAGGTCTTTGTACGGCCCGTGCGCTTCGCCAGTTTGTCCAAGCGATCACTCAAATCTTCGGGCAAGCGCAGCGATACAGCCATGGGAGTCTCCATTTGAGATACATGTATCTCATACTTTTGATGGAAAAACAATCACGACATCTCGTCACCCCGGCGAAGGCCGGGGCAAGGCTTCCAAACTCAACAACAAAAAAGCCCAATCCTGGCCTGGTCGTCATCCCGGTGGAGACCGGGAAGGGATGACGGTAATTGGCTTGGTTTCATAAGCATTATAATTGCCTTCTCCCGTACTTCTAACGGGAGAAGGTGCCCGAAGGGCGGATGAGGGACAACAGCGCAATCACTTGACATCAAATCGACCGTCATTCCAAATACAAGTGAACATCGGCGAAAGCCAGTGGGAACAAGTGATTTGGAACCCCGCTTTTCGTCGGATGCGGATATAAAGCGGGATTCCAAATCGTCCAGTCCGCTACGCTGCTTGCACGTTTGGAATGACGGACTTGAGAACTTTCTCTATTTACAAAAATCTTACTGAAAACTGCTTTTCCAAGCCTCAAATACACAGCCCTCTATTTGGAGCATCAAGCCGATGACTAAACTCCCCGCAAAGCCAGTACCAAAAATTGGCACTTTTCTCGATGACGAAGAAAGGGCCATCTATGAAGCCGTCGAAAGTGACAGCTATGTGCCACGCAGCATTCTTACTCCGAAAATGCGGGCAGAGTACCGCGCCATCGCCAAGGCCAATATGAATGAGGGACGTGTGAAGATATCACTGCGTCTGCCCGAGTCAGACTTGGAACGCCTGAAAGCCAAAGCCTTGCGCGAAGGCTTGCCTTATCAGAGTTTGATTGGTTCGATTTTGCACAAGGCTGTTTCGTAGTGGTAAGTTTCGCTTCCATACCGGCGACCAGACCTCAAAAAAGGGAAGCGTCCCTTAATTTTTAATTTTACAACATCTTCAAGCGAAATGCTCGGCCCAGTTTTCAATTCCGTTTGCGCTTGCTTGACGCCAAGTAAAATTTCTTCGTTGATCGCCAAAAACCTCCGAATGGTCTTATTTTCCATCAGTCATCTTCTCTTGATTTTGGATTTTCCGGAACTTGCTTATCTAATATTTTACGAGCAGCTTCGAGAGACTTTTGAATCACACTGTTCGACTTACCATATGAGTAGTCATCAGAAAGGTGTTGCTTTAAATGTTCTTTCAAAAGTTCCATCTTGGTTTGAGTTCTCAAATTGTAAGACGCTTCCGAATCCAGACCTAAATCTCCTTGCGACGCAAAAGATACATCGGTAGCTATGATTGAAACTTTGAACAAGTCTTGTTTCCGCCTGTTGATTGCAACGATTTCTGCAAACAGTCGGTGCAATATTGAATAGCAAACCGTGAGCACGATTGCTGAAACCAACGCATATGGCAGCCGCGAAAGAAGATATTCAGCGATAGGCGGCCTATCCTTGGTAAGAAAGACATTCAATAACTGCTCGGCGTTGGCGAATAGTTTCCAAGTAACGACAATCATCAAGGCAAATGGAATAACGCAAAGTGCAGCATAGAACCAAGAGTTCCAAGACCCTTGTTTCACATATCCTGAAATTTCACTTGGAAATAGGTGAATATCTCGCTGAAGCTCGGTCAGTTTTGTTTGTGATTGGGTGACCTCAACATTTAAATCTGTACGTTCAGAAGTTCTTTTGTCGATTTGATTATCAAGAAAAGCAATTTTTTCAACTCGTTCAGAAATCTGTTGATTTCGGTTTTCCGCTTCAATCGTTTTCGCTGCAATCTGTTTATCAAGTTCAGCAATGGTGGATTTCTTGCTTGTAATGCTATTTACGAACTGAGATTCGGTTTCTTCAAGTTCATCAATTTTTGTTTCCAGATCGGTTGCTCGCGTCTTTGCTGAGTTTGCACTTTCGAGAGCCTTGTTGCATGCCTTTATCAGACGATCTTTTAGTTTGAGGACAGGGACAAAATTAGTTGTTAGTAGCCCAAGTTGTT
>JANOPL010000128.1:0-11573 GCA_031421835.1 Hyphomicrobiales bacterium | reverse complement strand
GCCCGATAGGGCGAAGACTGGTGCGGGCGGCGGGACTCGAACCCGCACTTCCTTGCGAAAAACGGATTTTAAGTCCGTTGCGGCTACCATTACGCCACGCCCGCCTGATTTGCTTGGTGGTCTCTTAGAGGCTAGACCCTTTGCTTGACAAGTCATGTTACAACGGCTGATTTGCGCAACCGAAGGCTATCAGCGGAACACCAATGGAATATTTTAATTCTCCCGTCCAAATGTTTGGCCACGTCGCCTACATGATGCTGGCATTATCATATGTGCTGACCAACATGTACTGGCTGCGCATCACCGCTGTCGTCAGCATGATTTTGGAAATCATCTATTTCATGTATTCGGGCGGCGACTTGATGACCGGCATCGTCTGGACAGTTGTTTTCATTTGCATCAATGCCTACCAATTGTTCTGGCTGACCCGCGAAAAAATGAGCCTTCGGTTGCCGGAAAAAGAAGGCCCGCTGCTGCGAGAAGCTTTGGCCGGGCTGGACGACGCCCAGATTTCCCAACTGCTGAAAGCGGCAGAATGGAAGGACTTTGTGCCGGGCGACACCTTGACCCGTCAGGATGCACCCGTGGATGCCTTGTATTTCCTCTGCTCGGGACGTGCCAATGTGGAGGTCAACCGCTCACTCGTGACTTACCTTGAAAAGGGGTCTTTCGTGGGCGAAATTGCCTACCTTACCGGCAACCCCGCAACCGCGACCGTGGTCATCGACGAGGCGGCCCGTGTATTGAAATTCTCAAAAATGCGCATGGCCAAGGTCATCGCCGCTGATCCTCAGATCAATGGCATCATTTACCAATTGCTGGGCCGGGACCTCGCCATGAAAATGCGCCGCGCCAACACCCGGCGCGTTTTGCAGGAGGAAGAAGACGCCGCCCGCGTGTGACCTGCATCACAGACAGGCCACGCAAGAAGTGCTTTTGCTTTTGCATGAACTAGGCTAGATCATCTGCGGGGGCAGTAATCATTTGGATGCTGCTGGAAATGTTTCTCAAACTTTTAAATCGCGTTTTGGTCGCAAGTCTCGTGATGATGGTGAGTTTTCCATCATTCGCCGCAGACAAAATTGGCAATGTCGTCGCTGTGGTTGGAAGTCCTTCGGCCAGTGGTCCCAGCGGAAACCGCTCCCTCAAAAAAGACAGTGAAGTGTTCGAAGATGATACCATCACCGTCACAACGGGAAATGCACAACTCATCTTGAATGACGGGACGCGCATTGTTGTCGGGCCGTCTTCGAAATTGTTGCTGGATCAATTTGTGATGGGCGAAAAATCAAAGGCGAAAAGTGTTGCAATCAAGGGGCTGCGTGGCACCTATCGCTTCATCACAGGAAAAAGCGACAAGTCAGCCTATAAAATCGCAACCGCCCATGGCACAATCGGCATCAGAGGTACCGCATTTGATTTCTGGTCACGCGAGAAAACGGGTGCCGTGGTGCTGCGTGGAAAAGTGACGTTGAAATCCGTAAATGGACCAAGAATTGATGTGAATGCAGGCTGTCAAATGGGCGAGGCAACGCTGGGAACGGCCAAGTTGCTCGGCAACAAAGACAAGGTTGCATCCATCAAAAAGAACCTTCCGTTTCTATTGGACCAATCGCAGTTGACCCCGCGCTTCCGGCTGAACGTCACGAGTTGCAGACTGACTTCTACTCAAAACCCTGATGACAGTGATCCAAGTGGACCCAACCGTCAAAATGAACGGATTCAACAACAGCGAACGTTTGGAAACGGGAACGACTGAAACCGGCGGTGAGCGGCATTCTACCAATGCTTTGGTGCGTTAAGGCTTGAATGCCAACCAAATGAGAAGCACATAGGTCATATGGTGGAGTGTTTGATCTGCGATCAACGCCCACCAGAACGGCCCGTCAGCGTGGTACCAGTCAAAATGCTTCACGATTTTTTCTTTGATGAAATCGATGTGATAGTGCAGCACAAATTCAAGCAGGACCAATTGCAAAACATCGACCAGTGGCACGCCTGCCACCTCTAAAATGATAAAGCTCGCCGCACAATGTATTGTTGCGTGGATGATACCCAGCGGTTTGAGATATACAGACTTGTCGCGCACCATTTGCAGGGTTTGCAATGGCCCGTCACATATGACGTGCTTCATTTGCAGGGCCACCAGCAGCAGCAGGGCCTGCTTGATCGTTTCAATTTCTATCATCCTGCGGCTGGTTTAGGTGTTTTGCGGCACATTGCCAACACCTGCCATGGCAGCTATGTTGATGACGGGGTGCCTGTGGGAAAACATCATGTTCATACGCTTGATTTCCATCACTTTTATCGTGTCCACCCTGCACAGTCAGGCCTTCAGCGCTGATGTTATCGGGTCCGTTATTGCCATCGTCGGCCAGCCTACGGCCAGTAGCGACGGCAAATTGCGCGACCTTGCCGAAGGCGGCGACGTATTCGAAAACGACCGCATCACAGTGTCCGCAGGCAATGCTCAACTGAAACTGCGAGACGGCACCAAGCTCGTGGTCGGGCCTGACTCGACGTTGCTGCTCAATCAATTCGTAATGCGTGGCGATAAAAAAGCACAAAAAATATCCATCAAGGCCTTGCGCGGGACTTACCGGTTTTTCTCCGGCAACAGCGCCAAATCTGCCTACAAGATTTCAACCTCAAGCGCCACAATCGGCATACGCGGAACCACGTTTGATTTCTGGGTCAAGAAGAAAACTGGCGCTGTGGTATTTGCAGGTGCTGTTGATCTGGGTGGACTGGAAGCAGGCGTCGTGCGGGTCGACCAAGGCTGCAATATGGGTGAAGCCACGCCGACTGCCGCGCGTCTTTTAAGTGGCGCGGAAAAAACCAAAACCATTCGCGAGAATTTGCCGTTCATCCTCGACCAGTCGCAACTGCAGAGTGAATTCCAGGTGAGCACCACTGATTGCAAACTGTGAAAATGCCGTGACCAAAATCCAATGATCAAAATCGCATGACGAAAAGCAATCAGAACCGGGCTTTGCAAATCGCCGTTACCGGATTGCTGTTGCTGGGGTTGTTGTGGTTGCGACTGGCTGATCCCGCAATGGTCAGCACCATGCGGGGCACCGGCTTTGATACGCTGCAACGGATCTGGCCGCGTCAGGCATCTGAAAGTGTGCCGGTGCGCGTCATTGATATTGATGAGGCGTCACTGAAAAAGCTGGGCCAGTGGCCGTGGCCGCGCACGACCCTTGCAAAGATGGTCGATCAGTTGCAGCAGCTTGGGGCCGCCGCCATTGCCTTTGATATCGTGTTTCCTGAAGCTGACCGCATGTCACCCCGCAGCATTGCGAGAGATCCGGAGTTCAAAAAATTCTTAGGGGCCACAGCCGACATCAACGCTTTGCCGGATTCGGATGCAACCTTCGCCACCTCTTTAGCCAACCGCCCGACTGTTGTGGCCTTTGCGACGACCGCAACTGGAACAGCTTCAGAAGATTTGCCCTCCAAAGCCGGCTTTGCCCAAACCGGTGCGCCAGCTATTTTGGCTCCTCCTCAATTCAAGACTGCGACCACAAATCTTGCAATGATCAATGCAACAGCCGCCGGTCATGGCGGCATCAACATCGATCTCGCAGGCCAGCAGGGTGTTGCCCGACAAATCCCTTTCTTGTGGTCAGACGGAAATCGCTTTTCACCTTCGCTGGTGGTAGAGGCGTTGCGGGTTGCGCAAGGCATAGATACCATCATCATCAATGCCGCCCCGGATACCGAAAACGCCATCGAGTCCATCCGCATCGGGGAACTGGAAATTCCGGTATCAGAGCAAGGCTTCTTTCCAGTGTACTTCCGTGCCGACGACCCTGAGCTTTACGTTTCTTCGGCTGATCTGTTTGATCCTGAAAAAGCGGAAGCTTTACGTGCAAAAATCGAAGGCCACATCGTTTTCATTGGAACTTCGGCCGTTGGACTTCTGGATGTTCGCACGACAACGTTGGGAGAGCCGGTTGCCGGCGTTTCAGTGCACGCACAGGCCACTGAACAAATTTTGCAAGGCATGTTTCTGACACGACCGGAGTGGCTGGTTGCCCTCGAACTTGCAGGCACTGCATTTTTGGGCATGGTCATCGCGGCAGCTGCCGCATACGTTCGGCCACTCACCACAATGATCATTGCAGCCATCAGCATGGCTGTCGTTGTGACAACCAATGCACTTGCCTTTCGCACCTTTGGATTTCTGGTTGACGGTACATTTCCAGCGTTTGCGTTGTTGATCACGTCACTTGCAGGCATCGCCTGGCGCTTGATCGTGACGGACAAGGACGGCCGCCAGATGCGTCATCTCTTTGGCCATTACGTCGCTCCATCCGTCATGGCGCATATCGAAAGCAATCCGCAGAATTTGAAGCTGGGCGGCGAAGTGCGCGAAGTCACCGTGATGTTCCTCGACATCGAAAACTTCACGCCATTGAGTGAAAAATTGAGCCCTGAGGAACTGGTGCAAACCGTCAATGGTTTATGGAACGTCTGCACGGCAGCAATATTGGCGCAACAAGGTACTATCGACAAGTTCATCGGCGACGCCGTAATGGCATTCTGGAATGCGCCTGTGAATGTTGATAATCATCAATGTCGTGCTGCGAAGGCCGCGTTGGACATTCGTCAACGGGTCGCCAGCTACAATGAAAACCCGACGGTGCGCGCACTTCTAAATGAACGTGGTATAGTGCCCATCGCCGTGCGCGTGGGCCTGGCCAGTGGACCTGCTTGCGTGGGCAACATGGGGTCAGAGGACCGGTTTGACTATTCAGTGCTGGGTGAAACCGTCAACACGGCTGCCCGCACGGAAGCCACCTGCAAGCGCATCGGCCACGACATTTTGATAGCGGGCAAGCTGCATGATGCCACGCAGAACCTGGCCATCCTGCCTGCGGGCCACGCCAACATGAAAGGCATTTCTCACCCGGAACCTATCTATGTTGTGTTGGGTGATGAAACCGAAAAAGCATCATCCAACTTCAAGGCGCTGGAAAAGGAACATCGCCATCTCGCGCAAAACCTAGCGCTCAACCCCAAGCCCGCCAAGCTGGCGGGCATCCGACAACTGTTGAATGAAATCGCCATTCACCATCCGCTCAGTGAAAAATACCTGAAAGCCATGGCCGAGCGGCCGGAAGATTTTGCAGCCTTTAAACCTGCGCCCGCTCGCGGATAGGGGCCGCAAACTGCAAATCCATATCCCACGGCAAATAAATCCACGTATCCTGGCTGACTTCAGTAACAAACGTATCCACCAAGGGGCGGCCTGACGGTTTTGCATAAACCGTTGCAAAATGCGCCTTTGGCAGAATTTCCCTGACAACTTTCGCAGTGGCACCCGTGTCGACGAGGTCATCGACAATCAAGACGCCCTTGCCGCTGTCACGGGCAACAATATCTGGTGCAACAGGTTTCAGAACAGTAATTTGCCCTTGCTTATCATATTCATAGGATGCCACGGACACGGTTTCGACAACCCGGATGCCGAGTTCCCGCGCCACAATGGCAGCAGGCACCAGACCACCGCGGGTAACAGCCACCACAGTGTGAAAGGGCCCTGCCGCATTCAACCGCCAGGCCAAAGCCCGCGCGTCACGGTGAAATTGATCCCAGGAGACAGGGAAACTCTTTTGCCACTTCTCGTCCATGCGGTGCCTCCAGTTAAAAAAATTGTAGAAATATCGGCTATTTGGCGCAAATCCTGGCCATGGCGCAAGACTTGGATAACCATTTTCCACCTAGAGTGCAGGCCCAATCAGGATTTCCTTCAATTCATCATGCTGCAACACATCATCAACGCCCTCAATCTGGCCAACACCGAAGCACTTGTTGTGGCCATGCCTGAGGCTATTGTGCACGATATTTCAGAAGCAGCGTTGAAGCGGTGGGGAGCTGTAAAAGCTGACGTCGTTGGAAAGGTTCTGATGAAATTCGGAACCGGCACTCTCTCAGCCCGTCAATTGGGCGCGTCATCGGCAAGTGGGGATGCACCGGAAGTCGAAGTCAGTTATGCGCCTCCGTTGGGAAAGGCACTTTCAGGCAAGTTCAAAGCCCAAACCATCAATCACGACGGCAAAACCTTCAGCGTATTTATTGGCCAGCACGCAAGCCAGGACCAGGCAACAGCGATTATAGACAATGAGCGCCGCTTGAGTCTGGCGCTGCGCTCGGGCGGCTATGCCCTCTGGGACCATAATTTCGAAACAGGAGAGTCTTACAATTCACCCGAGATGCTGGAAATGTTTGGCTTCACCGCCGGCGGCACCAAGCTCGATTATCACAGCTTCAGCGCGTTGGTGCACCCTGATGACCACGACAAGATCATTGATCATAAAATCAAAACAGCACCTTTCGGCACTGACGTGTTTCAAACCCGTCATCGCGTAAAAACCACGGCCGGAAAATATGAGTGGATTGAAACCATCGCCGGTGTGGAGCGCCACCCCGTCACGGGCAAACCCATCAAAGGTGTTGGCTTGTGTCGCAACATCGACGCCCAGGTGGTTGCCATGGAGCGCTTGAAGGCTTCTGAGCGCAACCTGAAGCGCACGCAGTCGGCGGCGAAGCTTGGTTCATTCTCATTGCGCGTGGAAAGCAACGTGTCGCGCCTCACTTCAGAAATGGCGGATCTGATTGGCATGTCCAATGCCATGGTTCACCCCACACTCAAAACATTCGTTGAACTGATCGAGGGCAGTGATCGCGAAAAATTCAGCGAGGCGCTGGAGCTTGCAAAGCTCGGTCGCCACATCAAAAATCTGGAAATCACCGTCAAGTTGTCATCAGGCGAACAGACATGGTTTGAAGTGTCGATGGAACCGGAATTGGATTCTCATGGCAAAGTCGAAAGCATTTTCGGCTGCTGCCAAAGCGTGACGGAGCGCAAGGCGTTGGAGCGCAAATTCCAGCAGGCACAAAAAATGGAAGCCGTTGGTCAACTGACAGGCGGCATCGCCCACGACTTCAATAACCTGCTCATGGTCGTGATGGGAAATCTGCAGCTGGTTGAAAACCTCGTGAAGCATGACGAGCGCGCCACCAAACGCATCCGCGCAGCCACGGAAGCGGCTGAAAAAGGCTCGGATCTGACCAAACGCATGCTGGCCTTCTCGCGCCAGCAGACCTTGCAAAACAAGGAGCTGACGGTGAATGACCTGGTGTTCAGCATGGAAGACATGCTGTCACAAGCACTCACAGCCATCGTCAATCTGAAAATCATTCCGGGCGAAAATGTCTGGCCCATCAATGCTGACAAAACCATGTTGGAAACGGCGATTCTCAATCTGGCCATCAACGCCCGCGACGCCATGGCACCAAAGGGCGGTGACCTGATTGTTGAAACCGCAAACTGCACATTGAGTGCGGAATATTGCGCTGAACATGAAGACACCATTCCGGGTGACTACGTTCAGATTTCCGTGACCGATACCGGCATGGGAATCGCGCCTGAGAATATCGAAAAAGTATTCCAGCCCTTCTTCACCACAAAGGGACCTGAAAAAGGTTCAGGCCTTGGCCTGTCGATGATCTATGGCTTCGTCAAACAGTCCGGCGGTCATGTCAAAATCTACTCCGAAGTCGGCCACGGCACTTCGGTCAAACTCTATATCCCGCGCATGAAGGAAAAGCGCACCGCTGCCGATCTTGTCATCGCACCACAAGACTTGCAGGAACAAATCCGCCAGGAACTGGGCGCATCGACAACGCAAGCGCCGGTCAACTACGGAACTGCCTTGGAAGTGAAGACCCGCCCCACCATTCTGGTCGTGGAAGACAACGACAGTGTGCGCGATGTTGCAGCCGCCATGATTGAAGAAATGGGCTTTGAAGTTCTCACTGCCATCAACGGCCCTGAGGGTTTGAAAACCATCGAAGAGCGACGCGACATCAATCTGGTCTTGTCAGATGTGATCATGGCGGGCGGCATGAACGGACCTGAGTTGGCCGCAAAGGCCATGAAATTGCGCCCGAAATTGAAAGTGTTGTTCATGTCAGGCTATGCGCCAGGCAGCGTGCGCTTGATGCAAGACTTGCCGGACTCGATTGAACTCGTGAACAAGCCGTTTACCCGGAACGACCTGACAGAGAAAGTCATGCGCGCCCTGGCGGCGTAGCTTTTAGATTTGCCAACGCTTCCGGGGTATCGGCATCCATCAGCACACCAACATCTGCTTCAATTTCCGTTGCCTCTGATTTGAGTCCTGCAATCAAACTGCGGGCCCCCTTGTCGCCCTCCATGGATGTGAGGCACGCGAAATGTTCACTGCCCCACAAGACCGGGTTTCCAAACTGGCCTTGATGCGTCGGTACAACAATGGTGCGGTGTTCCGTCGGATTAAACGACGCGATCATCCTGTCGATGATCTGCGTCGACACGCGCGGCATGTCGCCGAGGCAGATGATGACGGCGTCGGCGTTTTTCGCCGCCTCAACACCCACACGCAAAGAGGAGGCCATGCCGGTTTCGTAGTCAGGATTGTGCTCCACTCTCACCTTGAGATGGGAAAGGGCAGCGGCGACGTTTTCACTGTCATGCCCTGTGACCACGATGACATCGTCAACACCCGAGGCCAGCACCGTTTCGACGGTGACAACCACCATGGGCTTGCCGCCAAAGTCAGCCAGCATCTTTGTGCCACCCATGCGTCGTCCCAACCCCGCCGCCAATACAACTGCGGTTACACGAGGCGCTGAGGGCAATTGCTGTTCACGGGGTGATGGGCGCGATGGGATTTCCGCAAGCAGGCCGCCGACACCCATGTCCATGATATCTTCACCGGTCACGATAAGCCCTGCAAGAACCCGCTCCAACACCCAATCAAAACCATTGCGCTTGGGCGAGCGTGCGCACGACGGCACCCCAATCACCGGCACTTCACCCAAGTGACCCACCATCAACAAGTTGCCGGGGTCTACGGGCATGCCTAAATGCGCCACGTGACCTCCCGCTGCGACCAGTGCCGCAGGGATGACATCGCCACGATCCACGATGGCCGACGCGCCGAACACCAGAATGCAATCGCACCCTTGCGCATGAAATGAACGAATGGAGACTTCGATATCAGCTTGAACGTGGGGAATTGTTGCAACCATCGCCAGATCCAGCCCCAAGGCCTGCAAGCGCTCCCTGATGGAAGCTTCAGATTTCGCGATGATTGAAGGTTTGGTTTGCGCAACAGTTGAGATAACCAGGCCGATGTGCTTTTTCTGAAACAGCCGCACATGCAGCAATGGCCTGTCTCCAACCATCTCCACTGCGCGCTGCAACACGTCCTGTTTGACGGAGAATGGAATGACTTTGATTGTCGCCAGCATTTGCTTTGGCGCAACAACACTGTGCGGCGGCAGTGTGGCCAATGTCAGACTTTCGTGAATGTGATTGATGGCATTTACGCGTTCGCGGTCCACCACAACCAATCCGTAGACGGATGAATGCAGATTGGCTCGCCCCGTGAAAGCCTGTTGCGCTGTGACGCCCTGCCCCGCCGCAACCGAAGCGAGGTGCCGCGCCGCAACGTCCTCTCCCACATCATCATCGTCAAGGCGCGCAACGATAACCTCAGTGATGGCAGCGCGTTGCAGCTGTTCCACGTCATCCGCACTCAGCACTCTGCCCTTTTTGAACACGCCGCTGGCATGTCTCACGCCGTGGGCTAAAATTGCGCCCAGCGCCTCGGCCACCGGAACGGCACCAAACCTCATTTTAATCGCCAAGCCGCAAGGTTTTGGTCATTTCGGCCATAATCGAGATCGCAATTTCTGCCGCCCCTACTGCACCGATGTTGAGACCGATTGGACCGTGGATGCGCGAAATTTCCGCGTCACCAAAACCTGCTGCCGTCATCCGATCATTGCGAGACGCTTGTGTCTTCTTGGACCCCAGCGCACCGATATAAAACATCTTTGATTTGAGCGCGAGAACCAGTGCGGGATCGTCAATTTTCGGATCGTGTGTCAGCAACATAATCGCCGTGCGTGCATCAGGCTTCAAGCCCGGCATCACCTCATCCGGCCAATCCGCATGCAGCGAAACCTTGGGGAAACGTGCCCCTGTAGCAAACGCCCCACGGGGATCAATCACCGTCACATCATAGCCCGCGGCCTCCGCCATGGGGATCACACTTTGTGCTATCAAAACCGCGCCGATAATGATGAGGCGCAGTTTTGGATTGTGGATCGTGATGAACACTTCACCTTCTGGGGTTTGTTCAACACTAGATTTGTCGAAACGAAAGGCTTTGTCGAGAACAGGGTCGGAAGCCGCGTCTTCGCGTGAGATGATGCGTTGCACACCGCTCGCAGTGTTGGTTACAACCGCGATGGCACGGCGTTCGTTGCGGGCAGTGGTGATGGCTTTGAGGGTGTCAAATTGCATCTAGCACCCCCTCCCCCCTTCGGGGTACTCCCCCACGCCTTCGGCGCAAGGGAGAAAGCTTTCTCCCTCAACGCAGTTGGGGGGGTACGGCGGAGCCGGGAGGGGGTGTATCAACAGACTCCCTCTCACGTCACCGCCTCCACCAAGACGCGGATCTTGCCACCGCAAGCCAAGCCCACTTTCCACGCGGTCTCATCAGCAACCCCGTAACTCAAAACCTTGTGTCCGCCCGCTGAAATCATATCCTGCGCAGCACTGATCACATCGCCTTCAACACAGCCGCCTGATACCGCACCTTCAAAATTGCCATCGGCGTCGACGACCAGTTGACTGCCAACAGGTTGTGGCGCTGAACCCCATGTTTCGATGACGGTGGCGATGGCCACTTTGCGACCTTCGCCAATCCAAGTCTGGGCGGTGTTCAAAACATCCATGTTATTACTCCTTTGGCAGCTTCAGCCATTGTTTGGGATCATGCCTGCGGGATGTGGGGGCCGCAAGCGTTGCTGCCAAGTCCTGTAAACTCTCCAGCGAATGTACCGGGCGAAATTCATCCACGTAGGGCATCATCGCACGAATGCCACCGGCACGGGCTTGAAACCCGTCAAACCGCAACAATGGATTGAGCCACACAATGCGTTTGGCCGAACGGCGCAAGCGCTGCATTTCATGTTCAAGTTGTGTCGTGTCTTCACGGTCAAGTCCATCTGTCATCAACAATACATGGGCTCCTTGTGACAATACGCGCCGTGCCCATTTATAGTTGAACTCTTTGAGCGTGGTGCCAATGCGCGTGCCGCCCGACCAATCCTTCACTGCACCCGAAACTTTGTCCATAGCCTCATCCACGTCTTTACGGGTCAATTCTCGGGTGATGTTGGTCAGGCGTGTGCCAAACAAGAATACGGTAACACGTGAACGGTCATTCGTGAGAGTGTGCAGAAAATGCAGGAACATGCGGGAATAATTTGAACATGACCCGGAGATATCGGCGAGCACCACCAACGGCGGTTCGCGCAATTTCCGCTGCTTGCGCGCCAGCGACACCGGTTGTCCGCCGGAGCGCAAACTCGCCCGCAAGGTGCGGCGCATGTCGATGCGCTTTCCCAAGCTGGCTGCACGATAGCGCCGCGTTTGCACTTCAATGCGGTTGACGTGCAAACGTTGGAGAGCAAGTTTCGCTTCAGTTTGCTCAGTCACCGTC
>JANOPL010000127.1:0-5332 GCA_031421835.1 Hyphomicrobiales bacterium | reverse complement strand
GGGCAACGCCTATCTGGATTATGACGCGTTGGCGCAAGACCTGGTGCCCTATGTCAAGTCGATGGGGTTCACTCATATTGAATGCTTGCCCGTGAGCGAGCACCCTTACGACCCGTCGTGGGGCTATCAACCAACCGGGCTGTTTGCGCCAACCTCGCGCTTTGGTGACCCTGCTGCTTTCAAGCGCTTCGTGGAAGCGGCCCACGCCGCTGGCATCGGCATCATTCTCGATTGGGTGCCCGCGCACTTCCCGACGGACGAACACGGCCTTGCCCGGTTTGACGGCACAGCGCTTTATGAACATGAAGACCCACGCCAAGGCTATCACCCCGATTGGAACACGGCGATTTTCAATTTTGGCCGAGGCGAAGTTTCGAGCTTTCTGTTGAACAATGCATTGTTCTGGTTGGAGCGCTACCACGTCGATGGTTTGCGCGTGGATGCTGTGGCATCCATGCTGTATCTCGACTATTCCCGTAAAGCTGGCGAATGGATCCCCAACAAGGACGGCGGACGCGAAAACCTTGAAGCCATTTCATTCCTGCAACGCATGAACCATGAAGCTTACGGCCAGCATCCGGGCGTCATGACAATTGCAGAAGAGTCGACCGCATTCCCTAGGGTGTCAAAACCCACATCGATGAATGGCCTGGGTTTTGGCTTCAAATGGAACATGGGCTTCATGCACGACACGCTGGAATATTTTAAGCGTGAACCCGTCCATAGGAAGCACCACCACAACGAACTCACCTTCGGCTTGCTGTATGCCTTTTCTGAAAACTTCGTGCTGCCGTTGAGCCACGATGAAGTGGTACACGGTAAAGGCTCGCTGCTCACCAAAATGCCAGGTGATGATTGGCAGAAGTTCGCCAACCTTCGCTCCTACTATGCCTTCATGTGGGCCTACCCCGGCAAGAAATTGTTGTTCATGGGGCAGGAATTTGCCCAGCGTGATGAATGGGCCGAAAGCCGAAGCCTCGATTGGCACTTGCTGGGTCACCAAAGCCACAGCGGCATGCAGAATTTGGTTCGCGATTTGAACCATGCCTACACGTCTATTCCTGCACTTCATGCCCGTGATTGTGAGCCTGAAGGCTTCGAATGGATGAATGCAGACGACTATGAAAACTCGGTCTTTTCATGGGCGCGACACGATGGCGTGGGCGGGGCCATTCTCGTCGTGGTTTGCAACTTCACGCCAGTGCCGAGGGATCATTATCAAATACCGCTGCCCAAAGGTGGGCGCTGGAAAGAAATATTGAACACGGATTCAGAAAACTATTGGGGCACAGGTAAAGGTAACTTGGGCGGCGTAACGGCTGATGCAGGGGCATTCCTGGGTTAACCTTGTTCAGCAAGAATTACTCTGCCGCCCCTTGCCACCGTCTATTTTTTGAGCGAGTCTGAATAAAAGCAAGAACCAGTTGGGGAGTATCAACATGGCCGGAAAAAGACACTCTGCACCTCTTGCCCGTGATGCGATGGCATATGTCTTGGCCGGTGGTCGTGGCAGCCGCCTCATGGAACTGACGGATCGCCGCGCTAAACCCGCAGTGCCCTTTGGCGGTAAATCCAGAATTATTGACTTTGCATTGTCGAACGCCCTGAACTCAGGGATCCGGCGCATCGGCGTCGCGACACAGTACAAAGCCCACTCCTTGATCCGCCACATGCAACGCGGTTGGAACTTCTTCCGCCCTGAACGCAATGAAGGCTTTGATATTCTCCCGGCATCGCAACGCGTATCG
Organism: Hyphomicrobiales bacterium; assembly: GCA_031421835.1. GTDB lineage: Bacteria > Pseudomonadota > Alphaproteobacteria > Rhizobiales > Aestuariivirgaceae > Aestuariivirga. Next base: position 3,584 of record JANOPL010000127.1, on the reverse strand, counting down.
GAAGATATGTGGTATGCGGGCACGGCTGATGCTGTCTACCAGAACCTCGACATCATCGAAACCTACAAGCCCAAATACATCATCATTCTGGCGGGCGACCATATCTACAAAATGGACTATGAGCCGATGTTGCAACAGCATGTCGATTCTGGTGCTGATGTTACCATTGGTGCACTCGAAGTTCCGCGCATGGAAGCCGTAGGGTTTGGTGTGTTGCATATTGACACGAAACGCCACATCACGGCGTTTGTCGAAAAGCCCGCTGACCCGCCACACGTTCCCGGCAACCCTGAAATTGCGCTTGCCTCCATGGGCATCTATGTTTTCGAAACCAATTTTCTCGCGGGCCTTCTGCGCCGTGATGCCGTTGACAAAACCTCGTCCCATGATTTCGGCAAGGATATTATCCCCTACATCGTGAAAAATGGCACAGCCGTTGCGCATCTTTTCTCGGAATCATGCGTTCGCTCCGACCTCGAAAAAGGCTCGTATTGGCGCGACGTCGGAACCGTGGATGCCTATTGGCAAGCCAATGTGGATTTAACGGATACAGTGCCCGAGCTTGATCTTTATGATCAGGACTGGCCGATCTGGACCTATGGCGAAGTGACCCCGCCCGCAAAATTCGTGCACGACTTGGACGGCAGGCGTGGTTCTGCTGTATCTTCGTTGGTGTCCGGCGGTTGCATTGTATCAGGCGCATCGATTCGGCGCGCGTTGTTGTTCACCGGTGTGCGTGTGAATTCGTTTGCTTCGCTTGAAGACGCCGTGGTGCTGCCACGCGTCAACATTGGCCGCAATGCCAGCTTGAAAAAAGTCGTTATCGATTCTGACATCACCATTCCGGAAGGTTTGGTGGTGGGAGAAGATCCGGTGCTTGATGCCAAGCGATTCCGTCGTTCGGAGGGTGGTGTGGTTCTCATTACCCAACCCATGTTGGACCGCTTGAAGTAATGAAGGTTCTGTCGGTTGCGTCTGAAATCTTTCCACTGATCAAAACCGGTGGCCTGGCGGACGTTGCTGGCGCACTGCCAGCCGCTCTCAAGCCTAAGGGTGTGGAGATGATCAGTCTCATGCCCGGATATCCCGCCGTGATGACTGTACTGGAAGATGCAGAGCCCGTGTTTCTGTACCAGAATCTTTATGGTGGCGCCGCAGGGCTGGTGCGCGGCAAAGCCAAAGGCTTGGATGTCATTGTTCTCGACGCACCTCATTTGTTCGACCGCCCCGGCAATCCTTACCTGGGCCCCGATGGCAAAGACTGGCCCGACAACGGCAAACGTTTTGCCGCATTGTCGCGCGCCGCGTCTGATATTGGCGAAGGTAAAGTCAAAGGCTTCACACCAGACATTTTGCACTTACATGATTGGCAAGCCGCTTTGGCGGCAGCCAATGTGCGTTATGCAAGCGGTCCGCGAAAACCCAAATCATTATTGACCGTCCACAACATTGCGTTTCAAGGTAACTTCGGTTCACAATTGTTTGGTGATCTTGGGCTGCCCGCCCATGCCTATGCTGTTGACGGTGTCGAATATTACGGTGGCATCAGTTTCCTGAAGGGCGGCCTTGCCTGCGCCGATGCGATTTCAACAGTGAGCCCGACCTACGCCCATGAAATCACCACGCCGGAATATGGCATGGGCCTCGATGGTTTGTTACGCCAGCGCCGCAGCTCTTTGACGGGCATCGTCAACGGCATTGACACCGATGTGTGGAACCCGGACACCGACACAGACATCGCCCAACCCTACAATGGCAAAACTCTGGACAAGCGCATCACCAACAAGCGCGCGCTCGAAACGCGTTTGGGTCTTGATAAGGACGATGGTATTCTTCACGGCGTCGTCAGCCGCCTGACCTTTCAAAAAGGTTTGGACTTGCTGGCTGAGCATCTCGATTGGCTCGTGGCGTCCGGTGCGCGCGTTGCGTTGGTTGGGACTGGCGAGCCAGGCTTGGAGGCGGCCTATCGTGAGGCCGCAGCAAAACACAAGGGCCGCGTCGGCATCAGTTTCAAATATGACGAACCCTTAAGCCATCTCGTTCAGGCTGGCGCTGACACCATGTTGGTTCCATCGCGCTTTGAACCCTGCGGCCTCACGCAACTTTATGGCTTGCGCTATGGCTGTGTGCCGCTGGTGGGCCGCACGGGCGGTCTGGCTGACACAGTGATTGATGCGAATGAAGCGGCCTTGGGCCCCGGTGTTGCAACAGGCTTGCAGTTCTCGCCAATCACATCAGCCAATTTGCAATCATCACTCGAACGCGCAGCACGGCTGTTTGCCAACAAGCCCGTGTGGACCAACATGCAAAAACGTGGCATGGCGCAGGATGTGTCGTGGCACCACAGCGCGGATGCTTATGTTCAACTCTATAAATCACTCTTGGCCTGATCATGATTGAAACCATCGCAACCAAACCTTTCGACGGACAGAAACCCGGCACCAGCGGCCTTCGCAAAAAGGTGACGGTTTTTTCACAGCTGCACTATGCCGAAAATTTCATTCAGTCAGTGTTTGACACGTTGTCAGATTTTGAGGGCAAGACATTGGTCATTGGTGGTGATGGCCGATACTATAACAGAGAGGTGATTGTCACCGCCATTCAAATGGCAGCAGCCAATGGATTTGGCCGTGTGATCGTCGGGCGTGATGGCTTGCTGTCAACACCGGCGGCCTCAAACATTATCAGGCAATATGGTGCATTCGGCGGTTTGATATTATCAGCCTCCCACAACCCTGGTGGACCCGATGGTGACTTCGGCATCAAATACAACATCGGCAACGGCGGCCCAGCGCCCGAAAAAATCACAGATACAATTTACGCCAATACCCAAAAAATATCACAGTACAAAATCGAGCGTGGAAGCGTGGATATTTCCACAGTCGGCATTTCAAAAATCGGCAACATGGCCTTGCAGGTGATTGACCCTGTTGATGACTATGCCACATTGATGCAAAAGCTGTTTGACTTTGATGCCATTTCCAATCTGTTCAAATCCGGCTTCCGAATGAAGTTTGACGGCATGGGGGCCATCACCGGTCCCTATGGCACCCGCGTGCTGGAACAATTGCTGGGCGCTGGGGCGGGGACCGTGATGAATGGCACGCCGCTGCCGGATTTTGGCGGTCATCATCCTGATCCAAATTTGGTACACGCCAAAGAACTGGTTGACCTCGTCATGCCTGCTGGCGGCCCCGAATTTGGCGCAGCATCTGATGGTGATGGCGACCGCAATCTGATCATCGGGCGCGGCATGTACGTGACACCGTCTGACTCCCTCGCCATCATCGCCGCCAACGCCACACTCGCGCCGGGCTATGCATCAGGTATCGCCGGTGTTGCCCGTTCCATGCCCACCAGCTGTGCTGCGGATTTGGTTGCAAAGAAATTGGGCGTCAACAGTTACGAAACGCCCACAGGCTGGAAATTTTTTGGCAACTTGCTCGACGCAGGCTTGGCCACCCTGTGTGGTGAAGAAAGCTTCGGCACCGGCTCCAACCACGTGCGCGAGAAGGATGGTCTCTGGGCCGTGCTGATGTGGCTCAATGTATTGGCCAAGCGCCGCCAGAGTGTGGCCGATATCG
>JANOPL010000126.1:0-10694 GCA_031421835.1 Hyphomicrobiales bacterium | reverse complement strand
GTGCGCTTGACGGTGTCGCCTTCCTTGATGTCACGGTCGGAACCGAAGATCACACAGCCGACGTTGTCAGATTCGAGGTTAAGGGCCATGCCCTTGATGCCGCCTGGAAATTCCACAAGCTCACCCGCCTGCACATTGTCGAGGCCATAGACGCGGGCAATACCGTCGCCGACCGACAGAACCTGACCGATTTCGGACACCTGTGCGTCCTTGCCGAAGTCCTTGATTTGCTTTTTCAGAATGGAAGAAATTTCGGCAGCACGGATATCCATTACTGGTTCCCCTTCATAGCGACTTTAAGATTTTGCAATTTGGTTTTGAGTGAGTTGTCCATCATCCGTGACCCCACCTTGACGATGAGGCCACCCAGAAGCGACGGATCAACGGAGACGTTCAGCGACACATCGCTGCCCATGGCAGATTTCAATGCGGCTTTCAGATCGGTCAATTGTTTGGGCGACAGTTTTTCAGCCGAAATCACATCCGCTGACGTCTCACCCTTGGATTTGGCAACCAGTGCGTTGTAGCCCCGAACCGCATCCGGCACAGCTGATAGTCGGCGGTTGGCCGCCATCAATTTGAGGAAATTCAAGGCAAGGCCCGAAATCTTGGCCTTGTCAGCCAAGGCCTCGATGCTGGCCGACTGCTGCTCAACCTTGAACACGGGTGAGCGCATCAGGCGCTGCAAATCGTCGGAGCTTTCAACCAACCCCATGAAGGACGCCAAGGCCTCACCGGTGGGGCCAACGGACTTGTCTTCTGTTGCGAGGTCAAACAGCGCGTTCGCATAACGCCCCGCCACCCCTGAAACTGCATGATCTGCCGTTGCCACGTCTAATCTTTCGTTTTTGGATCAGGAAAACACGTGAAGCCGGGTTTTGCCCATACCACATGCCACGGAACAGAGCCTCCCCTGCCGCGAGGCGGGAGGTATCACAGGAGATAAAGGGAGGCAACAGGGATTCTGAGGTGTAATGCGTCGCGGGGTTTACGAAAAGCTTCTTTCCCAATTTTGTCCTCCCGAGAAGACACGCAGAATTTCTACAGTTTCATCAAAAACAACAAATGCAATGGCAATTCGGCGCTCGAATCCGACAACGCGAAGTCCAGGTCGTACGTCATTTCGGGCTGTGCCGCGTTCAGCCGCAAGATCAAAACCAGCAAGGAATTGTTCCAATCGGTCTAAATAGCCATCAGCCACGGCCCGACCGCCGAGCTTTGCGATATGATTGTAGATAGAAACGAGATCATCTTGGGCTTCAGGCGCTAAAACGACTGATCTTGACCTCATTTTGCGATGCGCGCTCTGATCGATTTGAAAGCAGCTTTGACGTCGATTCCGCGGGAAGGATCAGCGCGCATACGATCATAGGTTTCCGCCACAGGTCCGCGTAGCCATTCTTCAATCATCTCATCGCGCGCGCGCAAAGTGCGCAAGCCCTCACGCACAACTTCACTCGCCGAAGCATAATCACCCGATGCAACCTTGGCATCAATATAGGCAGCGTGTTCAGCAGGAAGGCTGATTGTTCGTTTGGCAGTGGCAGACATCGTCATGATCCCTCTGGTGTGAACAAATCATACCCATGAACTGGGTCGGGATCAACCGCCACGAGGAGGGAAAAATCACAGACGAAAGGGGGGCATAGTGAAAATGGCAGGGGTGTGTAGCAGTTTGACTTTGGGGTTTTGGGGGGTGAGCGGACGAGAACGGGATAGGCTTGCGGTGGTGCTTTTGTCCCAAGGCTAACGTTCGCTGTTGGCTAGACATGTTATGATAATTATACAATTGGAAGGCCAAGGACATGATGGAAATCATTCAAGAGTAGAGTGAGCGCCGCATGCATTCCAACATCAACATGCTGGAATGCACTGATTATTGCTTAGTCTTCGCCTTGGCTCGTCATAGCTAACTATTGGCATCAACTACATGTCGGGGGCAAGACTTCGCAAGAGTAAAAATACTTCTAGCCTGAGACGGTGATGGCAGGATAAAATGTTGAGATCGGGTTGTCCGTTGCCTCAGGATTTTCAAGGGCATGGCGGACTTGTGTTGCTATTTCAGATTTGTAGGTTTCGATTCTTGGCACAAGTGTGTAGATGTCTGTGGTGTCAATTGTTATGGTGCGACTATTGCTGATGTCGAATGGTATTTTGTCAGCTTTCCTTATCAGTTGAACTATTGGCTTCTTCAACATGTGTCGAATTGCCAATTCATAGAATACATTCGGATTGTGATATGAAAGGTCAACTATCACCAGTTTGGCATTGAGTATGTAATCGAGCACTTGTCTGCTTATCATTCCAGGTGATGCAATGCCGTCGGCCCTTACGACTTTCAATCCTAATGGCTCAAGTGCAGGCTCAACAATCGAACCAAGCACCATATCAGAATGCTTCCGGTGCTCGGAGTCTTCTTCACCGATGGGCGCTACAAAAAAACAAACGTTTTCCAGTTTGCTAATATCAATCACTGCCGTTTTATTGGCAACTTGAACTTTTCGCTCGCCAACAGCCGCAGAATGTTGACTTGTTGTTTCGGGAGGAATGCCCTCCATAGAATGATCAATCGTAACAATACGTTCGGCACCGGATAGCAACTGCAGCAATCCGACTGACCTCAAATTTACAATAAACGTGTCGACCGCTTCTTCAGAGGCGTCATCGTCTTCGCCAAACGATTTTGCCGCATCCACCAAAACGGGCTTAGTAGGCAATTTGCTACTTACAAACTTGGTGTAGAGCTTTGAGAAAACATCAATCGATTCAATTGCAAGTTTTATCTTCGCTCTGTTACGCAGCTTGAGTGGCTTCTCTTCGTCGGCTACAAGTCGGCCATCTTCGGTTAATGCTAAAACATCAGATGAATAGCCACCAGTAATAAGACCGTATTTATTAGCGTTTGTGACCATCATACGGCTTGCGCTGCTTTCTGGAGACTTCGCAAGTGCATTGAACAAGGTGAGTCTGCGCACTTCAGCTCCCTTTCCAACCTCAAAAATCTTCTGGGCAAATTCTAGTGCTTCATCAAAGCTTGAAGCGGGAAAACTCCGAGTAACTCGTGTTCTCTTTGCTTTTATTTTCACTGCCTTTTTCGGCTTGCGATTAGTTTTATTGACTACTTTTGTTTTTGAAGCAGTTTCCTGAATCGACTCAGAAGGCTTAGGGTTAGCTAAAGTCTCGGATTCAAGTGTCTTGTCCATTAGATTACACTCCAAAAATTAAGTGCCGAACATAGCATGAACATAAATTTTTCACAATTGTTACCAAATTGGGCTGTGGATTACTCATGGATTAAGCTGCCTAGAATAAAGAAAATTGATCATCATTCTTCTGCAGACATTCTATTTCCGCCCTCGGCCCAACGCGAAAAAAATTTCGTTATGAGGTTCCCAATCGCTATCAAGTAAAACATTGACTGGACGCTTACTCATCCCCTTCACCCGGTCAATTGCATACGCGCTAGTGCAAGATCGTATGATGTTTGCAGTCTCATCAACATATCAGCGCTGATCTTGAAATGCCGTTCAAAGCGCAGCGCCATGTCAGCGCTCAGGCTGGCATGGCCGTTCAAGACTGTCCTCAGCGCCTGCCGCGACGGCAGTAATGCTGCGGCCACTCGGTGCAATGATTTCGCTTGATAGCCATCTTCCGGCATGGACTGAAATTGAGGAGTGCATTTTAAGAGCCATGATTATCCCTAAAGTTCATGTGGCCTATAGCATCCGCAAGGGTTCGTCGCGCAATTCCAGATTTGAAGCAAGGGCCCTTCGAGGCCCACTGCGTGGGCACCTCAGGGAGAGGGATATTATGGAAAAGGGCGCTGCTCCTACCGCAATCACTTGCAGTTTGAACAACGCCCCTTGGGAGGAACTGGTGTTTGTCCGACCTTACTTAAAAGGTCTGACATAGCCGAGTTGATCGGCGTGGTAGCGCTTGGCGCCCATGTCGGCCAAATCCTTGTCCGACAGGTTGGCCATGGCACGGCGGGTGGCTTCTAAACCCTTGCGCTGTGTGCGGCGCTCGAGGAAGCGGCCGAAGACCGTGAAGCTGTTCATGATGCGCGCGAAGCCTCGCGGGCAACGCGGGTAATGTCAGCGCGGTTGAAGCCCAGGTCTTCCAGCTCACGGCCAGACAAGGCATTCAATTCAGCCACGGTGCGGTTATACTTCTTCCAGGTTGTAAAGCGGGTTTTCAAGTGTTCAAACATGGTTGTGTCCTTTCGGAGTAAAATTGATTAGCGTGCGGCTTCGCGGGCGATACGACCGATGTCGGTGCGCGAAATGCCCAAGTCGGCCAGCTCGCGGTTCGACAGCGCTTCAAGTTCTGAAACTGTGCGGCTGTAACGCTTCCAAGCAGTGATGCGGGTTTTAAGTGTCTCAAACATAATAATATCCTTTCGTTTAACTTCGGATCCGGACCTGTTCCGGAGAGTGCTTTGTTTCTTTCAACAACCGAAAGATATGTGCGTTGCAACAAATTGAGTAGTGCAAATTTTGCATGGCTGCATTTCCACAGGGAAAATCAATTGTTTAACAATTGTCATATTCACCAAAGTGATCCAAAAATTCATCAAATCGTAATAATTTAGGCAAAATCAGGGCAGTTTTGGTTCATTTTTAGCCATTTTTAGACACTGTCACACAAAAAACGCATATCAAAGCAGCAAACTTGCTTGCAGTGCAGCATTTATGGGCAGATCGAGGCCAAGCGCCGGAATTTCAAGGCCGACGGAGTCTTCAGACATCGTTAACCATACGGCTTGCCCGAATCTTTACGATACTGCTGCTATTCTCGACATCAGGAATCACATGCCAGCAACACCTCCCTTGATATGCTGGATTGCGAACGGGTCGGAGAAGCGCGTTGTTGCCACAGTCAGAGTTAGCGCCATCGCATGGTGTTTTTGCGTTCGAACCTCAAACCGGTCAGGCCGCCTATCCCGCTGTAATCACTGAAACGGTGGCAAGTCTTGGTGCCCATTCAACCGCGCGCGCCCAAGCTTACGCCGACCAGGTCGCTTATCATTGGGACATCGCGTCTGATACCATAACCTGGAGTGCGAATGCCAAACAGGTGTTGGGTGTCAATCCGGCTGTTACCCGGTCAGGGCGCGCCTTTGCCGGACTGATGGACAGTGAAAATTTTTTCAGCCGCTACGACACGGTGCTGCGCTCCAGCCAGCGCGACGCCGGAGATGGGGTCGGCTATGAAATCGAATACCGTCTCCATCCCAATGGCAAGGCGACAGATCAGGCCGTTTGGGTGGAAGATGTGGGTCGCTGGCTCGCAGGCCCCGATGGTTCGCCCCGCGAAGCCCTGGGCGTCATGCGGGTGGCCAACGACCGCCACAAGCGCGACCAGGAAATGAATTTCCTGTCAAACTGTGATGCCTTGACGGGCATGATGAACCGGGCCCGCATGGCCGATGCCCTGGGCGAAGCCATCAGCGTTGCAACCCTTGACAAGAATCCATGCGCCTTCGCCATCGTTGCCGTGAACAATCTTGATGTCATGAACGAAGCCTATGGGTTTGAAGTGGCCGATGAAGTGATTGTCGCGCTGGGCAAACGCTTGCGCCATGTCATGCGCACCGGCGACGGCATTGCCCGTTACTCAGGCTCGAAATTTGGTGTCATTCTCAACAGTTGCAAACCAGAGGAATTAAACCTCGCGCTTGAACGTTTCATGCGGGCTGTGCGCGACAGTGTGATTGAAACAAAAATGGGACCCGTTTGGGCTTTGTTGTCGATCGGGGCCGTCAGCCTGCCGGCCCTTGGCGACGACGCAACACAAGCCATCGCCCATGCCGAAGAAGCCTTGAGTGAAGCCTTCAGATTGCCGAGCGACGGCTTTGTGGTCTTCACCTCATCGGATGAACGCAAATCACGGCGGCTGCTCAACGCCCGTTGCGCCACGGAAATTGTAAATTGCCTGCGCGACGGTTTGTTCAAGCTGGCATTTCAACCCATATTCGATGCAAAATCCGGCAAGGTGATGATGCATGAAGCCTTGCTGCGCATGGAAGACACGACAGGTGCGCTGATCACGGCGGGGCATCTGGTGCCCATCGCCGAACGCTTAGGCCTCATTCGTTTGATCGACCGGGCCGTGTTGCAACTGGCGCTGGAGTCTTTGCAAACCTACCCTGAAGCGAAACTGTCCATCAACATTTCAGCCACCACCGTGACCGATGAACGCTGGAACATCCAGTTGCTGGACATGATTGCAGCTGCCACTGAACCCGCACACCGACTGGTCATTGAAATTACGGAAACCGCCGCTCTTGATGATCTGACAACATCCCATGCATTTGTGGCGTCCCTGCGTCAGCTCGGGTGTGGCGTGGCGCTCGACGATTTTGGCGTGGGCTACACGTCTTACCGCAACTTGAAAGAATTGCCGATCACCGCCATCAAACTCGATGGCAGTTTCTGTTGCAATCTCAAGCCCGGTGGTGAGAACCACACCTTCGTGCAAAGCATGGTCGAACTGGCCCACGCCTTTGGCCTCAAGGTGATTGCCGAATGGGTGGATACGGAAACCGATGCCAAAGCCCTGGCCGCCATGGGGGTTGATGGCTTGCAGGGAAACATGCTGGGTCAGGCCACCATCATTGCTCCGTGGCACGGAACGCAAACCACCGGTTTTCATTTTACCCCCGCCAGTTTGTCGCCGGTGGATGCCCATCACTTCAGCGGGCAATTGCCTGACATCTCCGACCCGCGCGATAGTGAAACGCCACCGACGCGCGCAGCCTCCGTGGAAGCAGACCAAGCCCTTATCACCAGTCACAAAACACAAGCGATCAGCGAGCTTGATGACGCAACGCTTGACGCCGAGATCGCAAGCCTTGACGCCCAGCAACACGACACAGTCGATGATGGCAACAGTGTCGAGTTTTCAATTGAACCTGCCGTTGAAACAGCATTGGCCGCAACTGACGTGGTGTTGGATGACAATCTCTCGCAGTTGCGGTCGGCCTTGGCCGAACTCAGCGCTGCACTGGGCGTCAATGATCGCTTTGAAGACGCTGAACGCGCGGCGTCGTGAGACCAAGTTTATCGATTCATCTGTTCGAGTTTTTGCTGCATCACCGCGAGCTGGTCTTTCAAGACCTGCAAGTCATCCTTGCTGGCCGTGGCTGATTGTGGCTTTGCAGGTTCAGGCGGGACCGCATCCTTGGCACCCGCCGCCGCCGCAAACGGATTGGCAAAGGTCGCAGCCCCAAAGGGCGTGAACATTTTCATGGAATCCTGAAACATCTGCATGTTGCGCTTGGCAGCTTCTTCCACCAGCTTCATGGCATCACCGCCACCGAACACGTCCGTCATCTGTTGTTTCAGCTTGTCCTGATCCTTCATCAGGTTGCCCATGGAAAATTCCAGATAGTTGGGCACCATGCCTTGCATCGAGTCGCCATAAAAGCGAATGAGCTGACGCAGGAAATTGATCGGCAGAAGATTATTCCCGTCCTTGTTTTCTTCCTCAAAAATGATCTGGGTCAACACCGAGCGGGTGATGTCTTCGCCTGACTTGGCATCATAAACGATAAAGTCGGTGCCATCTTTGACCATTTTGGCCAGGTCTTCCAAGGTTACGTAGGTCGAAGTCGCTGTGTTATAAAGCCTGCGGTTTGCATATTTCTTGATGACGGTGGCAGTTTTCGCCTTGTTTTGGTCTTCGCTCACGCTGAACTCCCTGAACTCTGTCGTACACCCAAAAATCTGCGCTCTGCACCGCACAATTGCAAGTGCAAAAAATCTGGGCATTGCAACATATCGTCAAGGCCGCATTGCAACAAGGCGTGGATTTCTGCCATAACCCCTCTAACCGCATCATTGGAGAGCCCCCATGTCAAACGACATCGTTATCGTTTCTGCCGCCCGCACCCCCGTGGGGTCTTTCAATGGCGCTTTCGCCTCGCAAACCGCCGCCCAATTGGGCACGGTCGCTTTGAAGGCTGCCATCGAACGCGCCAAACTTTCCCCTGACGATATCAATGAAGTGATCTTGGGTCAGGTGTTGACGGCAGCCCAGGGTCAGAACCCGGCTCGCCAGGCCGCCATGCACGCAGGCATCCCCAACACGTCAACGGCCTGGGGTTTGAATCAGGTCTGTGGCTCAGGGCTTCGCGCTGTCGCCTTGGGCATGCAGCAGATTGCCAATGGTGATGCAACAATCGTCGCCGCAGGCGGCCAAGAGTCGATGTCAAAATCCACTCACGCCGCCCACTTGCGCGATGGCGTGAAGATGGGCGACTGGAACTTCATCGACACCATGATCAAGGACGGCTTGTGGGATGCCTTCCACGGCTACCACATGGGCACCACGGCTGAGAATGTTGCCAAGCAATGGCAAATTACCAGAGACGAACAGGACGCGTTTGCCGTGGCCTCACAAAACAAAGCCGAAGCCGCCCAAGCTGCGGGAAAATTCAAGGACGAGATTTGCCCAGTCACCATTGCGGGTCGCAAGGGTGACGTTGTGGTGGCCGACGATGAGTACATCAAGAAAGGTGTCACACTGGAGTCGGTGCAAAAACTGCGTCCGGCGTTTTCGAAAGACGGCACCGTCACAGCCGCCAATGCCTCTGGCATCAATGATGGCGCAGCCGTGTTGATTTTGATGTCGGCAGCAGAAGCCGCCAAACGCGGCCTCACACCGCTGGCCCGCATTGCGTCCTTCGCAACAGCTGGCGTTGACCCTTCGATCATGGGCACAGGTCCAATCCCCGCGTCAAAACTTGCCTTGCAAAAGGCGGGCTGGAAAGCCGCTGATCTCGATCGCGTTGAAGCCAACGAAGCCTTTGCCGCGCAAGCCTGTGCGGTGAACAAAGACATGGGCTGGGATCCGGCGAAAGTGAACGTCAACGGCGGTGCCATTGCCATCGGTCACCCCATCGGAGCCTCGGGCGCGCGCGTCTTGATTACCTTGTTGCACGAGATGCAACGGTCGGGTTCCAAAAAAGGCCTGACCACACTGTGCATCGGTGGCGGCATGGGCATTGCCTTGTGCGTGGAGCGGTAACTACTTCGTTGCCACCCGCAACTCCAAGCCTGCCTGTGCCTGCAAATAGCCAATCACGCCAAACAAGTTTCGAGCCTGCGGATTTCCGTTTGGCCCGAACATGCGGATGAGGCTTTTTGCAGGCGTATCTACTGCATCTGCAAGTTGCTCAAAGCCAACCGTCGCCTTGATATAGTCGCGCAAGATAGACTTGCCAGCATCGACGTCACCAGACAGCATGGCATCAACACCCTCGCGCAAAAGTGCATCAGCGAAAGCCTTGTCTTTGTTTGTGCGCTTTTGCACCAGTTCTTTGAAACTCTTGGTCAGTGCCATAACAACAACCTCATACCTTGCGCCGCTTCTTGTAGTCTTGCCAAAACACCTTCGAGGACGAGATATCGTTATCCTGACGTTTCTTCGTGCCGCCATGGAGTAAAATTACCAAGGCATCACCATCACGCCCGAAGTAAATGCGGTAGCCCGGGCCCCAGTCTATCCTCAGCTCTGATACTCCGGCACCCACTGATTTCACATTGGATACGTTACCTTGTTCAAGTCGAACGAGCGAAGTCGCCACTTTGGCAGCGGCCTGAAAATCCAGATTTGCAAACCATTCCTCGAACGGACTTTCACCCTTTTCGGTCAGATAGTATCGCAAATCCGCCATGGGCTCTGGTAACACTAATGTTACCATTTGTCAAATGGTAAAAATCGCTTTAGCTCTGCGGTTTTTCAGGGCACATTGAGTTTTCTCATCCGCCGTGCCGCCTTTTCAGGCACTCTTGAAATAAAAAGGGTCCTGCATTTTGAGCAAAGAAGAGATTCAGGCATTGCACAAAGCCGGCATCATCGATGCTGCTAAAATGGCTGAGATCACTGCTTTTCTGGCAGGTCGCAAAACCCAACCTGAAACCTCTGCCCCGCGTTTCGATCTCACCCACATGCTGTGGTATGTGGGAGCGCTCATTATTATTGGTGCCATGGGCTTGTTTACCAATGATGCCTTCAACCGCATGGGTGGCTGGGCGTTGACGGCTTGCGGTTTGGCCTACGCTGTTGTGGCTTTTGCGGGCGGGCATCATCTCTGGACCAGAAAATCGCTCCTTGTGCCTGGCGGCTTGTTGATTGCAGTTGCTGTGTCGATGGTGCCGATGATCATTTATGGCATTCAGGATGCCATGGACCTTTGGAAATATGCCCAAGGGGACCCCGGTCAATATCGCAATGTCTTCCCCTACATTCACGGTAGCTGGATCTACATGGAAATCGCAACTGTTGCGGTGGCGGCCCTTGCGGCTTACTTTTATCGCTTCCCGTTTATTCTGGCGATTGCCGCTGTTGCCCTGTGGTTCTTCTCCATGGATGTGGCAATCTGGTTTTTGCGCTCGCCTGACAACGCCTACAGCTATGATTTTGATTTCAGCACACGGCGCATGGTGTCGATCGTCGTCGGATTGGTCATCATCGCACTGAGCTGGGCCATGGACCTGAAGCGGCGCGGCGGTGCTGACATGTCTTTCTGGCTGCACATCGCGGGGGTTGCTGCTTTTTGGGGTGGCTTGACCTTGAGTGACGGTGGCACCGAGCTTGAGAAATTTATCTACCTGTTGATCAATGTCGGGCTTTTGGGTTTGAGCTTGTTTCTGGACCGCCGGGTCTATGCCGTGTTTGGCGGCCTGGGT
>JANOPL010000125.1:0-18521 GCA_031421835.1 Hyphomicrobiales bacterium | reverse complement strand
CCAACTGAGCTACCCCGCCATACCATGTGGGTGCGCGCCGTATAGTAACAAAATCACCGGGACGTCAAGCGGCAGTGTCTGCCGTGTCTTCGTCTTCACCCTCGTCGCCCAGAATGAAGGTGCGCCACAGCGAAATCCAGGCAAAATACAGCGACGTTGCGCCAAAGATCCAAAGTTCAAGCTGCTCTACAAAACCAAACTGATCGGTGAAGCGCTTGGCCAAAATCAGGCTGAAAGCCATGGCAGCCCACAGGATTGTGACGGGTACCGTAAAGGTACGCCAATGGGTGACGCGCAAGGGGTGGACGAATTTGACGGGTATGAACGTGAGCATGGCCAGCAACATGACCGTCACAAAATTGACGATGGCACCTGACTCAAACAGATAAAAATACAACACCACCACATTCCACAAGGCCGGAAAGCCGACGAAATAATAATCCGACGATTTCATACCCATGTTGGCAAAGGTGTAGCAGGACACGGCCATGATGATGACGGCGCAAATCAAACTCCAGGTGCTACCTGAGAATATGAAGTTCAGCGGCACCATGTTGAACCAATAGACCATCAGGGCTGGCACGGCGACATAGGTGAAATAGTCGATCACCAAATCCAGCGATGCACCGTCGAAATTGGGTGTGTATTCTGAAACCCGGGCTTTGCGCGCCAACGACCCGTCAACGCCATCGACAAAAAGTGCAACGCCCAACCAAACGAATGCCGTAAACGCGTCACCCTTCAAAACTGCGACCAAGGCCAGAAAGCCAGCGACAATGCCGAATGTCGTAAAGGCGTGCACAGACCAGGCAATACCCTTCTTGATGTCTTTCTCAAGTTGGCGGTCGAGTTTCAATTTGGCCACAAAAATTTCCTTCTCGTGCGCATCTATAGCACGGCAGGTGATGCAATAAAGCCACCGCCCAAAACCTTTTGTCCTGGCCCCGGCTGATCGTAAAGTACGCACGCCTGGCCGGGGGAAACGCCGTATTCACCTTCAGGAATGGTGACGATGATATCCCGCGCCAACTTGCGCACACTTGCCAAAACGGGTGGCCGCGTTGATCGGATGCGGGCGTAAACCGGTTGTGGCGCTTCGCTCAAAGGTGCCGCTCCCAGCCAGTTCAAATCCTTGACGGCAATATCCGTCTGTTTCAAAGCTTCGCGCGGACCAACAATGACGCGCTTTGCAGCGGCATCCAATTTGATCACATAAAGCGGCTCGCCTTCGGCAACACCCAAGCCACGACGCTGACCAATTGTATAATGAATAATCCCATCGTGACGCCCGAGGATACGACCGTCGAGGTGCACAATATCTCCCGCATCAGCAGCGTCGGGCCGCAACTTCAAAATCAAGTCTGCATACTTGCCATCAGGCACAAAGCAAATGTCCTGGCTGTCCGGCTTGTCGGCTACCATTAAGCCAAGTTCCGTCGCCAACGCCCGGGTTTCAGGTTTGGTCAAACGACCGAGCGGAAAGCGCAGATAGTCCACTTGCTCCTGTGTTGTCGCAAACAGGAAATAGCTCTGGTCCCGCGCCATGTCTGAGGGTGTGCGCAACTCGCGGCCCTGTGGTGTTGACACTGAGTCAACGTAATGCCCCGTGACCAGCGCCGAAGCGCCAAGTTCCCGGGTACGCCAGAGCAAATCAGCGAACTTCACGGTTTGATTACACCGCACACACGGGATGGGCGTTGCACCCTGCAGATAGGTGTCAACGAAATCATCTATGACGGCTTCCCGAAACCGCGATTCAAAATCCAGCACATAATGTGGAATATCAAGGGCTGCCGATACCCGCCGCGCGTCGTGAATGTCCTGACCCGCGCAACATGCCCCCTTGCGGCGGATGGCTTCACCATGGTCATAAAGCTGCAAGGTAATGCCGACTGTTTCATATCCAGCCAACTTGATCAGCGCCGCCGCGACCGATGAATCAACACCACCTGACATGGCAACCACAACCCGGTGGTCAGCGGGGGAGCCTGGCAACTGCATGGCCGCGTGAACGGTTTCCAACATATGATCACTCAATATCATTTGGTCTCCATGGGCCAAACTGCGTTTAATTGCAATTCTGTTCCGAATTGGCGCACTCGATGGCCAGAATTTGCAATTCATTCACAATCGCTTAGCTCAAAATTAAAACCTGTGGCGTAGGGTTAGTGAAGTTGGGCAGTTCAGCACCAGTTGTGCGCCCGAGGTGTGTGAGTAAGTGAGTAAATGCGTATGAACGGAAACGGTCAATTGCGTCCCCGCGTGAATTATGTCATCGGCCCCGATGGGAGCCCGTTGACGATTGCGGATCTTCCTCCACCAGGCTCGCATCGATGGGTCATCCGCCGCAAGGCAGAGGTGGTTGCAGCCGTGCGCGGGGGCCTCTTGAGCCTTGAAGAAGCCTGTGAGCGCTATACGCTGACGACCGAGGAATATTTGTCCTGGCAGCGATCGCTGGATAAAAATGGCTTGGCCGGTTTGCGCACGACGCGCATTCAGCAGTACCGGCAGTAAGTCGCTTGTAGATTGAGTTTCGAAAGGCCGTGCGGGAAACTGCGGCGGCTTTTTTTGTTTGAAACCGATTCTGTTGAAACACCCCCACCCCCTGCGGGTACTCCCCCGTCGCTGCGCGCCAAGGGAGAAAGCATGAGTCTTTCCTCCCTCGCGCGGAACGCGTGGGGGAGTACTCCGCAATCGCAAGCGATTGCTAGGGGAGAGGGCGTGGGGTACTATTCTGCCCCCTTCCCTTTCGACACGGGAATTGTCATTGTCTTTCTCACCATGTCACTCAATGAATTTCTCTTGGGCGCGTTGCTCTATCTCGCTGCAGCGGTCATCTCTGCTCCCATTGCCAAAAAACTGGGCTTAGGCTCTGTCCTCGGATTTCTTGCGGCAGGGGCCATCATCGGGCCTTCAGTGTTGGGCCTCGTCGGGCAGAACAGTACGGCTGTGCAGCACTTTGCTGAATTCGGCGTCATCGTCATGCTGTTCCTTGTGGGGTTGGAATTAGAGCCGTCGAAGCTCTGGCAGTTGCGCAAGCAGATTTTTGGTTTGGGCTTGGCACAAGTTGTGGGGGTGGCGGCAGTAGTGGGAGCGGCCTCACTTTTCATCAGCGCGGGCTGGCGTGAAAGTTTGGCCATCGGTTTGATTTTGGCCTTGTCATCAACTGCCATCGTTTTGCAAACTATGCAGGAAAAAGGTTTACTGAAAACACCCGTCGGGCAATCCACGTTTTCGGTGTTGTTGTTTCAGGACATCTCAGTCATTCCCATGCTGGCACTCTTGCCGCTCCTCGCCATTGCGGCGGCACATGGTGTGGATAGTCATTCCGCATCGTTGATTGTGAATTATCCGGCTTGGATGCAGGCGTTGTTGACGATTGGCGCCGTGTTGGTCGTACTGGTCGGTGGCCGTTATATCTCAAGGCCGCTTTTCCGCATCGTTGCTGATACAGGATCGCGCGAAATATTTGTGGCCTTTGCGTTGTTGATGGTCGTCGGCATCACACTTCTGATGGGTCTGGTCGGCTTGTCGGCTGCCTTGGGAACATTCCTCGCAGGTGTTGTATTGGCTGACAGCGAATACCGCCACGAACTTGAAATGGACTTGCAGCCCTTCAAAGGTTTATTGTTGGCAATATTTTTCATAGCCGTAGGTGCTGGCATTGATTTCTCATTGCTGCAATCGGCACCCGTGTTGTTGATCACAGGTCTCTTTGTTTTCGTTGCACTGAAACTCGCAACACATTTTGGTGTGGCAAAAGTCTTTGGCTTTTCAGCGCCCGATCAATCCCGCTTCGCATTCACTTTGGCACAGGGAAGCGAATTTGGTTTTGTGCTGATCACTCTCTGTGCAGGGCTTGGACTGTTGACGGGCCAAATGCCGGGATTGCTCACAGCAGTGATTGCGCTGTCAATGGCAGCAGCACCCCTGTTGATGATGTTTGATGAAAAAGTTGTGCAACCCCGTTTTGCTGATGGCGACTTTGCACGTGATGCCGATGTCATCGACCATGAAGGCGTTGACGCTATCATCGCAGGCCATGGCCGTTTCGGCATGACCATTGGCCGCGTGTTGAAGGCGCAAGGCCATCGCACCGTGGCGCTGGATTGGGACTCGTCACAAATCGACACCTTGCGCAAATTCGGCTTCAAGGCGTTTTATGGCGACGCGCTGCGCCTGGACCTGCTGGAAGCGGCGGGTGCCAAGGAAGCCAAGGTGTTGATCATCGCGATTGATGATGCTGAAAAAATCACCGAACTTGTGCGCATCGCCAAACACAATTATCCACACTTGAAACTGTTGGTGCGCGCCTTTGACCGCGCCCATGCCTATGACGTGTTGCGCGAAGGTGTTGATGATGTTTATCGTGAGGTCTTCGGTTCATCCATGTATCTGGCCGCTGATGCACTGGTGGCGCTTGGCCAACCCCGCGATGTGGCAGAACGGGCCGTGCGAACTTTCCGTGCCCATGATGAAAAATTCCTGCGCAAAGCCGCAGAGCTCGCTGGCGATCAATCGAAACTGATAGACTTGGCCCGGCAATCGCGGGCTGAGATTACCAATGTGTTTGCGGCTGATCGTGGCAACGAGACAGCTCAGAAGTAATAGCCTTGCGGCGCTTTGCCAAAACAAGGTGGACAGCAATGCCTCCACAATAACAAAGAAAGGCAAACAGAATAAGGCCTGAATAATTCAAATTGGCCAACAGCAGCAGCAAAATCGGTGTGCCGCTGAGATTGCCCAGGTTCCCCATTTGCGCCAAAGCACCGTTGGCAAAGCTTCGCGATTTTGTGTCAGCGTTAAGTTGTGGAACCGCCGCAAAGCTGGCCCCTTGAACGAGGCCAAGGGCCGCAAACAGCGCGATACAGCCCATAACTGAGCCGGGGTCCAACCACAGAAAAATCACACACAAAATGGACAAAACGAACCCCAGAATAACCACCTGGATGGCACTGATGTAACGCAAGAGCAGGACACCCATTGTCATCGACGAAATGATACTGGCAAGAGGCATCGCACCCACGACAAACGCACGATGTTCAGCTGCTACCGTGTTTGGCAGGAGCGTCACCAGCGACACAAAGCTCAGCGTATAAAAAAGCCATCCCATTGCGGGGGCAGCAATGAATGCAGACTTGTAAGTTTCAACATGGCGTTTGACGATTCCTCCAAATGTCAAAACACTGTTGTCCAGATTTGCTTTCTGATCTTTTGGCAACATCACAAACAACAGGCCCGCAACCAAAGCCATGAATACTGCATGAGCTACAAAGAGACTGCCGATCCCAAATTTACCAACCACAGACAAACCAAACAAGGCATAAAGCGTAAACGCGACTCCGAAGAAAGTGCCCCAGAGTGTCATGGCGGCGGAACGAAGTCTGTCAGAACTTACTTGTGCAATCAGTGTCGGGGCTGCAACCACAATTGCCAGATGTGATGCACCTTCAAACAGACGACTGGCTAACATGGCGTAGAATGAAGGCAGTGTAGCCTGATAAAGCGATACCACAGCGCCGAGAACCAGCGCGCCTAATAACAGCGTGCGGTAGCCGAATTTTGCGACCAATATGCCAGCGACCAAACCCAGCACCATGCCCAAAAAAGACAGCAACGAAACCAAAAAGCCCGCATTTGAACCTGCATCGGGATAGAGTTTCAAAAGCTCAGGAAAAATCACGCTGATCTTGGCAAACTGCCCTGCAGCACACAGGCCAGCGGCCCAAATGGCGAAGATCATCCCAATGGAGCTTTTATCTTTCATGGCGCTCTCGGTTTAGGCGCTTGAACCCCTAGTGGGTAGGGGCAAGACTTGAGGGCAGACATGCCAAAACCAGAGCTATTGTTGCGCTGGGCATAAATGCTAGCATCGCCGAAACACACAAGAATAAACGACATGACAAAACAACAATCCAATCTCCACGATATTCAAATCGACCCGCGCAATCTCAACATTCTGATTTCGGTCAATGGCAAGCTTGTGCACCGTGCTGAAGCCATGGTCTCAGTTTTTGATTCAGGATTTATTCTGGGCGACGGTGTGTGGGAGGGTCTGCGACTGATGGGCGGTGGTGTGCCGTTCCTGCGCGAACACATCGAGCGGCTCTATGAAGGGGCCAAGGCCATTTTCATGGATGTCGGTTTAACGCCGGATGAACTCGTGCAACGGCTCTTTACGTGTGTAGATGGCAACGGCATGACGGATGGTGTCCATATTCGTTTGATGGTGACGCGCGGTGTGAAGGCCACGCCCTATCAAGACCCGCGTGTGACAATTGGAAAAGCCACCATCGTCATCATTCCCGAATACAAGGAACCCAATCCGACAAAATTTGCAGATGGTTTGTCGCTGCATACGGTGAATGTGCGCCGGGGTGCCCCCGACGTGCAGGACCAGAAACTCAATTCCCATTCCAAATTGAATTGCATTACCGCCTGCATCCAGGCCGCCAATGCCGGGGCTGATGAAGCCTTGATGCTGGACCCCCTCGGTTTCGTGGCGACGTGCAACTCCACCCATTTCTTTATTATTAGACGCGGCGAACTATGGACATCGTCCGGGCAATATTGCATTCCCGGCATCACGCGCTCTGCCATTCTGCGCGTTGCGAAGTCACTCGGCATTCCTGCTTTCGAAAAGCAGTTCTCGCTTTACGATGTCTATGGTGCTGACGAAGCTTTCGTCACCGGAACCTTTGCCGGATTGATCCCTGTACGGATCATTGATGGCCGTCCGGTGCGTCACCCGTTCTCGCATGAAACGTGGAGCGGTGGAGGGCCGGTGTCGAAACAACTGTCGGAAGCCTACAAAGTGCTTGCCAAACAGCATGCGACGCGCACGCTTTGATGTTTTGGTCCTTTGTTATGGCCTCTATTCTGATTGAACTGACACCTGGCCCCAACATGACATGGCTGGCGGTGCTTGGCGCATCCCGTGGCCGCGCCATCGCATTGGCGGCTGTAGCTGGCATTTGCTTGGGGCTGGCAATTGCAGGCACAGTGGCGGGCGTCGGTTTGACAGCAATACTCACGCAATGGCCGGTTTTGTTTCAAGCCTTGCGTTGGATTGGCACGATTTATCTGTTTTATCTCGCGTGGGACGCGTGGAGAGATGCCGAAAAGCAGAATGAAACATTTGTCGGCGGTGCCATGCGCGCCTTTCAGCAGGGTTTGATCACAAATATACTGAACCCGAAAGCCTATCTTTTTTATGCGGCGGTACTCCCGCAATTCATTTCGGGCGTCATGCCCGTCGCATTTGAAATTACAGGACTGACGGCCATCTACGTACTGGTTGCCACGGTCATTCACAGTTGTATTGCTGTTCTTTCGGGGACGCTTGCGGAGTTTCTTAAAACTTCACCAAAGGCTATCTTTATCCGCAAAGTTCTGGCTGTTCTCATAGCCATTGCGGCAGTTTGGTTTTTCTATTCAACACAGGTGACACAATGACAATTCTCGCGATGTGGTCCGGGCCCCGCAATATCTCAACAGCAATGATGTATGCCTTCGCCAACCGCACCGATTGCGAAGCATGGGACGAACCGTTTTATGGCTTCTCGCTGAAGCACAAGGGCAATGACCATCCGATGCGGGACGAGATTATCGCATCAATGGAAACCGATTGGGATAGGCTGGTGACGAAATGCACCACACCATCACACAAGCCCCTGCTCTATCAGAAGCACATGACGCACCACATGCTCGATGGTTACGACCGATCATTCATCCTGACACTGACGAATGCCTTCCTCATCCGTGACCCCGCCCGTGTACTGGCAAGTTACACGCAGAAATGGGCTGACGTGGATTTGCGCGCGATCGGCTTCATAGAACAGGCTGAGATTTTTGACATGACTGCGCAGCAGTTAGGGCACGCGCCACCGGTTGTGGACTCGGACGATATTCTCGCAAACCCAGAAGTGGTGTTGAGTAAACTCTGTGCAGCGTGTGGTGTTGATTTTGATCATGCCATGTTGAAATGGCCGAAAGGTCCAAAGACATGTGATGGCGTGTGGGCGCCCCACTGGTATAACGCCGCCTGGGAGTCGACAGGGTTTTCTGCACCCCCTGCAAGAACCATCGTCCTGCCGCCAGAATTGCAACGCATTGCCGATCAGGCACAGCCCTACTATGATCGGCTGAAAGCCCACGCAATCAAGGAGTAGATCATGGTCTATCTCGTCATTCTTTTGGCGCTTGCTGCATTTCTGTTTTGGGTATCGCGCAAACCCGATGATTTCACCGTCTCCCGGCAAATCACCATCAACGCAATGCCGACTGATATTTTTCCCTGGATCAACAATTTGAAGAACATGAACCAATGGAACCCGTGGGCAGGCGAAGACCCAAAATCAACAATCGCCTACCAGGGACCGGAAGAAGGCCCTGGCGCCATTTACACATGGTCAGGTGGAAAACAGGGTGCTGGCAAATTTACTATTCTCGATGTGAAGCAACCCAACGAACTCAACTGCCGCCTCGAAATGTTCAAACCCTTCGCGGCTGACAACAAAGTTCATTATTCAATCCGTGAAAGCAATGGCACCACCATTGTTGTTTGGCGCATGTCCGGAAAAAATGCGTTCATCCACAAGCTGATGCAAAGCTTTTTCAGCATGGATAAAATGGTCGGCAAGGAGTTTGAACGCGGACTTGAGTCTTTGAAACGCTTCGTCGAGCTTAAAAAGGTCAATTGAATTGGCCATGCGACCATTCACGCTTGGTCGCCTGTTCACCTATTTCGCGTTGCTGGCTTGGGCCGCAATCTGCTTGATTCCGATTTACTGGATGTTACTGGCGTCATTGAAAGGGGAAGATGCCGTCATTCACGGCCCCCGCTATTTGCCCTTCGTCGACTTCACACCAAATTTGGATGCATGGCGCTTCATTCTGTTTGACAGTCATGAAAATCTGTTGCTGCCGCTTTGGAACTCACTTGTCGTCAGCACTGCTGCAACCTGTTTTGCAACCCTGCTGGCGAGCCTGCTGCTTTACGCGCTCACCCGCTTTCAACAGCATGACAAAGCCAATAGCTGGCTCCTCTGGTTCATGTTGTCGAGCCGCATTCTGCCGCCTGTGTCGATGGTGATCGCACTTTACATGGCTGCGAAATTCGCTGGGCTGTTGGACTCGCGGACAGCTCTGGTCATCACTTACACCGCGATCAATTTGCCAGTTGCAACATGGCTGTTGTTACCCGCGTTCGGCAACCGCGCCACGGAACAGGAAGAGGCTGCCACGCTTGAGGGCGTGACGCATTTGGGAATTCTGTGGGACGTGGTGCTACCCATGCTGTTTCCAACTTTAGCTGCCGCAGGGCTGATTGTTTTCATTTTGTGTTGGAACGAATATTTCTTCGCAGCTTACCTCACCACCAGTCAAGCCTCGACATTGACCCCGTGGATGGTGGGCCAGCTTTCACTCAAAGAGGCACAGGTCGGTGGCGGACCGGAAGAGTGGGCTCACCTCTCAGCGGCGGCAATTTTCATGACAGCACCGCTGCTGCTATTCTCTGGCGTCGCCATCCGCCTGCTATCCCGCCGCAGCGCGGCGCAATGAAAAAGGGCCGGATCGCTCCGGCCCTTAACAAGATTATCGCGCAATCGCCTGCCCGATCATGGCGCCGGGCGGCGGGGCCAATGGAATGGGCTTCAAAGAGCCACCCTCCTTTTCCACCAGCATTTCAACCTTGCGAAGTTCCGCTTCTTCATCGCGCACACGCTCCATGACATCTTCATGCTGGTCGCGCAATTCGCCCACCGACTTCAAAAGATTGTCCAGGCGCACGCGCGATGATTTTGCAGCCATGGAATAATTCACATGTGCCGGATCAGAAATTCCGGAACGCTGCTCTTCAAATTTGATGTGCTGGTCAAGGTCGTCGTGCTTGCGCATTAGATCTTGAATCATCATGTCAATGTCAGCGGCTTGACGTCGTACATCTTCAGTACGGAAACGGTGAAGCCTCAACAGGCTATCCCTCGAACGCATGGTACCCTCACTTTACTCAACTCACTCGTGCCGCCCGAACAAAATACAACTTTAATAGAGTCTATCCGCCTAACGGCGAATCAACTAGCAAAGTCCGTGGGGCGGCCTTCATGACTCATGATGAACAAACTCATTTAAGACGGGGTAAATCTGAGGGTGAGGAGGTGAAGATTTATGCTTTACGCCAGCACCGGCCAAAACAACCCAAGATATAGTATGTTTTGTATGCTGACCACTACATCCGGTGTGTCGAAAGTTAAGTTTTGCCAGAACAGACTTAGATTTTGTTAACCTTTCTAAGTCTATCTTAAGGAACAGAGTTAATGTTTCGTGACGTATCGCAGTGTTGCGGCAGGTTTACGAAAAAATCAAAGGGCCGCACGCGACAGCGGCACTAGGGAACAAGGGGATAAGCATGCGGGTATTGCTGATCGAGGATGATACAGCCACAGCTCAGTCGATCGAGTTGATGCTGAAATCCGAAGGGTTCAATGTCTACACCACTGATCTGGGTGAAGAAGGTGTGGATCTGGGCAAGCTCTATGATTACGACATCATCCTGCTCGACATCAACCTGCCTGACATGTCCGGTTATGAAGTGCTGAAAGCGCTTCGCGTGTCGAAAGTCGGCACTCCGATTTTGATCCTCTCCGGCCTTGCCGCGATTGAGGATAAGGTACGTGGCCTCGGCTTCGGCGCCGACGACTATATGACCAAGCCATTCCACAAGGATGAATTGGTCGCCCGCATCCACGCGGTTGTCCGCCGCTCCAAGGGCCACGCCCAATCCGTCATTCACACCGGCGAATTGCTGGTGAACCTTGATACCAAGACTGTGGAAGTGGGCGGCCAACGCGTTCACTTGACCGGCAAGGAATATCAAATGCTGGAGCTCTTGTCGCTCCGGAAGGGCACCACGCTGACCAAGGAAATGTTCCTGAACCACCTCTATGGCGGCATGGACGAACCCGAACTCAAGATCATCGACGTTTTCATCTGCAAGTTGCGGAAGAAACTTGCCGCAGCAGCCCAAGGCAAGAACTTCATCGAAACCGTCTGGGGCCGCGGCTACGTGCTGCGCGACGGCGCACCCTCCATGGGTGGTGCCAGCGAAGACCTCGAATTGGACTTCCGCGAAAGCGCGTAAACGTCAGTCTACGGATGGAATGAGAAAGGCGCGCACCGCTGGGTGGGCGCTTTTTGTGTTTCACTTGCCAATGCAACCCTGAACCGCTGCAATGCGATGGTATAAACAGTTGTAACAGCCCCTGCCCGCCTGATAACACCACTCCCATCCATGCAGACGGGAGCTTTCAATCGTGCCAGCCAAACAAGACAAACGCCTGCGTGTTGGGGTTTTGGGGGCGGGGCAGATTGCGCAAGCCGCACATTTCGAAAGTTGCACCAAGGCCGCCAACGCTGACCTTTATGCCATCTGCGATGTGGCTGATGATTTGCGTGAGCGCATGGCCATTACCCATGGCGCGGAAAAAACTTTCAACGACTACGACAAAATGCTGGCGGATCCTGATGTCGATGCCGTTATCATCGCCACGTCGGATGCGTTCCATGTGCCAGCCTCCATTCGTGCACTTGAAGCGGGAAAGCATGTGCTGTGTGAAAAGCCATTGGGGCTGACAGTTGAAGAAACCGAAAGCCTGCGTGATGCCGTGAAGCGATCCGGCAAAATTCTGCAGGTCGGCCACATGAAGCGCTTTGACGCCGGGCTGCAGGCCGCAAAGACATTTATCGACACCGAGATGGGTGGCATCGTCGCTTTGAAGGCTTGGTACTGTGACTCAACCCACCGCTACGCCATGACCGACGCCGTGCAGCCCCTCGTCGTGACCAGCAAAAACGCCAGGAAACCCTCTGAGAACCCAAAAACCAACTTGCGCAAATACTTCATGCTGGCCCACGGCTGCCATTTGATTGACACCGCGCGTTATCTCGCTGGCGACATTGTGTCGGTGCAGGCGCGGTTGTCCGAAAACAAGGGGCTGTATTGCTGGTTCGTGGATGTGAACTTCGCCAATGGCACGTTGGGGCATCTGGATTTAACCATCGCGGTGCGCATGGACTGGCATGAGGGCTTCCAAATTTACGGCCAGAACGGCTCCATCATCGGCAAGACCTTTAACCCCTGGTACTACAAATCCAGCGAGGTCGATATCTTCCGCGAAGCTGACGGTGCTTCGCAACGCGTCATCGGCGCTGACGGACATTTCTACCGCCGCCAACTCGAAGGTTTTGCCGATGTGATATTGCATGGTGCCAAAATGACGGGGGCCGACATTGAGGACGGCATCGCTTCGGTCCGCGCCATGGTGGCCATTGCCCGTTCGGTTGAAAGCGGCAAGGAAGTGTCACTCGCTGATGTGTCGGGCGGGCTTTGATGCAGCTCGGCATTTTCGCCAAAACCTTCGAGGGGAAATCGCCGTCTGTGGTGTTGGCGCAAGTGAAAGCTGCCGGGTACCATGTGGCACAGTATAATTTGGCTTGTTCAGGTTTAAGCTCAATGCCCGATAATGTCGGTGACGATGTGATTGCTGATATCAGTCGTGCTGTTGCAGCCAGTGGCGTCAGATTGGATGCGCTCTCAGCCACCTACAACATGATACACCCGGATGTGCGTTCGCGCGAGATCGGGCATCGGCGGCTTGCCGTTGTTGCCAGAGCTGCAAGTGACCTTGGCATCCCCACGGTTACGCTGTGTACCGGCACGCGCGATGCGAAAGATCAGTGGACACATCACCCCGACAACACCAGTAAAAAAGCCTGGCGAGATTTGATTGACTCGATGATCGTCGCCATCGGCATTGCTGATCGTTTTGATGTCAATCTCGGAGTTGAGCCGGAGTTGGCGAATGTGGTGTCAAGCGCTTCCATGGCAAAGCGTTTGATCGAGGAATGCAAATCACCGCGCATCAAGATTGTCTTGGACGCCGCAAACCTGTTTGAGGTCGTGAGCGTCGAAGAACAACGTCGCATTGTTGCGGAAGCCGTTGACATGCTTGGCCCCCACATCATCATGGCGCACGCGAAAGACCGCAAGGCCGATGGCACATTTGTGGCCGCCGGCACGGGCGTTCTTGACTATCCTCATTTCATCCGTACACTGACGAATACGGGATTCAACGGTCCGCTTGTCACACATGGTTTGAGGGCATCAGAGGCACCAGAAGTGGCAGAGTTTTTGCGTCGTCTCTTGCCGGGTGTCGCATGAACCCGTATCTCAATCTTGTCGGCGGGAATGCGGGCGGAAAAGCAGTCGTGTTTCAACACGGCCTTTGTGGCAGCGCAGCGCAAACAGCGGAAGCATTTCCCGATGATCCACGTTTTCACATGCTCACACTTGAATGCCGTGGACATGGCGGGTCTGGCGCTGGTCCCCTAAATGCCTTTTCAATCAACACCTTCGCCAATGATATTGCCGAGATGGTTGAGGCACAGAATCTCGCACCCCTCATCATCGGTGGTATCTCAATGGGGGCAGCCATTTCGTTGCATCTTGCTGTACATGAGCCGCATCTGGTGAAAGCGCTGGTGATCGCACGGCCTGCGTGGTTGATTGAGAACAACCCCGACAATATGAAACCCAATGCAGAAATAGGAGAACTTTTGGCGTCACATTCAGCGGCGGAAGCAAAAGCACTTTTTCTGGGAGGTGAAACGGCGCGACGCCTCGCAAGATCTTCACCTGATAACCTGGCATCACTGACAAGTTTTTTTGCGCGTGAACCCCTTGAGGTAACGTCGGCACTGCTGTCGACAATCTCTCGAGATGGACCGGGTGTCACTGAACAACAGGTGCGCGCACTTAGAATTCCGACCCTCATCATAGCGACGGCGCAAGATGCAATTCATCCCCTGTCCCATGCCCTTGCGCTGCACAGGATGATCGGTCATTCGCGCTTGGTTGAAATTACGCCGAAGGGCGTTGACAAGGCGCGCTATGTGTCCGAATTCCAATCCACACTGCTAAAATTTTTTGAGGACCATGCCTGATGACCACTGTTGTTGATGCCCTGCCCCGCGACCAATTGATTGCAGAATTTTCCATGTGGTCGGCAAACCTCATTCGTCTGGAAGATGATCTGAAGCGCATCGAAGGTCAGGCTGATGTCTTGCACATTGATGTAGCGGATGGACATTTCGCGCCTGCATTTTTATTCTTTCCAGACCAAGTCGCGGCCATGCGCAAGAAATCCAATATCCCCATCCACATTCATTTGATGGTGGCTGACACTGTGTTGTTACAGCAGATCGATCAATTCGCAGAAGCTGGCTGCGACATCATCAGTGTGCACGCAGAGAATGCCAACGCAGCAGAGGCCATCACCCGCATCAAGGCCCTCGGCCTTGCAGCAGGCGTCGTGTTGAAAGTGACCACGCCCATCGCAACGGCAAAACCGTTCCTGAAAGACTTGAGCTTCCTCACCTTGCTGGGCACAGCCATTGGCGTTAAAGGCCAAGGCCTGGATGCAACCGCCTGTGATCGTTTGCGCGAGGCCAAAGCCATGATCACCGCCAGCAAGCTGCCACATCGTATCATCCTCGCCGCCGACGGTGGCATTCGTGAAAATACCGTGCCCGAATTGCGAAAAGCCACTGCGGAAACCGTCGTGCTGGGCTCCCTTGCCTTTGGTGCGCCAGACTTGGGCGCGCGGATCGCCTGGTTGAAGTCTCTCTAATGTCCTTGGCCATTGCAATCGATTTGGGCGGAACACAAATCCGCGGTGCCCTTGTTGATGTGCAAGGACACATTCTCAATCGCGTGGCAACGGCAACCAAAGCCATGGCTGGCCCAACGGTTGTCATTCAGCAGTTGGTTGATGCTGCCAAAGAAGTGAGCCGCGACACTGATCCTGCGTCGATCCGTGGCGTAGGCGTCAGTTCTCCTGGTCCATTGGACACCGAACAAGGCATCGCCATTGGGCTGCCGACGATCAAAGATTTTGACAGTGTGCCCCTCAGGGCCTTGCTGCAAAAGCAATTGCCGCATCGCGTTTTTCTTGAAAACGACGGGATCGCGGCGGCCATTGGCGAATGGAAATTTGGCGCGGGACAAGGCTTTCGCTCGCTGGTTTATGTCACCGTTTCAACCGGCATTGGCGGCGGTGTGATTGTCGATGGACATGTGATGCGCGGTCGCAAAGGCATGGCAGGGCATATTGGCCACATGGCGATTATACCCAACGGTCTGCCCTGCAATTGCGGCAGCATTGGCTGCTGGGAAGCTTATGCCGCTGGCCCCGCATTCACAGCGCGGGCACAAGCCAAGGCTGCTGTTGATGTTTTTAGGGCCGCCAAAGAAGGTGATGCCGAAGCGCAGAAACATGTGGATGTCGAAGCGCATTATCTTGGCCTCGGCATCACCAGCCTGTTGCATCTTTACAGCCCGGACGTCGTTATCATGGGTGGCGGCCTGTCGAATGCTTTTGACCAGTTATACCCGGGCATTTCAAACTATGTCACCCAACATGCTATGCCCGCATTCCGCGACGTGCCGATTGTGAAAGCCGCACTGGCTGGAAACTCAGGTTTGGTTGGTGCAGCAGCACTGGTGTTTCAAAACACGTAAGGCGCAACACTTTCGTACAGCGCCTTTTTCGACTTTGCAGGGTCGGTTCACATCAAGAGAATATAAAGTCGTCCAAATGCAACTGTGCAACCGTCACACCTGTGAGGGTGATTGTGCCGTGATCAACAATGGTGATCACTGCACCTGCACTTGAATCAGCGATACTCCAAAGTGGTGAGGCCTGACTGGCTGCCCCAGCCCCTTGCAGCCAGATGCGATCTGTCCGACCAACACCGGCAGCAAAGTCAGTGATGGTGTCATTGCCAAAACCAGCGTTGAACACAAACACGTCGGCTTCAGTGCCGCCTGTCATGCGGTCATTGCCGTTGCCGCCGTAGATGTAGTCGATGCCGCCCATGCCGCTCAGCATGTCATCACCGTCACCACCCGTCAGGCGGTTGGCCGCTGCATCACCGGTGATGGTGTCATTGTAGATTGATCCCACGATATTTTCGACATTCAAGAGTACATCGCGCGAGGCTTCCCCATATTGGTTTTTGCCCGTCGTCAGATTGACGACCACGCGGTCCCATGAGTCTTCGTATGTCACGGTGTCAATACCGTCGCCGCCGTCAACATAGTCATAGCCGCCGCCCGTGGCGATGTAGTCGTTGCCACCCATGCCATAAATCTTGTCTTCGCCACTCATGCCAGTGATGCGGTTTGCACCGTTGTCACCCGTCAAGATATCAGCGAAAGCAGAACCTGAGAGATTTTCGATGTACTGCAATGTGTCGCCTTGCGCATCGCCGAGCAAGCCAGTGCCGCGCACCAGGCTCACATCAACACCGACGTCGGAGTGACGATAATCAGCAGTATCAACACCGTCGTTGCCGTTGATGGCATCAGCACCTGCGCCACCCGTCAGGCGGTCATTGCCTGTGCCACCTGTCATGGTGTCGTTACCGGCATCACCATACAACACGTCGTTGTCGGCACCGCCTTCCATCATGTCATTGCCGTCGCCGGCATAGAGAAGGTCAGCACCAGCGCCGCCGGACAGATTGTCGTTTCCCGTTGATGCTTTCAACGTGTCCTTGCCGTCGCCACCATCGAGAACGTCGTCACCGTCGCCGGTGTCGAGAACATCATCGCCAGCTTCACCATAAAGTTTGTCCATGCCAAGACCGCCGGACAATTTGTCATTGCCATTGCCGCCTTTGAGCAAATCATTGCCGTCGCCGCCGTTCAGAACATCATCACCTTCGCCGCCGTCGAGTGTGTCGTCGCCAGCATCGCCGTAAAGGCTGTCATTGCCGCCGCGGCCTTCCAGTACATCGTTGCCGTTTTTGCCCCAGAAAGAATTGTCACCCTCGGTGCCAAAGAACTTGTCGTTGGCTGTGCCACCAATCAGGTTTTCAATGCTGGTGAACGTATCACCCCAGTTATTTGTGCCTGTGACCAGATCAATTTCTTGCGCATAACCCTGAACCTCAGTGCCGTCGACTTTAAAGGTATCGATGCCTTCACCGCCATCATATTTGTCACCAGCGACTGACCATTCAGCGAGGAAGGTGTCGTTGCCGGCATCGCCGAACAGGACGTCATCACCTTTGCCGCCAGTCAGAATATCATCGCCTTCATTGCCGTGAATAACATCTGAACCGCCACCGCCATCGATGGTGTCGTTGCCATTGCCGCCGTTGAGCGTATCGTTGCCATCAATCACTGCCATCGTGGCGGCGGTATTGAAAGCTTGGGGGCCCGAAGCTTTTGTATCAACTTGCTTGCCACCGAATGACAGTTTGTGTGTGCCCGAATTGTTGCTTGGGATCACCACGTCAGACATGGCGGGGATTGTGATTGTGACTGTTACACTGCCGCCGTTACCATTGCCTTGCGATGCCGATTGAAAAGTCACAACCTTGTCAACGGAGCTGGTATTGCGGATGCGCCAGATGCTTTGTGTACCCGACATGCCCATGGACGTAAGCGCCAAACCATTACCGGAGGTCGTCGCAGCACCTGTATAAACTGTCGTCGCATAACCAAAGGCGCTAAAAGCCTGAGCATAGGTGATTGTGCCGTCGCCAAAAATCTTGTCGTCGCCGTCATTGCCATTGATGACGTCGTTTCCGCCCAAGCCATGCAGGGTGTCATTGAACGCGCTGCCGTTTACAGTGTCGTTCGATATTCCAGCGAAAACTGTTCCGCCGCTTGCTGGTGCATTAAAAGTCGCCATAATAATCCCTGTTGTGTTGGGATGTTCCTAGCGCGGCGACTTCTTATGAGTTCCTAGTGAGAACGCTAAACTTTTCTTGAATTTTCGGTGAAGCGTACGAGTGGTTAACAACCCATCTCAAACTTGGGCAGCATTTGGTTGCGCCATCACGGCCACAACATCTTCGCCTTCCATGCCGATGGTCAGTGACAACCCGGCAGATTGCGCCAACAGTTTCGAATAATAAGGTTGCACCATGCGGGCATCCAACGTTTCAATGGCGGCCGCACCTGTTAAAACGTCAGCCATGGCTTGCGGCACTTTCGAACGCTCCCCCTGTGCCTTCACCGCAAAGTTCCGGCCTTCCACGTTCACGGTCACAACGCCACCGCGGGGAATGCCCGCCATCGCCAGCATCATCATGTTGAGCACAAGTTTGACTTCAGCCTTCGGGCGGTTCTCACGGGGTGCTTGCCAATCCAGTCTGATCTTTTCTTCGCCCACAAAAGCCTTGGCCATTTCGCCTGCTTCACCCATGTCAATTTGCGCACCTGCTGAACCTGAAGCCCCAAACGCGATGCGGCAGAATTTCAGTTTCGCTGTCGCGGTTTTGGCCGAGTTCCGCACCATGTCGAGGGCCGTGGCCTTCATGGCCGCATCCACGTCCGGGTCATCCATCAATTCAAGGCCATTGGCAATCGCACCGACGGGGGAAATGATATCGTGGCACACGCGCGAACACAGAAGTGCTGCTAGATCAAGGTCAGACAGTTTCTGGTC
>JANOPL010000124.1:0-22211 GCA_031421835.1 Hyphomicrobiales bacterium | reverse complement strand
TTGTCTGCGCCAGCATAGGCCACGGGTGCCAGCATCAAACTCAATGTGATCGCAGCAGGTAGAATTGTGAATTTTCGCAGTTCCATGTGTATTCCCCTTGTTAACGAACCCTGAACGGCTTGTTTCACTTTGAAACAATTTGTT
The DNA here is from genome assembly GCA_031421835.1 of Hyphomicrobiales bacterium. GTDB lineage: Bacteria > Pseudomonadota > Alphaproteobacteria > Rhizobiales > Aestuariivirgaceae > Aestuariivirga. The sequence goes on along the minus strand of JANOPL010000124.1, from coordinate 22,067 downwards.
CCCGTTGCCGGGTGCTTGTTGGGGGAGTTGCAGAATGCTTGCCAAGTCGGTTAAAGGATGGGCTTGCCGCAGGGCCGCAAGGCCGTTATGTGGGGTTTTCCTGAAGACAACAGGAATCGGAGCCGGTTTAGCTCAGTTGGTAGAGCACCTGATTTGTAATCAGGGGGTCGTAGGTTCGAGTCCTATAACCGGCACCATTTCCCGAAATAAGTCAGTGCAAGTGGTCGGCTGCGTTACGCTGGCGGGCGGCCGAATGAGCCGATTTTACACTCCACCATAAAAAACGCTTTGGTCATGATGTATTCGCCACGCTCGTCGTTGGTCAACGTCACGCGGCTCAGAAATTTGGTCGCGTTTTCCTTCGTTCCCAGAAAACCATCGCCATCACGATCGTTGGCTTTGAACCATGATTGGCATTGGGCGTTTGAATATTTCGGGGCAGCTTGAACGGGCGTCGATGCCATCACAATAGCCGCTAAACAAAGAGATGCAGATGCACGTTTCATAGATCAATGTCCCTGTGGTTGGTGACACTTAAACGCAACAGGCATTTATCGGTTCACCTTTGCCCACCGGGGACTAAAATATTGCCCGCAAACCTTCCATCGCATCGACTTGTGTGAGATTCATATGCAGTGGTGTCACTGATATGCGTTTGTTGAAAACTGCGCCAATATCTGTGCCGAGGGGCGGGTTGCCACGCTCCCTTGCGAAACCCAACCAAAAATAGTTGCGGCCACGGGCGTCGATGCGCTCATCCACCGTCAGAAAATTCTGGTCACGTTTGCCTTGCATGGTGACGTCGATCCCCGCCACGTCGTCGGGGCGGCAGTCAGGAAAATTGACGTTGACAAGTGTGCCGGGGCCGAAGGTGAAACCCAGCAATTTTTTCGCGATACTCACGCCGTGTTTATCTGCCACAGCAAAACTTTCGCCATTGCCGTGAATGCCAGTCACCTGTGAAAATGCGATTGATTTGATGCCCAGAGATGTCCCTTCCATGGCAGCGGCGATGGTGCCGGAATAGGTCACATCATCGGCAATGTTCTGGCCACGGTTGACGCCCGATAAAATCAAATCTGGCAGACCCGGCATGATCTTGCGCACAGCCATGACAACGCAATCGGTTGGCGTTCCGGATACTTCGAAACGGCGGTCGGCCAACTTTTGGTAACGCAGCGGGTTGGACAGCGTCAGCGAGTGGCCTGCCCCGGAGCGCTCTTCGTCCGGTGCCACCACCCATACATCATCCGACAATGCGCGGGCAATGTTTTCCATCGTTACAAGGCCGGGCCCATGGATGCCATCGTCATTGGTCACGAGAATACGCATCATTTCACCTCAATGCGGGCGAGACCGCCCATATACCCGCGCAACACGTCAGGAATGGTCACGCTGCCATCCGCGTTCTGGTAGTTCTCCAAAAGTGCAACCAACGTGCGGCCAACGGCAAGGCCCGAGCCATTCAGCGTGTGGACAAAGCGCGTGCCCTTGCCCTCAGCCGGTTTGTAGCGCGCATCCATGCGGCGGGCTTGGAAATCTCCGCACACGGAACATGATGAGATCTCGCGGAAGGCGTTCTGGCCGGGCAACCAGACTTCCAAGTCATAGGTCATGCGGGCGCCGAAGCCCATGTCTCCGGCACAAAGCCGCATGACGCGGTAGTGCAAACCCAACCCTTGCAGGATGCTTTCAGCACACGCTGTCATGCGTTCCAGTTCTTCGCGGGAGTGTTCGGGCGTGGTGATCGACACCAGTTCGACCTTGGTAAATTGGTGTTGTCGGATCATGCCGCGCGTGTCGCGGCCTGCCGAGCCTGCTTCGGCGCGGAAGCATGGTGTGCAGGCGGTGAGGCGCATGGGCAGTTGCGCTTCATCCAAGACGGATTCGCGGACGAGATTGGTCAGAGAAACTTCCGCCGTAGGAATGAGCCAACGACCGTCAGTCGTCCGAAATTGATCATCAACAAATTTAGGCAGTTGCGCAGTACCAAACATGGTTTTGTCGTTTACCAACATGGGTACATTGTGTTCGGTGTAGCCGTTCTTCTCGGTCTGGGTGTCGAGCATATATTGGGCGAGGGCGCGTTCGAGTTTTGCTAGTGGTCCCTTGGTGACGACAAAGCGTGCGCCGGAAATTTTTGCGGCGGTTTCGAAGTCCATCATTTTCAAGGTTTCGCCGACATCGAAATGTTGACGCGGTTCGAAGTTGTGGCCGGGCGGGTTGCCCCAGCGGCGCACTTCGATGTTTCCATGTTCGTCGGCACCGTCAGGTACCTCATCAAGTGGAATATTGGGGATTGCAGCGAGTGCGTCATTCAGTTGCGCCGTGAGTCGGCGTTCCTGTTCTTCGTTGGCCGTGAGCGAATCCTTCAAGCTTGCGACTTCAGACTTGATGGCTTCGGCCTTTTCTTTTTCGCCCTTCTTCATGGCATCGCCGACTTCTTTGGACAGCGCATTGCGGCGGCTCAATAGCTCTTGAAGCTTGTTTTGCACTTCGCGCTTGTGTTGGTCGATTTCCAAAAGTTGCGCCGACACCGCAGGTTGCCCACGCCGCGCCAGGCCAGCGTCAAAAGCTTCGGGGTACTCGCGGATCGCTTTGATGTCGTGCATTTTATTGGTCTCTTCAATTGTCATTGCCGCACTTGTTGCGGCAATCCATGTTTCAGCAAACGGAATCTATCAAAGTCGTACCGCTCATGTAGAGATATGGATTACCGCAACAAGTGCGGTAATGACAATGCTACGGTGTCGGCAGCTTGGCTTGTTCTTTTGCGGCTTCTGCGGCGTCTTCCTCGGCCTCTTTCGCAGCGGCCTTGGCTTTTGCAGCAGCACGGCGTTTTTCAAGAATTGATACTGCAAACACGGCGAGTTCGTAGAGCAGGCCAAGGGGCACGGCCATGGCGAGCATGGAAATGGGATCAGGTGGGGTTATCAAGGCCGCAACGGCGCACACTCCAACGACCGCAAAGCGGCGGCCTTTGCGAAGCTGATCGGCGGAAACAATACCGATCTGGCCCAGTAACGTCAAAATCACCGGGAGTTGGAATGTCAAACCGAAGGCCAGAATCAACATCATGACGAAATCGAGGTAGGCTTCAACGTCAGGCATGAGTTGAATGCCGGCCTGGCCATCTGTACCCGTTCCGGCGGCGAGATTATAAAAGAAGCTGATCGCCACCGGCAGCAGGAAGAAATAAACCAGAGCAGCGCCCATCAAGAAGAACACTGGTGTTGCGATAAGGTAGGGGCCAAGGGCTTGCCGCTCGTGCTTGTAAAGGCCCGGTGCCATAAATCTATAGAGCTGGGTGGCAATGAGCGGGAACGCGATGAACATGCCGCCGAACATGGCGATTTTCAGTTTTACCAAAAACACGCCTAGCAGCTTGATTGAAATCAAACTGACGTCTGCACCGGTGCCCCACTTGAAAGGCTTGATCAGGATCGCGAGAATGTCAGACGAAAAATAGAAGCTGCCGATAAAAGCGATGGCAAAGCCTGCGACAGACCACATCAGCCGCGAGCGCAGCTCCATCAGATGGTCCATCAGGGGTGCTTCAGAGGCGTCAATCTCGTTCTGGCTCACGACGCCGTCACCTTTTCACCGGCAACGCGGGTTTCGCCGTTACTTGGGTTTGCACCGAAATAACTGTCAAAGTCTTTCTGCGACGACGACATCGAATAAGCAGGAGCCAATGCAGCGGCTGGCACAACTCCCCCCGGGGCTGACACGGACGTTGCAACGGTGGATTTGATATCAGCCAAGTCTTTCTTCAGACCATCAACGCCTGCATCTTTCATGGCGGCATCGACATGACCTTGAAACTCACGCGCCATGCCTTTGGCTTTGCGTGAAAACTGGCCGAAAGTGCGCAGCACTTTGGGCAGGTCTTTCGGACCAATGACGATGACTGCAATCACCGCAAGCACAAAAAGTTCGGAATAGCCGACGCCAAAATCAAACATAGTGTTTTACCTCGTCCACACTGCGGCAGACGTTTGGTTTGAATTTCAGCTTTTAACTTTGTCAGCTGCTTGCTTCACGGTCTCACCGGCATCGTTAGCCAATGACTTTGCATCAGCCGCCGCAGCTTCAGCCGGTTCATCGGCCAAGCCTTTCTTGAAGCTTTTGATACCCTTTGCGACGTCGCCCATCAGATCAGATACCTTGCCTTTGCCGCCAAACAGCACAAGTACAACAACCAACAAAATGACCCAATGCCACCATGAACCAAAACCCATAATACCTACTCCTCAAATTGCGTTTGCACTGCACCGCAGCACGATTGCCAGAAACTATCGCAGAAAGCCGCTTGAGCTGCAACCGCGAAGCTCAAACCTAATCATTTGTAATGGGAAAGATGTGGGGTATTTCGCCATTGAGAACAAGTCCGCAGGGGCCGCGATGGCTCACATCGCTGTGAACGAGCACGGGTGCGTTGTGGCCCTCAAGTTTGACCACCAGCCTCCGCACGCTGCCCAAAGTCCGATTTTCAACGATTGTTCCATCAACACCTGTGCCGGTCGCCGTAATTTTAAAGCCAGTCGGCGCGATCAGCACATCCACCAGAGTTCCATTGGGAAAACCATTTGCGGCGACTGCACCCAATGGGGTGTTCACAGCGTTGTTTTCAACTTGGCCTGTGAACCGCGCATAACTTCTGAAAAACTGTGCAACCGCGCTACTGGCCGGACGGTTCATCATGTCGTCGGGTGTGCCTGCCTGCAGAATTTTGCCTTTGCCCATCAGAAAAATACGGTCGGCAAAGGCCAAAGCTTCATCGGGGTCATGCGTGACCAGTACAGTTGTGGCTCTGGTTTCCCGCAACAGCGAAAGTGTTTCATCACGCACGGCTTCTTTGAGGCGTTGATCCAAACCCGAAAAAGGTTCGTCCATCATGACGACTTGCGGTCTTGGGACAATGGCGCGGGCCAAGGCCACGCGTTGCTGCTCGCCACCTGAAAGGGTTGAGGGATATTGGTTGGCCAAATCCGCCAGCCCTACGCGGGTGAGCGCAAGTGCTGCAACGTTTCGCGCCTCATCCCGGTTCAAGGCATAGAGGCCATACGCTACATTCTCCAACGCGGTCATATGCGGGAACAAAGCATAATCCTGGAACATGAGCCCTATGTTCCGGCGCTCCGGGGGCACATGCACGTGCGGACCTGAGACTTCCGTGTTGTCGAGGAAAATCTGACCGCTTTGTGGGCGAAGGATACCGGCGAGTAACCGCAACAGTGTGGTTTTGCCACAGCCCGAAGGTCCAAGAATACAAGCAATCTGACCAGCTTCAACCTGAAGCGACACGTCGTTCAGGATTTTCTTTTTGGCGATTTCATAAGACAGGTTTTTGACAGCGATATTGCCAGCAAAAACCGGCCCTGCCCGGCCTTTCGGCGAGATCAATTCGTCAGAGTTCAAAGGTTGCAGGTCATTCATCGGCGGTGGGGCTTACCATCAGCCATGCTGCAGCGCAAATTTAACTCAGGCAGCGATAATGACGCGGTTCCGGCCTTCGTTTTTCGCAGTGTAAAGCGCCTGATCGGCCCGCTTCAACAGCTTTTCCAACGTGTCGTCAGGCCCTTGCAGATTTGCAACGCCCACCGAAGCTGTTACGGGAACCAATTGTGATAGGCCACAGTCGAAGGATTTGGAGGCAATCGCACGGCGGAGTCGTTCAGCAATGCGGCTCGACAAATCCGTAGCGGTATTGGGCAGCACCATGATGAATTCTTCTCCACCAACCCGGCAGCACAAATCCACACTGCGGGTATTGGCGCGAAGTCGTGTCGCCAACTCCTTCAACACCTTATCACCCACATCGTGGCCGTGAGTGTCGTTGATGGCCTTGAAAAAATCTACGTCAACAGACACCACCGAAAGGGCTTTGCCGCGATTGATATAATGCTCAATCAGGTGGTTGAGATGTGTTTCAAGATAGCGCCGGTTGTAAAGCCCGGTCAGCGGATCGGTGATCGACATCTCGATCGAGGCCTTGACGGAATTGCGCAAACGCTCCGTATAGCGGTAACGGCGGATCTGGGTTGAAACCCTGGCTTTAAGCTCTTGCTTGTCAATCGGGCGCATCAAATAGTCATTGACGCCCATATCGAGGGCCCGCAGCAGACTGGGTTGGTCATCGGGATCGACAATCACGAGAATGGGTGTCTGACGCGTTCCTTCCGTCGATTTCAACAGGGAGCAGAGGCGCAAACCATCATAATGCTCACGGTCAAAATTGACGACGACGAGTTCATAGGGTTCGTCGGTTTCGGTTGCAGCTTCCGTGGCTTCGTGGATTGCGTTAACGCGGGTGATGCGGTGACCTGGTTCAAAGGAAGCGACAATACGCTCGGCGGACGAATCTTTAGGATCAACCAGAAGAATATGACCGCCAGTGTCGCCCTCACGATAATCATCACTGGAAAGCAGGCCTGCGTTGTGTCCAGAGACTGAGCGCACGCGGAGTTCATCCGTCAACATCTTCAAACGTACGAGGCTTTTGATCCGGCAGAATAGAGAAATATCATTGACAGGCTTGGTGAGAAAATCATCCGCACCTGCCTCCAATCCGCGTACACGGTCTTCCGGCTGGTCAAGAGCGGTCACCATGACGACAGGAATGTGCTGCGTTGCCGCATCTGCCTTGATGCGTTTACACACTTCGATTCCGTCGATGCCAGGCATCATTACGTCCAGCAACACGATGTCAGGTTTGGTACGTTGTATGGCTTCCAGTGCGTCCAACCCGTTCATGGCGGTGACGACGTCAAAATACTCAGCCGTCAATTTGGCTTCAAGAAGCCGAACATTCGCTAAAATATCGTCGACGACAAGAATGCGGGCTGTCATTGCTTTGGCTTCAAAAATCCATCAATTGTTTGCAAAAAACTCATGACAGAAATCGGTTTTGACAGGTAGGCCTCGCAGCCTCCCTCGCGAATTTTCTGTTCGTCTCCCTTCATGGCAAAGGCTGTTACGGCAATCACGGGAATTTTGCGCAATTGGTCGTCTTCCTTCAGCCACTTGGTGACTTCGATGCCAGACACCTCAGGCAACTGAATGTCCATCAGGATCAAATCGGGGTTGTGCTTGCGGGCCATATCAAGCGCCGACAAGCCGTCGCGGGTTTGAACAACGCGGTAGCCATGGGCTTCGAGAAGATCGTTGAACAGTTTCATGTTCAACTCGTTATCTTCAACCACAAGTACGGTCTTCTGCATGGGTAATGCGCTTCCAAAGCTATCCTGAGAGGCAGTCTCGGTGGGTCTGTGAAAATCCATTTGGGCTCCGGAGTCATTTGATGGATTTCAGCTCGTTTGAGTCCGAATCCACTTATCGTTCCTGCCGTTTTGCACTATGAGCGGTAACCAACTCATTAAACTTATCCTGACACTTCTGCGACTGGTTAATCATTGGAGAACACTGTTGCGTCTCAAAACTTCACAAAACACTCAAAGTGGTGACGATATCGCCTTGAAATATATTACTTATCTGGCATCAGACGATGACAAGTTGGCGGCTTTTTGCAGCCAATCCGGCCTTGGGCTTGACGACTTGCGCTTGCGCCTGGCTGACCCTGCTTTCCAAGGCTTTCTGTTAGACATTCTGTTGCAGGATGAGTCGGAGCTTTTGGCCTTTGCCGCCGAAAACAATGTGCGTCCTGAAGCAATCATGCTGGCGCGATCAAAATTACCAGGATTTGAACAATGATTTCTGCTTTTACCAAAGCGCAATTGGACACCCTGACTGTGGATGCCAAGCGCCCGCTGATCATTTGCGACGTGGATGACGTTGTCGTGCATTTTCTGCGGAGCTTTGACGCCATGTTGGCAGACATGAACCACGTCCTTGAGGCCAACAGTTTTGCCTTGAACGGCAATGTCGTGCACCGCGAGACCCGCATGGAAATGCCGCAGGAAGACGTCGCGCAACTGGTCGATGATTTTTTTGTAACACGCACAGAATATCTTGACGCAATTGATGGTGCTGTTGGGTCCCTGTTGGAACTTTCGGAAAAAGCCTCGGTTGTCATGTTGACCAACCTGCCCCATCACGCACGCGACAAACGCATTCGCAACCTGCAAAAGCACGGTCTTCCATTTCCCGTAGTCACCAATTCCGGCCCGAAGGGACCGGCTATCAGAAACCTCGCTGACCGTACGTCTGGCGCCGTCGTCTTTGTGGATGACAGCCCGAATTTTGTGAAGTCATCATTTGAATTCGCACCGGAGGTCAAGATCGTGCATTTCTTGCATGACAAGCGCTTTGCCAGCTTGCACGCGCCATTTGACTTTGTATCAAAAACCACTGGAGAGTGGGCAAGTGTGCGGACCCATATTTCTGAGCTGATTGCTTAGATCAGGCTTTTGATCGCCTCCGTTTCGCGTTAAGAACATGACGTGAACACGCTTGCACCACTCCCCCGCGGTTTTTGCCGCGACTGCCTTGCCGATACGGTGGGTGATGAAACGCGCTGTTCACATTGCCGTTCACCCCGCCTCGTGCGGCACGTCGAATTGCACGACTTGTCGACTGCACACATCGACTGCGACGCGTTCTACGCAGCCGTGGAAAAGCGTGACAACCCCGCCCTTGCCGATGTGCCGCTGATTGTTGGCGGCGGAACGCGTGGCGTTGTGTCGACCTGTTGCTACATTGCACGTATCCGTGGTGTGCGCTCAGCTATGCCCATGTTCAAGGCGTTGAAATTGGCTCCCGATGCGGTTGTCATCGCGCCGGATATGGCGAAATATGCAATTGCAGGAAAGCAAGTCCGGGAATTGATGCTATCAGTCACGCCAGCTGTTCAACCTATTTCGATTGATGAAGCCTTTCTTGATCTGGCGGGAACGACAAAACTGCACGGCCACTCGCCAGCCAAGACGTTGGCAAAATTGATCAACGATATTGCACGTGACGTTGGCATTTCCGCATCGGTTGGATTGGCCCCCAACAAGTATTTGGCCAAAGTCGCCTCGGATCTGGAAAAACCCCGCGGATTTTCAGTGATCGGAAAGGCTGAAGCGAAAGGTTTTCTCGCCACCCAACCTGTCAGCCTGATCTGGGGTGTTGGGCGGGCGTTTCAGGACAAGCTCAATGGCGATGGCATTCACCTCATCGGGCAGTTGCAACAGACGGAGCGCAATGACCTGATGGCGCGCTATGGCAGCATGGGGTCGCGATTGTACTATCTGTCGCGTGGGGAAGATATGCGTAGCGTTGACACTGACGAAGAGTCAAAATCCATCAGTGCAGAAACCACATTCAACTCCGATATTTCAGACGCTGAAGTGTTGTCAGCCATCTTGTGGCAACTCAGCGAAAAGGTGGCGAGGCGTGCCAAGAAAGAATTGGTTGAAGGCCACACTGTTACATTGAAACTGAAGACTACTGATTTCAAGAGCCGCACGCGTTCACAATCCCTGCACGACGCCACCCAATTGGCGCACCGGATTTATGACGTGGCACTCCCGCTTTTGTTGAAGGAGGCCAACGGGGCCAAATTCCGCTTGATCGGTGTCGGCATTTCGAATTTGCAAACAGCAACACACGAAGATTATCAAACGCTTGATGTCAAGCAGACTGCACTGACAAAAGCCGAGATCGCGATCGACCTCATCCGTCAGAAATTCGGCAAGGACGCGGTTGAGAAGGGTTTGGTCTTGCGCAACAAAGACGAATAGTAGCTTTACTCTTCCTCCATGCTCATCAGTGCCGCATTGCCACCTGATGCTGTTGTATCTTGCGACATGACGCGTTCGACGGCAAAGCGATGCAAATAGTGCGGTCCGCCCGCTTTTGGGCCGGTACCTGAAAGCCCCTCGCCGCCAAAGGGTTGTACGCCAACAACCGCGCCGATTTGATTGCGATTGACATAGAGATTGCCAACACGGGCGTGTTTCCGGACCAATTCGACGGTTTTTTCAATGCGTGTGTGAAGCCCCAGTGTGAGACCGTAACCTGTGGCGTTGATGGCCTCAATGACTTTGTGCAAATGTTGCGCCTCATAGCGAATGACATGCAGAATCGGGCCGAAGATCTCTTCAGTCAGCGACTTCAGGTCTTTCAGTTCATAGGCCGCGGGGGACACAAATGTGCCGTTAGAGCACGCGGCTGGCAGTGGCATGTCCATGATCGTTTTGCCAACCGCCGTCATACGCTGCTTGTGGGCATTCAACTTCTGTTGCGCCTCAGCATCGATGACAGGTCCCACGTCCGTTGCGTAACGCATTGGGTCACCGATGCGCAGTTCTGCCATGGTGCCTCTCAACATTTCAGTAACGCGAGGTGCCACGTCAGACTGCACAAATAAAATGCGCGCCGCCGAGCAGCGTTGTCCTGCACTGTCGAACGCGGAAGCCACGACATCGCGCACGGCTTGTTCGGCCAGTGCGGATGAGTCCATAATCATCGCATTCATGCCGCCCGTCTCCGCTATCAAAGCGGCCATGGAGCCAGGCTTTTGCGCCAATGCTTTGGCAATAATGGACGCGGTGATATTTGAGCCTGTGAAGGCAACCCCTGCGAGTCTTGGATCGCTCAGCATGGTTGCCCCAAGTCGCGCGCCATCGCCCGGCAAGAAGTGCAGGACATCTTCGGGCACACCCGCTTTATACAGCAGCTTGGTGGCTATAAAGGCAACCAACGGCGTTTGTTCAGCAGGCTTCGCCAACACCGCATTGCCGGCGGCCAAAGCAGCTGCCACCTGCCCCGTGAAAATCGCCAAAGGAAAATTCCACGGTGCAATCGCAGCAAAAACACCACGACCATGCAATGACAGTTCATTACGTTCACCAGTCGGACCTGACATGATTTTGGCAGCCTCAAAATCGCGTTCCGCCAGAGTTGCATAATAGCGCAGAAAGTCCACGGCCTCACGCAAATCCGCCACGGCGTTATCCAGTGTTTTCCCAGCTTCGCGAATGAGCAGAGCAAGCAACTGAGGCTGGTTTAATTCATACAAATCGGCTGCCTTATTGAGAATTGCGCCCCGAGCTTTTCCACCGCACCCACTCCAGTCGAACTGACGTTGTGACGCAAGGTTCAATGCATGTTTTACATCGTCTTCCGAGGCATCACGCATTTCGCCCACGATTTGCGCGTGATCATGAGGTGATTTGATCGCAATAACCGGCCCACCTCTGCCCGATTTGCCGCCGATGAGCGATGTCCCTTCGATTGTTGAGCTGGCTGCAGCAATACTTTTCTCCACGGCATCGCGCGTCGGCGCATGCCATGTCGGCAAGCCTTTGGAGTTTTCGCGGTCTCCGAACAGATTGCGCGGCGAAACAATGCGGGGGTGCGGGATGGCTTTAAGTGCCGCTACCTCAGCCAAAGGATCAGAAATGATGTCGGCGATTGGTGCCGTGTCGTCGGCCAGACGATTGACGAAGGATGTGTTTGCTCCGTTCTCCAGAAGGCGGCGCACAAGATAGGCCAACAAGTCTTCGTGACTGCCAACAGGTGCATAAATGCGGCAAGGTTGGCGAATGTCTCCTTCGCCAACGACACGTTCGTAAAGCGCTTCTCCCATGCCATGCAGGCGCTGAAATTCGTAACGCTTGTCGTTGCCAGCCATCACCGATATGGCTGCTACCGTGTGGGCATTGTGCGTGGCAAACTGTGGGAAAAACACATCGCGGCGCGACAGCATGAATTTCGCGCAGGCCAGATAACTGACGTCTGTTGAAACTTTGCGCGTGAAGACGGGATAGGTTTCAAACCCACCTTCTTGGGCCCGCTTGATTTCCGTATCCCAGTAAGCGCCCTTTACCAGCCGAACCGGCAATACACGGTTCGCGCGTTCGGCAAGCTCTGCCAACCATTTTAGTACGGGTTTGGCGCGTCGGCCATAGGCTTGCACAGCAAGCCCTAGTCCGTTCCAGCCCTGTAATTCCGGTGCCAGCGCCAAGCGTTCCACCAGTTGCAAAGACAAATCAAGACGTGTCACTTCCTCAGCATCAATCGTCAAACCTATCCCGTGGTTTTTTGTCTGCTTACAGAGTGACAGAAGGCTCTCAAACAATTCTGGAATACAAGCTTCCTTGTTTTTTTCATCGAAACGCGGATGCAAGGCTGAAATTTTCACCGATATGGAAGGCTGCTCGAAAATGTCGCCTTTGCCTGCTGTTGCTCCTATTGCGTCGATGGCCGAGGCATAAGATGCCAGGTAACGTGCGGCGTCCGCCCGGGTCATCGCAGATTCACCGAGCATGTCGTAAGAGAAACAATAGCCTTTGGATTTCATTTCGACCGAGATTTTAAGCGCTTCGTCAATGGTGCGACCCAACACAAACTGTTTGCCCATGATACGCATGGCTTGTTTCATGGCGGTGCGAATAACAGGTTCACCTGACCGCGTGATCAAACGCTTCACTGTGGACATGGCGTCGAGTTTTGGGCCGCGTCCCATTTCTACAATCCGTCCCGTCAACATCAGGCCCCAAGCCGATGCATTGACAAAGAGCGAGTCAGACTTGCCGATGTGGTCAGACCAGTCCCGGTCACTCAGCTTATCAGCAATCAGACGATCCGCCGTCGCTGCATCCGGAATGCGCAATAGTGCTTCGGCCAAACACATCAATACGACTCCTTCATCGGACGATAAAGAAAACTGCTGCATGAACGCGTCGATGCCGCCTTGAGACGAACGGTTCTCACGCACTGCTTGTACGAGGCCAGTTGCGCGTGCAGCAATTCTCTCCTTGTCGGCAGCGGGCACTTCTACCTCGCGGGCCAGCCGCATTACCAAATCTGCCTCGTCAGCAAACAAGTGGTCTGCTATTTCGACTCGCGCATGTGACATAGGGGTGCTCCGTTTCGAGATGCAAATTACCAAGCTTCTTATTTTGTGTTTCACTACATTTTATTGCAGCGGCAGCATTTATTCACTATGATACGCCAGTTTACTCGTAATCTATGGTGCACGATGGATGTTCAATGGACGATCTTGATTTCATAGACTTGAAGCTTTTGAGCGTTTTGCAACGTGATGGACGGATGGCGGTGACGGAGCTTTCCAAGCAGGTCAATCTGTCGCCGACACCCTGTACGCTGCGCATGCGCAAGCTCGAACAGGACGGCGTCATTCAAGGCTATCATGCCAAGCTTTCGCCAATAGCTTTGAGCATGTCCCTCCTGGTTTTTGTAACTGTGAAACTGAGGGCAACGGATGAGGCCACTTTACGGGCATTCAATGCTGCCGTGAAACCCGTGAAACAAATTCTGGAATGCCATATGACGGGTGGGGGGTTTGATTATCTGCTGAAGTTGCGCGTTAAAGACATGGTGGAGTATCGGCAAATTCTGGGCGGCGTTCTCGGTGAATTGCCGATGGTTGAGGGCACCCATTCCTACTTTGTCATGGAAGAGGTAAAAGAAACCACCCTGCTGCCCATACCAACCACAAAGAGCCGCTCTTGAAATGACTGAAGTTGTACGGACTGTTGCTGAGTTGCGTGACGTTGTGTCAGCTTGGCATGCGGTGGGCTTGAAAGTTGCTTTGGTGCCGACGATGGGGGCGCTGCATGATGGGCACGTGACACTGGTGTGCGAAGGTTTCAAGCATGCTGATCGCGTTGTGGTGACGATATTTGTGAACCCCAGGCAGTTTGGGGCAAACGAAGACCTTGGGAAATATCCGCGTACGGAAAAGCTGGATGTGGAGATGTTGCGTCAAAAGAACGTCGATGTGATATTCTTACCGTCGGCGCAGGAAATGTATCGTGAAAACCATTCTACCACCGTGCACATGGACGGCCCTGCCCTTGCTGGTTTGGAAGACAAGTTCCGCCCGCATTTTTTTGACGGCGTGGCGACTGTGGTGGCAAAGTTGTTTATCCAATCACAAGCTGACGTGGCGATGTTCGGTGAGAAGGACTACCAGCAACTGATGGTGGTTACCCAAATGGCTTCTGATCTGGATATTCCCATCCGCGTCATGGGTGTGCCAACGGTGCGTGATGACGATGGCATGGCCAAATCATCGCGCAATCGCTATCTCTCCAAACATGAACGCCACCAGGCCACTGCGATCATCCGATCACTCGAACAGGCAGCGGAAAAAATTCGCCACGGAGTTGATCCGCAAACTGCAACGAAAGCAGCATCCCGGTCTCTGACGACGCTGGGGTTTAAAGTGGACTACGTCTCCGCCCGCAATGCCACGACACTTGCCGTACCCAAAATGCGTGGCGAACCCTTGCGCATTCTGGCGGCGGCTTGGCTGGGTACAACGCGATTGATTGACAACATCGCTGTTTAGATCAGCCCGAGATTTGCGAGATCACGGCGCATGGCCTCTGGTAAATCGGCGGCACCCTCCTCACCTTTTTTGAGGTCAGGCGGCGCATCTTCATCGGTCAGATAGCGCCAGCCTTGAAACGCGCGTTTGGGTGTTGGCCGAACACGGATGATTTTGGGTTTGAATACGATGCGGCAGCGCTCAATGCCATCGCTGCCCGTGACGGCTTCCAGGTCCGCGATGGGTTGACGACACAAAACCAGTCCGCGGATCACCCAATACAGCGAGCCACCGGGTAAAATTTCAGCCTTGCGGCGCGGAAACATGCGCGTCACATGGTCGAGTGTATCTCGTCCGTTTTTGCACAGTTTAATCCAAGCTTGCATTTGTTCGACTTCTGATACGCCAACACAGAGCTTGATGAGATTTAACGGCATTGCTGTTCCAACATGAGGTTGACTGCTCTATAGTCGAACCATCGTTTGTGTGCCAAATCTAATTATCCACAGGGAGTTTCAACCATGTCCAGCGTTGCCAAGATTATTGAGATCACGTCATCTTCACCGACATCTATTGAAGACGCTGTTGAAATTGGGATTCGCCGTGCCGACAGTTCGCTCGATAATGTTGAAGGCGCCTGGGTCCAAGACATTAAGTGTGTCGTCAAAAATGGCAAGGTCGCGGAGTGGCGCGTCAATTTAAAGGTCACGTTCCTGCTGAAAGACTAGAATGTCAGCGCAGCTCCGAAGAGAAATAGTTCATATCCAGAGCTTTGAACACATAACTCTCGGTGGTCTTGGCTCCCAGATTGTGCCTCACCATCAATGCGGCCAATTCCTTGCCGTTGATCAACACAATGCGTCGGGAAATGTCTTGCACAACCATGCGCGCTGGGATCGTAAAATTGCCTGTTGTTACAAACACACCCTTGCTGGCGCGCTGAGATTCCAATGTGCCGGCAAAGTCGCGCACTTGTGAGACGTTGACATTGGAATTTGGCTTCAAGCGTTTGGCTTGGATGAGAATGACTTCAAGCCCCAGCTCATCCTGACTTATCAGTCCATCTACGCCGCCGTCATGGCTCTGCCCGAGACGCCGCGACAGATCGCGTCGTCGAGAACCATAGCCCATCGCCAATAGCAAATCGACGATAAGGTTCTCGAAAAACTTTGGAGTTTGTGCGTAAATATACGCCAGTATATCGGCTTCCAGGGATTGCATGGCAGATTTGTGCAGTCGGGCCACTTGGTTTTCTGCGATTGTGTTGGAAACGGATAAGAGATTTGGCACCACCTGAGGTGCCGCTTGTGTAGTTTCTGGCAACCCTTTCTCTCCGCAACCAAAACCGAGTTTTGCGAAGAGCGGTTGCATCAAGATCTCATAATTGTCCAACACCGTTTTTGCAGCGATCCAAGGCTCAGGATCATCCGAGAGGTATCATGCCGACTTTTAAGTCCGCGTAAGTGGGTGCCTTTGAATTGTAGGGGAATAGATACGGCATTGTTAACGACAAAAGCCCGCGGTGTGCGGGCTTTTGCAGTAATAATTCAGGTGCCGGTCAGCTGCCCATTTTGCTGATGTAACAGTCCACACCACCGGCCTTAAGTTTGGCACAGGCATTTTTTGCTGCTGATTGTTCTTCAAACCCACCGAGGCGAACACGGTAGAATATACCCTTTGCACCGAGGTCAGCTTTTACAACAGATGGATTTTTTGTTTTCAGCACGGTGTGCCGCGCTTGCATCTTTTTCCACGTGGACCAAGCTGCGTCTTCACTTGCGGCGGATGCAATTTGCACAGCCCAACCTGACAGGTGTGGCGTGGTGTCGTCCTCAATGGCCTCAGACGCGGTTTCAGAGGAAACTGCAACCGGCTTCGGTTCTGGTTCTGGGATGAGCGGCACCTGCTCTACAGCGACAGCTTTTTCCGGACGTGCGGCGGCTTCGTCAGCAAGTGCCAACACTGGAGTGGCGTCTTGTTCGGGCAATCGATCACCAATCTTTGAATTGACGGCCAGTTTCACGACCTTTGGCTTGGTCAGCTTCTTCTCAAATGCCGCTTGAAGTTCGCCTGGAACGTCTACTGCCGTTGGTGCAGCTGGCTTTGTCACGTTTGTGCCACCGCTATAGGCTCCCACTGAGCCAGTCAGAATAGGATCGGCGTCAGCTGTTTCGCGCTGCGCATTTTCATCGCCCAGCATGACCAACTGCGCACGCGCCTGGCCGAATGATGGATCGAGATTCAAAGCGGCATTAAACTCGCGCTTCGCATCCAGTGGACGTTTTAAAGCAAGATAAGTTGTGGCTGAACCGTAATGCACTTTGGCCTTGTTTGGGTGACCATATTGCAACGCGCGTTCATAGTCAGACAAGGCGAACAGCAATTGGCCACTGTCGCGCAGTGCGTTGGCACGGCTGTAGAAGGCCTGCGCAAACTTTGGATTGATCAACAAAGACGCCGTGAAATCTTCGATTGACTTCGTCACTTCGCCAGTTTTCTGATATGCAAGGCCTCGGTTATATAGTGCTGTAGAGCGAAGGGACGGTGCCATGATGTTCAGAGTGATTGCCGAATTGTAATCCGCCAACGCAGCCGCATGATCGCCGAGTTGCTGGTGGGCAAGGGCCCGGTTCAGCAATGCATTGGCCAATAATTCCGGCTCCAGCAAATCAGAGGAAATTGCATCCGAATACTCGCCAATGGCACCTTGCGCATCCCCTGCCTGCAAAGTTGCATAGGCCTTGCGCACAAGAGCGGAGTTGGCTTCAGATGAACTGGCGTAGGCAGTGCCACTAATCGTGGCAAACGCGGCAAGATACGCGGCACTAACAAACGCAAACGACACACAACGGACTTTCATAGTCCGCGATAGTAAAGTGTTAGGGTTAAAACTCTGTTGCCGCGCTCAAGCTTTTTGGTAAACGATGTGTAAACACATCACGTCTCGCGCATGGCGCGGGCGAATTGATCAGCCAGTGGTTTCAGCAAGTATGACATGGGGCTCCTTGCACCAGTCTGTATAAAGACTTCAGCATTCATGCCCGGCTGCAATTTGTTGTCACCCAGTTTGGCGAGCTCCTTGGCGGAGATGATGAGGCGCACCGCATAAAAAGGCGGCGTGTTGGCGTCAACTTTCGTGGTGTCGGCAGCTACCTGCTGAACTGTTGCAAATATTTCCGGGGTCAAACGCGCGTTGAAAGACGGAAAGCGTACTTGCGCTTCCTGACCGGTTTGAATTTGATCACGGTCATTGGGTGAAACTTGCGCCTGCAAAACCAGATCATCGCCCTCCGGCACGATAAACATCAGTGTCTCACCGCTGCCCACCACTCCACCTTCGGTGTGAACAGCCAACTGATAAATGGTGCCCGTAATCGGGGCGTTGATGCTGGTGCGGGCAAGACGTGAAGAGAGAGATGTGCGGCGCTGCTGCAGCTCGCTGATTTTGGCTTCTGCGTCGCGCAATTCTGTCAACGCTTCGGTTCGCACATCTTCGTTCAATTGAAGCGCTCTCAACTCGACTTCGCCAATGCGATTCTGCGCCGCTGCTTTTGATGCCCTTAACTCGCCGTTTTCACCGTCCAATCGCGCTTCTTCCCGTTCCACAGCCAGAACGCGGCTTTTGGGCACAAGCCCTTTGGCCTGTAATTTTTTCAAACCCACCAGTTCCTCGACGATCAGCTTGCCTTGCGACTTTTTGGCGACCATCTGGGCATTGATGCCGCTGATTTGCTCCTTGAGCTGGCCGATTTGCTGTTTCAGCTGGTCCAGTTTTCCCTTCAGTGACTCTGTCGTGGATTGGAGCAACTTCTGTTGCCCGTTGATCATGGCGGAAAGTTTGGCGTCATCACGTTTCGCAGCGATGTCCTCTGGCAACAACATCTCGTCACTGCCATCACGTTGCGCTTCAAGCCTGACTTTTTTGACAGTCAATTCGTCCAGTGAACTTTGAATGATGCCCAATTCAGACTTCGCATCCGTGGGGTCTAGCATGACCAATGCCTGGCCTTCCGTGACCCTGTCACCGTCTTTGACGAGAATGCGTTTTACAATGCCGCCTTCTGGATGCTGTACGCGCTTTGAATAGCTTTCGGCAACGATCGTCGCACTGGCAATAACCGCCCCATTGATGTCAGACATCGCTGCCCAGCCACCGAAGACGCCAATCAGCAGTGCGATTGATGTGTATCCCATCAGCATGGTGTTGCGCATTGATGATTTGGTGTTAATGGCCATGGCGATCAGTTCCGCGTAATCGGATTTGCAGGGTTTGGCGCAGGCATCGCGGTTGCCAATCGAACTTGTGGCTGGGGCTGTTTGGTAACCTGTTTCAGCACTTCGTCACGCGGGCCGTTTGCAACAACTTTGCCGTCATTCAATACCAGTATGTGGGAGACGGCGTGTAATGCACTCGGACGATGAGCGACCACAACAACAGCTGCGCCCTGTTGCAACACCACACGAATGGCACGGTCCAAGGCTGCTTCGCCTTCCGCATCCAGATTTGAATTGGGTTCATCCATGACAATCAATGCGGGGTCACCATACAATGCGCGCGCAAGTGCCACACGTTGTCTCTGGCCCGCAGACAATCTGGCCCCGTTTTCGCCTAATGGTGTGTCATAACCCTGCGGCAAGCGCATGACCAGGTCATGCACATTGGCCAGTTGCGCCGCCTTGATGATCGCATCAGGTTGAGCATCTTCCTGAAAGCGCGAAATGTTCTGTGCTACCGTGCCATCAAACAATTGTACGTCTTGTGGCAGGTAGCCAACAATGCGGCCGTAATCATCGACGCTGCGCTGATCAATCGAAGCGCCATCAAGCCGCACACTTCCACGCGTTGGAAGGACGACACCTGTCAGCACGCGGGCGAGCGTGGACTTGCCCGCACCTGTCGGACCGATAACGCCCAGCCCCTGCCCCGGCTTCACGGTGAAACTCAAACCATTCAGCAACGGTTTGTCTTGCCCTTGCGTTGAAACAATGAGGTTTTCAACCTCCAGCAGTCCGCGCGGTTTGGGCAGTTGCATGCGCGCCGTCTCCGGTGGCACCTGGGCCATCACTTTGACAAGGCGGTCCATGGCTTTGCGTGCGCCGAGGAATTGCTGCCAATTGCCGACCGCCTGTTCCACGGGTGCAAGTCCACGGCCCATGATGATCGACGCGGCAATAATGACCCCGGGAGAGATTTCACCGAGAATGGCAAAATATGCACCAAGTGCCAGCATGCCAGATTGTACGATCAACCGAACGGTGCGCGACGCAGCCGAGAGTTTGCCGCCGGCGTCGGATGCAATGGTTTGTTGATCCAGAGCTTCCTGCTGTGTGGCCGCCCATCGTTTGCGCAAAATCCCGCGCATACCCAAGGCGTGCATGGCTTCCGCACTGCGGCGGGCTTCGTCGGTCATGATAGCGGCTTTGGTGGATGCGGCAGCAGCTTTTCCCAGCGGCGTGCGGGTGGCCGCTTCCGTCCATATGGCCAACACAAAAATGACGATGGCGGCAACCAGTCCTGCAACTCCAAGCCAAAAATGCAACATGAAAACAATAAACAGATAAACCGGAACCCACGGCATATCGAAGAATGCCAGCAGTCCGGCACTCGACACATAGTGCCTCACGGTTGCGAGATCTGCCACGGGCTGTCCACCCACTGCGGCACGTCGCAACGTCAGCTGCGCCATGACATCAAACACCCGGTTGCGCAGGTTTTCCTCGAAACGCCGACCTACACGCACCATCATTCGCGAGCGGATGTATTCAAGCAAACCGTAGTAGGCGTAACACACCAACACAATGGCGGTCAGCGCCAGCAATGTTGGAACGCTGCCGGAGGTCAACACGCGGTCATAAACCTGCAACATGAACAACGGGCCGGTGAGCATCAAAATATTGACGACGCAGGAAAAAATAAAAACGGAGATAAATGCACCACCGCCAAACCCCAAGAGGGAGCGCGCACTGGGAGGCACATTGTTTTCGGCCGTGGTGGAAGACATAACTACCCCTGAAAAATCGAGTTATAGCAGATTTTGCATCGCCGCTCATGTATTTCCGGTTAACGCCTGCTTAAATTGCGTTGGCGTTTCTAACGTGTCGCTTTCTGATTGACGAAGCGGACTGGCCCCTGCCATGAAGGGATGTTCGGTGCTTTGAATGCCAATCGGCCAGAAGCATAATAGGGAACGCGGTGAGGATTACCCAATCGGGGCCAAAACCGTGACTGCCCCCGCAACTGTGAGTGGTTTGGTTTGGACATATGCCACTGGGAAACCGGGAAGGCGTTTGAACCTGAAAGCCGCGAGTCAGGAGACCTGCCGAACAGCAGAGTTTGTTCAACCGGTCTCACGGAGGGTGACATGACCACACATAGAATTTCTACTTCGAGCGCGTCCGTTTCGCAACGCGTCATCGTGGGCTTGGCCTGTTTGTTTGCGGGCTCGTTTCTGGTGTTTGGCGTCGGACTTGCGCAGGATGCGAATTTGCACAACGCAGCCCATGACACACGCCACGCTATTGGCTTTCCCTGCCACTGAATTGACGAAGTGACGTTGTGATCGCGAGAATTGTTCTCGCCGTTTTGCTGTGTGGCATTGCGGCAGGGTTCGTTATGGGAGTGATGCAGCATGTGCGCCTTACCCCCATTATCATGCAGGCTGAAACGTTTGAAACGGCAGAAGCTCTGGCTGCCCACACCCATGATGCAGGAACGCCAACAGAACACCACCATGATGAAAATGCGTGGATGCCCACTGATGGATTAGAGCGCACCGTCTTCACCTTTTCTGCCTCAATGCTGGCCGGTGCTGGTTTTGCTGGTATCTTGGCTGGCGTTGCATTCCTTTTGGGGCTGCCCATCACAAAACAAAATGGCTGGATTTGGGGACTGTGTGGTTTCATCGCCTTTTCTCTCGCGCCATCAGCCGGGTTGCCGCCTGAACTGCCGGGCATGCCCGCTGCGGACGTGACAATGCGGCAACTGTGGTGGTTGTTTACAGTCATCTCAACGGGGGCAGCGTTGTGGATGCTGGCAACCAGAAAACAATACTTCATGGCAGGCCTGGCCTTCGCCATTGCGATATTACCGCACGTTATTGGCGCACCTCAAGCTGCCGAACATGCGTCGTTGGTCCCAGCACCACTTGCCGTTCACTTTGCCGGGCTCGTGATCGGTGCGAACGCTGTAATGTGGCTGATCATCGGCGCGCTCCTCGGTCGTTTTTTGCCGCAGCAGGATTTGGAACCCATGACATGACCCCTAAAATTCCAACCACCGTGATCACCGGATTTCTAGGGTCGGGCAAAACCACTTTGGTCCGCCACATTTTAGCCAATGCCGGTTCGCGCAGATTGGCGCTCATTGTCAACGAGTTTGGTGATGTGGGCGTTGATGGTGAAATTCTGAGAGCCTGTGGCAACGAGAATTGTACAGAAGACGACATCATCGAACTCGCCAATGGTTGCATTTGCTGCACCGTTGCGGATGATTTTATTCCGACAATGCAGAAGCTCCTGGCCCGCAAGGATCGCCCTGATCATATCATCATTGAAACCTCAGGCCTCGCTTTGCCCCAACCTTTGGTGCGGGCTTTCAATTGGCCGGAGATCAAGGCGCAAGTGACAGTTGATGGTGTCATTACAGTTGTTGATGCGAAGGCGTTGGCTGAAGGCCGTTTTGCAGATGACGAAGACGCTTTGGCTGCTCAACGCGCTGCTGATGACAGTCTTGAACACGAAAACCCGATTGAGGAATTGTTTGAAGATCAGTTGAATGCTGCTGACCTGGTGGTCGTCAACAAGCAGGACTTGTTATCCGACG
>JANOPL010000123.1:0-36875 GCA_031421835.1 Hyphomicrobiales bacterium | reverse complement strand
GAGACGGATGGGGGCCTTACTTCATAACCTTGCGTTTCGCCTTCGGCAGTTTCCAAAGATGATCGACCAGTTCATCAACCTTGATGCCTTCTTCTGAATAGACTTCACCGGCTACCGAAATGCCTGCTTCCGTCACCGTATCCTGCCGCCCTGACACCAATGGGTGCCACCACGGCAAAGAATGGCCTTCATCCAGCAAACGATAGGCGCAGGTTTTTGGCAGCCAGCCCAAGTCGCCGACGATCTTTGGGGTTAGCGTTACACAATCATGAACCTTCTTGGCCCTGTTTGGATAATCCGTACACTGACAGGTTTTCAAGTCCAACAACTTGCAGGCGGCGCGCGTGTAAAGGTAGCGGCCCGTATCTTCGTCTTCAAGCTTGTTGAGGCAGCAGCGCCCACAGCCATCACACAGGCTTTCCCACTCTGAGCGGGTCATGTCTTGCAGTGATTTGGTTTTCCAAAAGGGGACGGTTGTCATGCCGCCTCCTTAGCAGTTATGGCACCACTTCGCCATGCAGATTGAGATCCAAGCCTTCGATTTCGGTTTGTTTGTCAACGCGTAGGCCCATGGCTTTTTCGAGCGCGTAGAGAATGGCGAAGGTGATGGCACCACAATAAACCGCGACGATCACGGCGGCCTGGATTTGTGTCCATAACAGGGACGCGTTGCCTTCGATCAAACCGGGCGCGCCGCCAAAGGCGGTTGAGCCGAATACGCCAATCCCGATCACACCAATAAAACCGCCGATGCCGTGCACGCCAAACACGTCCAGCGAGTCGTCGTAACCCAGTTTGCGCTTCAGGGCCGTGGACGCGTAGAAGCAGCCAACACCGGCCAGGAAGCCAATTGCAAGGCCGCCCATGGGGGATACAAAACCACAGGACGGTGTAATCGCCACCATGCCTGCAATCGCACCCGAAATGATGCCGAGAACAGAAGGCCTGCCATGGCGCAACCATTCAATGGTCATCCAGGCCAAAGCGCCTGCAGCACCTGCAAGCTGAGTATTGACAAGGGCGTAGGCCGCAGTGGCATTGGCCCCCAAAGCAGAACCGCCGTTAAACGCCAACCAACCCACCCACAGTAACGATGCTCCGAGTACGGACAAAATCAGGTTATGCGGAATCATCGGTTCCTGCGGGAAGCCGCGACGCTTGCCCAGCATGAGTGCTGCCACAAGACCTGCAATGCCGGAGTTGATTTCAACCACCAAACCACCAGCGAAATCCTTGACACCCAGTTGCGCCAGAAAACCACCGCCCCAGACCCAGTGGGCCACGGGCACGTAGACCAGCAGCAGCCAGGCCGACAAGAACCACAGCAATGCTGAAAATTTCATGCGGTCTGCAAAGGCACCGCAAATCAAGGCGGGCGTGATAATGGCGAATGTCATCTGAAACACCATGAACAGAAGTTCAGGGATGGTGCCCGTCAAAGATGCGGGTTCAATGCCTGCAAGGAAGAATTTTGCGGTATCACCGATGTAAGGCCCCGTGCCACTGAAGGCGAGAGAATAGCCAAAGAACACCCACAGCAGCGAAATCAAACAACAAGCCGCGAAACTTTGCATCAAGGTCGACAACACATTTTTCTTTCGCACCAGACCGCCATAGAAGAGGGCGAGACCAGGGATCGTCATCATCAACACGAGGCAGACTGATACCAGCACCCAAGCGGTGTCGCCTGAGTTCAACGCGGCGGTTTGTGCCGTGGCAGATGTGGAAGTGGCCACAAGACCGAGCAGGCCTGTGGCAAAACGATTGTAAAGTCCCATTGATGTCGAAGCCCCTTGGCGTTTTTTTAATCACACGTACGAGGCAAACTGCATGCCAAACAGGCAGTTTTGCAACACATTGAAGTAGCGTGATAAATTAATGGGCTATGGTCTCGAACCTGAGTGTCTGCATAGTTTTTACTCAGAACTAGCGCAAGCTGCACAATATATAATCAAAACGTCTTCCGCGTTCGCCCCAGCTTCACCATCTTTTGCGGCAATTATCGACACTGGGAGCTTCGTACACTACATACATTCTCACGCGGTTGGTGGTTTGGACGCCTTCCCTTCTGCGGACCGACCGAATTCATTTGTCCGGGGACCAACGCGGTTATGCTGCCCACTCGCAATTGGCTATTTCGCGCCATTTGGACGGCGGACTCCTATGTGAGTTCGACGCTTTATGAGATTTGGGATGCGATCAAACGCGGCTCTTCCGCCTATTCCTCTTTTTTGCATCGTCACTTCCGCATGTCGGGACCCCGTCGCTGGTTAGTTGATGCGTTGGATGATTTTTTTACATTCGGCGTTGTTGGTGCTTTTGCCTTGCTGGCCTACGCGTTGCCGCCGTTCTCCGGCACTGGCGACATCTGGAACCGGGGTCGCGACTATGCCGTCACTTTCACCGACGCTGAAGGTGAAATCATTGGTCAGCGCGGCATTCGCCAGGACGACGCCATTCCGCTTGAAGATATTCCACCGCAATTGATCAAGGCGGTTTTGGCAACGGAAGACGCGCGATTCTTCGATCACTTCGGTGTTGATATCATCGGCACGTTCCGGGCTGCGGCCCGCAATGCGCAAAATGATGGGCGTGTGCAGGGTGGCTCATCAATCACGCAACAGGTCGCCAAAAATTTGTTTCTGTCGCCGGAACGCACCATACGCCGCAAAGTGCACGAAGCATTTTTATCGCTGTGGATCGAAGCGCGGCTTTCAAAGCAGGAAATTCTGAAACTCTATCTCGACCGGTCTTATCTGGGTGGCGGCAATTATGGCGTTGAAGCAGCCGCGCAGTTTTACTTTGGCAAATCTGTGCGCGATATCAACATCTCAGAATCCGCCATCATTGCCGGCCTGTTCAAAGCACCCACCAACTACGCCCCGCACAAAAATCCGGATGCTGCACGGGGGCGGGCCAACGTTGTACTGTTTCGCATGCTGGATTCGGGTTTCATCACACAAGGTGAATTGTTGCAGGCCCGTCGCACCCCTGCTGTTGTCGTGGCACAAAACAATCTCGATGCGCCCAATTGGTTTTTGGATTGGGCTTACCAGGACACACTGGATGTTTTGGAAAAATATAATCTGACGGGTGAGTATGTCATCGAAGTCAAAACCACCATTGACACAAAATTGCAGCAAGCCAGCCAGCGCATTCTGAATGAAGCGATTGCACTTCAGGGACAGCAGGAAAAGTTCAGTCAGGCGGCATCCGTTACGATGACGCCTGAGGGTGCTGTGCTGTCTATCGTCGGGGGGAAAGATTACGAAGAGTCGCAGTTCAACCGCGCAACCGATGCCGAGCGGCAGTCGGGTTCTGCGTTCAAGCCCTTTGTCTATCTCGCGGCTTTGCGCGCGGGTTGGAAGCCCAATCAAATTGTTGTCGATGGTCCTGTCAGCATCGGCAACTGGGCTCCTAAAAACTATTCCGGTGGTTATGCAGGACGCGTTACGCTCAAATCTGCTTTGGCGCATTCCTACAATTCCATTCCCGTTAAAATCCTGATTGACGTTGGCAAAACTCCCATCATTCAGGCGGCCCGCGATATGGGGATACAAGGCAACCTTGAAACCTGGGCTCCCATGGTGTTGGGCACCTCGGCTTTGACACTGCTGGATTTGACCACGGGCTATGCCACCTTCGCTGCCAGCGGCAAGCAAGCGGCACCCTATGCTGTTCTCGAAATCCGAAAACCTTCAGGCGAATTGATTTACAGCCGCGACACCAATGCGGTGCCCGCCGTGCAAGTTGAAAGTCCTGAGGTGATTGCAGACATGAATGTGATGTTGGGCGCTGTTGTCAAAGAGGGTACAGCCCGACGCGCTGACCTCGGCTACACGCCGCAGGGCGGCAAAACCGGCACCAACCAAGGCTATCGTGACGCCTGGTATGTTGGCTTCACGGCCAACACAGTCACGGGTGTGTGGGTTGGTAACGACGATTTCTCGCCCATGAATGACGTGACCGGCGGACGCATTCCCGCACCACTTTGGAAAAGCATTACCGATGTGGCCGAAAAAGAATACAAGCCCAAAGCCCTCGCAGGTTTGCCGCTTGACGACAGTTATACACAAGTCGCTGCAGCTGAACCTGCACAAACTGTCGTCGTGTCCGACGAGAGCCCTGACGTGACAGTCGATACGGCAGCCGCAACTCCCTCAGGCGATCCCGGACAGGATGTGCTCAACGGCATGCTGAACCTGTTTGATAAAAAACCAGCGGTCAGAAACAACAAGGGTTTCAAGCGCAAGTCCAATCGTGCATCACGGAAGCAGCGCGGCCAAGATGCGGCGCTGCAACTGCCCCGGGCCAACGCGCGCGCAGCACCCAAAGACAACTTCCTCGATTCGCTGTTCCGCCCCAATGGTCAAAAGAAAAAGCGCAGACCACTGATCAGCTTTTAGAGCGACGCTTCCCACACCGCGCGCTTCAGGCTAGAACACAGAGTGATGCGCCGATTTTTCATAACCTCCTTGATGTTGCTGTCTGGCTTGAGCTTTGGTCTTTTGTCGGCCCGCTATATGATGGAAAACATGTCAATGGTGGCTCCCATTGCTGGCGGCCAATGGATGGAAATCAAACCCGATGGTGATGATCTCAGTGCGCTTTATCTCTCCGGACATTTTCTGCGGCGTGGTGAAGTTCCTCCGCTGAAAGGGTCGCGGTTTTTTGTGCGGAAACTGGACGACGACGGCAACACATTGCGCGGCGATTGTGTTGTGGCCTTTGAAGGCAAAATGCCGGAGACACGCTGGTGGTTTGTCAGTGCTGAAGCAAAAAATACGCGCACCGCACTTGACGCGGGTGAAGCGGTGCGTGAGGCATCGGGCAATTACACGATTTCGATTTCCAATAATCCAGTGCCCGGCAACTGGCTGGTGCCACCGACAACCGGGACATATGCGATCACACTCGTCTTGCTGGACGCCGTGACCGAAGCCAATGGCACGACGCCATCCTTGCCCAAAGTCAAACGCCTTTGGTGCTCATGATGAACCGCTATCCCTTCTGGTTTTTCACAAGTGTGGTGTTGGCAGTATTGGCGCACGTCTATTACGTGCTGTTTGTGCCAAGCCGCAGTTTCAACCATGCCATTGATCTGGCTTTGGCGGATAAGCCCGTCAACAGCTTTGTCTTGCTTGATGCCGCAACACACATGAAATTGATGCCGTTCACCACCGCCAGTCATCTGGTCGGTATCTGCAAATTTGACACGACAGCGGGCAACATTCGCGTTGGCGCAAAGATGCCTGAAGGATTCTGGAATTTCGCGGTGTATTCGCTACGCGGAAAACAAGTTTACGCGATCAACGACAAGCAAGCTGACACCAACGCCTTCTCTGTTCTTCTTTCGAAATCAGAGGGTGTGATTGGGCAAGCGCTTGGGCTTGGTGAGGATGTGCTGGATGTGTCGACAGATGACTTGGGCTGGCGTATCGCCTTGCCCGATGCACAAGGGCTGGCGATTTTGTGGTTCGCTGTGCCTGACCCACTTTTGAGGGCGAAGGCGATTGAGGACATGCAACAAAGCCGCTGTGCAAAGAGCGACGGTTGATTCAGTTTGCAAATCGCGCAGTTGCAGCCGGGCGATTTTCCAGAATTGAGTTTGCTTCAGATTTAAGTGCTTCAAAATCGATCCGTTCAAAACGGACGCCTGTGAACATGAGAATCAAAGCCGAATGGCCTGCCCCAAAAACCGGCCGTTCTGATTTCTTGCGATTTTGAAACTGCAGTATTGCAGCCATGATTATGATTCCTGTTTTGAGCGTTTCCGCTATCCCAATCAAAGCCCGTTATGGTTAATAAACGGCTAAAGCTTTCAAGACTTTATGGGAGATATTCCAGCCAGGCCCTCACGGTCTTCAACCTCAATGATCCACAGATCAGAGTCGAAGCTTTTTGCCTTGTCCAATTTGCCTTGCACCTCGGGCCATTGTAAAGTTTGAGGCGTCAAATTTTCAAAGCGGCGTTCGCCGTTCTCGTCATAGGCAGGGCCGGGTGGCGGTGTGAGCAGCGTGTGGGTGCCATTGAGGTGATTGACAACGATGATCAAACTGCCGGCTTCGGCATTGCCCCGCTGCAACACCGCACCGAATAATCCTTGCACATTGCAACGGCGCAGAAACGCTTGCACCCAGAGTTCTGTTTTTATGCGTGCCGACATGGCGGCTGCTTCACGGTTTCTTTTTCGGCTTGGTCTCGATGGCTTTCATGGCGGTCAGCAATGACTTTGAAATTTTGCCTTGCATGGGCAAGCCATGGTCCATTTCAAAAATCAGAATCGCCGAGCGTGTGCCCTCATCGATTTGCCCTGACCGGCTGCCGGGGTCATAGCCCAACAGGGCCAGACGCTCCTGTATTTTGGCAACCGCGTTATCACCCGACGGTGCGGGCTTGGCAGCAATTTTTTTTGCAGGCCCCGGCAAAGCCGCGAGCGGCTGCACAACAGCCTTTGGAGTTTCTGCCCTACCCGGCAGGGAACCCGTGAATTCAGCGGCCTGGTTGAGTTTGCGGGTATACTGAATGTGCTCCAACAGGGATTTTGAAATTTCACCTGTAACATCCAATTTATTTTCGCGCTGATAGGCTTCAACCGCCACTTGCGTACGTGGCCCTGTCACGCCATCCACCAGCCCATTGAAATGCCCGGTGGCGAGCAACTCGCGCTGCACGTCTTCAACCAGGATGTCATACTTCAAGGTAATGGTGCGGGAGGTTTTTTGCCCGGGTTCAACGGTCACGCGGCTGGTGGCATCGGTTACAGCAAGGCCACCGTTGCCGGCGCCTTGCTGGTTGAAAAACGCATTGAACACGATAGCCATCGCTGCAACCATGGAGCCTGACGTCAACATCACGCGCAGGCTCCGGGTTGAGCGTGGCTTATCAACACTCACCGATGTCTTTTTCTTTTTACCCAAGGTCTGACTCGCACAAACAACAGCCTGTAGTTTGCAACGCTGGTGGTTAATACCGTGTTTCCAAGTCGGAGCTTTTGGTTAACAAGTCATGACCAAAGTCCGTGGCATTTGCTGCAAAATCGAGTCAAATCTGCACCTCGAGTTTCACGGACCTCTTACGGCTGTCTGTTATAAAACTCCCATAACAAACGGGAACACCAGAAGGTGAAGCCATGGGGATGCTCAGGAATCTAATTGTCGTCGGGGCCGCACTTGCGTTCATGCCCTCGCCACCGCCAGGTGAAGTTGACGCAACACCGCATGCAGCGGGTGCCTTTGCCTATGTGGCAGCGGCTGCTGAAACTGTGGCTGATCTCAGATCGTTTTGCCAGCGCAACCCCAATGTGTGTGCAACGGCAAGTGCCATGGCACAGAGCGTTGAAGGCAAAGCCAAATACTCAGCCAAACTGATGTATGAATGGGCCAATGATGTGAAAGGTGAAGGACGCACAGTCAATTTGCCGGAGGACGTGGCCGTGAACGATCCGGTTGAGACCCGATCACCTCCAAAATCGCAGGCCCATTCCAATCAAAGTCAGAATACGCTGTCAGTTGCTGACCTCGTGGTGCCTTGGCGCAAACCGAAAGACTCAGCACCAAAGGGTTGAGGTTTCGACCAGCAGTGATTAAATGCTGGCCATGAACCACACACTTGACCAGTTACGCGAAGATTTTTCATATCTCGATGATTGGGAAGACCGTTACAAACACGTCATTGAATTGGGCCGTGCCTTGCCGGCCATGCCTGACGCTCTGAAATCTCCCGCCACGAAGGTGAATGGCTGCGCCAGCCAAGTGTGGATCCACTCCAACGTGGTGCAATCTGCCGATGGCCCGCGTCTGGTGTTACAAGGCGACAGCGATGCGTTGATCGTCAAAGGTTTGATTGCCGTCGCTTTTATGGTTTACGCTCCTTTAACGGCGGCTGAGGCGGCAACAACTGATGCTGTGCCAATTTTTGCTGACCTGGGTTTGAAGGATCATCTCACCCCGCAACGGTCCAACGGTCTGGCGTCCATGGTGGCGCGCATCAAGGCTGACGCGATGAAGGCGTTGCAAGTACCGGCCTGAACCCCTCAACGGCCCAATGGCCGATACGCTGTGGCCCGGCGTGGTGCAGCATCACTTTGAACCCATAGTGACGCGCAAGTCGCGTGAGAGCCAGTTGCAGCACGGCTTTTCCTGCGCGCCTTGGTAAATTGAGTTGCAATTCCGCCTGCTCCAACCCCGATGCCATGCAGCATACATGCATGAGGATGCCAGACAGTTCAGGCCCTACGGACTGAAGCGCCCGGTGCAGCTGCTCGCGCGCGGCCAAGGCATTATCAGTCAGTTTTGCGATGTGGTTGTCGCTGAACTGCGGGATACGACCGCCCGAGCTTCCACTTTGCTCATAAGAGGCGGTGACACGGGCACTCATCATGGCGCGATCGTGATCACGGCGCAGGCGTTCGCCTGCCCGCACTTGTTCACCGTCGAGATAGGGCGAACCGTCAAGATTTTTCATCTGGGCCAATCTGTTAAGAGGGCTTTCTTCATCGTCGATCAACGGGCGCGCGGCTCTGGCAGTAAGTCGGAACAGGCCGGGTGCAACTTCGAACAGCACGCCCGACAGCTTGAGACTGTTCAGTGCAGCAGCAAGAACGGGTGAGGCCCGCTTGATTTGGCCTGCACCATCGGTTTGAAAACGCCAGTTGCCTTTGCGCCACAGAAATGTGGTGTTTTCCGGCACGGCTTGAATTTTCTCTGGTGCTTTTGCGTTGAGAACTTTTGTGTATGCAACCATTGTCGTCTCCTGTTATTGGAAACGAGTCCTAGCATAGATCAATATTGGAAACAATACCTATTTTAGGAGGCGACGGACTCGCGCAACTCCGGTTCATGCAGCAGTTCCGACGCTGGCACAAAGTGGTCGTAGCACAACACCATGTCGACACGGTCAGAGGTGGTGCGCAGCGGCAGCTTCAACCAATACTGCACCACATGTTCCTTGTTGATTTGCGGACCCCGCACAACCCCTTGTGTGGCGGTGGCCTGTTCGATGGTGCGGCGATAGGCAGCCATCCAATACTCGAGACGATTGCCGCACGGCAATTGCGACACCAGTTGCCCGGTGACTTCGCGATCATAGATCTCGCGCAGCCTCGTCCCCGCCAAGCGGACACGACAGGTTTCCAAACTTGGACCAACATCAATCAGACTGATGCCTGGTAACAGACGCGGAAATCTGATGGGATCGATGTCAGCGCGGCGTGGCATACCGTGAGTGCCCGCCCGCTCGACCCAATAATCATAAAGCTGGCGTTGTTCAGGCACAACAAGCTGTGCCCGAAACGCCTGTGCGCCCGATACCCGTTCCACGTCCGCCCCATAAGTTGTTTCGGCCATATTCCGAATCAACCCCTTTATGAATCGGCGAGTCCTGATCCGCAAGAGTCGCGGGGACTTAATTTTGTATTAATTTTTGGGTTCAGTGTGCCAGTGCGTAGGGGCCGGTCTTGCTTTGCGCCCAATCCCAGTAGGTGAGAAGGATACGGGCTTTGTTGAACGACAACGTCTCAAACAAAGTTTGAAGGTCATTCACATCCCTGTCCCGTGCCACCAGCGGCATATCTGCGTCCTGCATGCGCTTCAAAAGGCCAGCGACGGCGCTGCGCGGATAACCTGCCGCTTTCAACAAGATCACCAGTGCATCACCTTGCAAGTCCGAGAGAATTTTCTGGATCGTCGCCGTGCTCAATTGCATGGTGCCGGAAAGTTCTTCGGCAGCAACATCAACATGACCACGGGCCGCGCGCTCGAGGCCTTCCAACAGCACATGCTGGTTCAAGGGTTCAGGTTCACCCTCTTCATCCAGTTTTGTGGCCATGGTAATTTTCAGAATCTTGGTGAGTGTTTCTGAATCCGTCAGGAAGCGCGATAGAATGAAGCGCCGTAATTGCGCGGGCGCCAGCCAGAACAATTCAAATGCATATTGCGCGGTAAAATCATGACGCGTCGCCATGGGTGCCAGCAGTTCCTCGTGATTTTCAGCAAGCAACAACAATGACTGGAATCCTTCATGGGAAATTTCAGCTTCCATATTGCGGACCAACGTCAGCACCACCGAAGGCTCACCCGACTTGATCAACACATCACTGATGGCGCGGCTCAAATTTCGGCGGCGCGCGATCATGCGCAGCTTGTCAGGTTCCGACTCAGCCACTACGGATTCAATATCGCGATCAGAAATCTGCGGGCAATCTTCCAGCAATGGGCCTGACACCTCAACGCGGGGATCGCGGATCAGTTTGGCCACCAGCATATGAGGCGGCGCATCCATCATTGCGAGGCGTTCGGCCAACATGATCAGTGGCTTTAATTCAAGCTTGGGTACCAGACGCAGCAAGGTATCTGCCGCCAACGCCCGCTCCTGCGGAAGGCCAGACGCATTGCCGGCAGCCATCATGTCCAGCAATGAACGGGCAAGTTCACCGATATCCTGGCCTTCGGCAACCGGAGGCAATGCGGCCTCGCCAGCCACTTTCACTGCAATCAGTTGTTCCGGCGGATCATAATCAGGATGATCCTCAATAGGCACAAATGCAGCAGGTTCAATGCGCGACAAATCATGTTCGGGATTTGGCTTGTTCCACTCGTCGTCTTCTGCATGAACTTCTGCGGCTTCGCGCAAATAGTTTGCCCGGTCTTCTGCTGATGGTTTGGCCAGCATCATGCGCCAGATATTTTCAAGCTCGATTTCAGCAGCCCGTTGGGCAATTTCTGCTTTGATGGCTTCTTCAACGCCAGACAAATCAGGCTTTGCGACCTCTGGTGTCTCGCCTTTTTCAGGCACATAGGTGAAATTCTCTTCGAATGAACCGTCAAGAGCTGCAACGGGTGCTATATCAGCAACTGCGACTTCAGGCTCAACCGCGGTGGTTTTGAAACCTGCGGGCAAAGCCAGCGGCGGGAATGCCAGCGGCGCTTCCGTTTCAACTTGCAATTCTGGTAACGCGAGCGCCAGCGGAGGTGCGACATCCTCAACAGTTGGGACGTGTACGATAGGTTCAGGTGGCAGCGCTTCAATAGCAGGCGGAGCAAATGCATCGGCAGGAGCAAGTGCGAGCGTTTCCAATGGTGCAGGTGCGAATGTTTCCAAAGGTGCAGGTGCGAATGTTTCCAGCGACGGCTGCACAATCACTTGGACAGGTGCTGCGACAACAGTTTCTACAGCAGGCGCAATCGGCGAGACCACCGGACGCACATCCGGGATTACCGTTTCAGTCTTTTTCAAGCGGGCTGACAAGTTGCGGAAAGCATCAGCGGAAATGCGTGGACGCGTTGCCGCGCCGGCAAGTGCTGCTGGTTGTTGCGCTAAGGTCTGCTGTTCAGACATACTCGTCCCGTTAATCCTGCTCTTCCCGTAGGTTAGATTTGAAGCAGATAACTTCAACTTTGATTAATTACGCGAACCGGAGCCAGAAATTCAGGCCTTACTCTGCCCGTATGGTTAACAGACAGTAAATTTCCGTGCCCCCAACTGGCCATTCAAAACGTAACAGGCTAGAAGCATTGCAAATTCGAGAGGCCCTGATGACCCGTTCTTCCCCACCCAAAGCCACAATTCGTCCGCATGTCACGACATGGCATGGCATCGAAAAGCACGATGACTACCATTGGCTGAAGGACGAGAACTGGCAAAATGTGCTGCATGACGCATCGCTGCTCAAACCCGATATCCGTGCCTATCTCGAAGCCGAGAACGCGTTCACTGCAACAGTCATGGACGCAACGAAGCCCGAACAGGAAAATCTCTTTGCTGAGATCAAGGGCCGCATCAAAGAGGACGACTCATCAGTCCCCTCACCTGATGGTCCTTATCTTTACTCTTCTTCCCATGTGAAGGGTGGGCAATATCCATTGATCAAGCGCAAATTGCGGTCCGGTGGAGACGACGAGATTCTGTTTGACGGTAATGCACTGGCGACTGGCAAGGCGTATTTCAGTTTTGGCGGCATTGCCATTTCACCTGACCATAAACATGCGGCCTGGAGTTATGATGACAAAGGCTCGGAATTTTACACCGTCAAATTTCGCGATCTTTCATCTGGCACAGATGGTGAGGTTGAAATTGTGAATACCGGCGGCGGCGCTGTCTGGTCACCGGACATGGGCCACATCTATTACACATTGCAAGACGACAACCATCGCCCGCTCAAAACCTTCCGCCATACAGTTGGAACGACGCAAGCCGACGATGTGTTGGTGTTTGAGGAAAAAGATTCGGGCATGTTCACAGGTGTGGGGCAAACGCGCTCACGTCGCTTTGTAACAATCGACGTCAATGACCACGATACCTCCGAGGTGTGGTTGATTGACACTGCGAAAAAAGATGCCGACCCCGTTTGCGTGGCGCCACGCCAACGCGGCTTTGAATATGATCTGGATCATCATGGCGATCATTTTATTATCAAGACCAACAAGGACGATGCAGAGGACTACAAGTTGATGATGGCACCCGTCAGTGCGCCTTCACTTGAAAACTGGGTGGATTTGGTGCCGCATCGCCCTGGCATTTTTCTGGTGGGATATATTGTTTTTCAAAATTGGCTGGTGCGCATGGGACGGGAAAATGCCCTGCCCCGCATCATCATCCGCAATTTTGCTTCCGGCGAAGAGCATGCGATTGCCTTTGATGAAGAAGCCTATTCCCTGGTCTTTGGCGATATGCGCGAATATGAAACTGATACGCTGCGCTTTACCTATTCATCGCCGACAACGCCGTCGCAAGTTTATGACTATGACATGAACACGCGGATACGCGTGTTGATGAAGACGCAAGAGGTTCCTTCCGGCCACACGCCGTCTGATTATGTGGCAAAGCGCGTATTGGCACCTGCCCATGATGGCGAGATGGTGCCTGTGACGTTGCTTTATCACAAAACGACAAAGCTGGATGGCACGGCCCCGTTGTGGCTTTATGGCTACGGTTCCTATGGCATGTCGATGCCTTCGGGGTTCAACACCAACATTCTGTCGCTTGTGAACCGTGGCTTCGTCTACGCTACGGCGCATGTTCGCGGCGGCCAAGAGAAAGGCCGAAGGTGGTATAAGACGGGCAAGCTTGAACATAAGGTCAACACGTTCAAGGACTTCATCGCGGTGGGTGAATATTTGGCCGACCAGAAATTCACAACGCGCGGCAACATCGTGGCGCAGGGTGGCAGTGCGGGTGGGTTGTTGATGGGGGCTGTTGCGAACATGGCACCAGACCTGTTCAAAGCCATCGTCGCAGAAGTGCCATTCGTTGACGCTCTCACGACGATGCTGGATGACACTTTGCCCCTCACCCCACCCGAATGGCCGGAGTGGGGCAACCCGATTGAAGACGTCAAAGCCTATCGCACCATTGCCTCTTACGCGCCTTATGAAAATGTGACGGCGCAATCTTACCCACATATTTTTGCACTGGGAGGTTTAACCGATCCACGTGTCACCTATTGGGAACCGGCAAAGTGGGTGGCAAAGCTCCGTATACGGAATACATCGGATAATCTTCTGCTTTTGAAGATCAATATGGAAGTGGGGCACGGCGGGGCATCTGGCCGCTTCGACCGCCTGAAGGAAGTGGCCGAGGTCTATGTCTTTGGGTTGATGGTGACGGAGAGGTTGAATGTTGCTTGATGCTGCAAAAGCTTCACTTCTGCTGATCGATATTCAAGAGCGCTTGCTGCCTGCGATGTTTCAACCTGATCAGGTTGTGGTGAAATCACATATCCTGTTGCAGGCGGCGCAAAAGCTTGGGGTGCCGGTCACGATTTCTGAACAATATCCCAAAGGCCTGGGGCACACAGTTAGCTCACTGCAAAGCAACGAAGCGTTGACCTTCGAAAAACTGACCTTTTCGTGTTGGCGGGATGAAGCGTTGAAAACGCACTTCATCAACCTGCATGAAAAGGGTCGCCCCCTCGTGGTCGTCGCAGGCATAGAAGCCCATGTTTGCGTGCTTCAAAGCTGTATTGATCTTTCCAACGCCGGATTTGGTGTTTTTGCCGTCACCGACGCCATGTCATCGCGAAAGCCGGAATCTGCGGTATTGGCCTTCGAACGCATGCGGGCGGCAGGTGTTGAGGTGGTGAACACCGAAATGGCAGTTTTTGAGCTGCTGCAGCGGGCGGGAACGGCGGAGTTCAAGGCGCTGAGTGGGTTGATAAAATAGTTTCCATGCGGCTTTTGGCTATTTGACTTCTCGCCTCTGCATCGCTTCAATAGACGCTTCAAACAACCGGATTTACCATGGCAAAAACCACTGACTTTAACTGGGAAGACCCTCTCGATCTTGAGAGCCACCTCACCGAAGATGAACGGATGATCCGCGATTCGGCGCGGGCATTTTGCGCCGACAAATTGGCGCCCCGCGTCAAATCGGCGTTTCGTGATGAACGCTTTGACCGTGAGATCATGAACGAGCTTGGCGAGATGGGTTTTCTCGGCGTGATGAACTCTGAGGCCTATGGCGGTTCCGGTTTGGGCTACGTGGCTTATGGCTTGGTGGCGCGGGAAGTGGAACGTATTGATTCCGGTTATCGTTCGGCCATGAGTGTGCAGAATTCGTTGGTCATGCACCCGATTGAAGAATTTGGTTCTGACGCGCAGAAGAAGAAATACCTGCCGAAACTGGCCACAGGCGAAGTGATCGGCTGTTTTGGTTTGACCGAACCTGACGCAGGCTCGGACCCTGGTGGCATGAAGACCCGCGCGGTGAAATCGGCAGGTGGCTATGTACTCAACGGTTCCAAGATGTGGATCAGCAACTCCCCCATCGCTGACATCGCCGTAGTATGGGGCAAGCTTGATGATGAGATCCGAGGCTTCATCGTGGAGCGTGGCATGAAAGGGTTTTCAACGCCGGAGATCAAAGGCAAGATTTCCTTGCGTGCATCGATCACGGGTGAAATCGTTCTTGAGAATGTTGAGGTGTCGGAAGAGCATGTGCTGCCAAAAGCCAAGGGCTTGGGTGGTCCATTCTCCTGCTTGAACAAAGCGCGTTTTGGCATTGCCTGGGGTGTGATGGGTGCTGCTGAAGACTGCTGGCACCGCGCCCGACAATACACGTTGGACCGCAAACAATTCGGCAAGCCTTTGGCGGCCAATCAACTGGTGCAGAAAAAACTGGCTGATATGCAAACCGAAATTGCCCTTGGCTTGCATGCGGCCCTGGCGCTGGGACGCGGACTTGAGAAGGGCACCGTTGCCCCACCCGGCATTTCACTGATGAAACGCAACAATTGCGGCAAGGCGTTGGACATCGCCCGCATGGCGCGGGACATGCACGGCGGCAATGGCATTTCAGAAGAGTACCACGTGATCCGCCATATGGTGAATCTGGAAACCGTGAATACCTATGAAGGTACTCATGATGTGCACGCGCTGATTTTGGGCCGGGCGCAAACGGGCATTCAAGCGTTCATGTAAAGCCTGATTGCCATTGCCACACACATCACCACCAGTAACGGCCGGATAATTTTCGCGCCGTTGGCGATGGCAACACGGGCACCGAGTTGTGCACCCACGAGCTGTGCCACCCCCATGCTGAGGCCGATGACCCAGATGATTTTTCCACTGAGGATGAACATCAGCAAGGCGGCAATGTTCGATGTGAAATTCAGCAACTTGGTGCGGCCCGTCGCTTCAATGACACCCAAACCAAAAAGTGCGACAAGTGCGAGCATGAGAAACGAACCCGTGCCGGGGCCGAAAATGCCGTCGTAAAAGCCGATAGTGGGTGCG
Organism: Hyphomicrobiales bacterium; assembly: GCA_031421835.1. GTDB lineage: Bacteria > Pseudomonadota > Alphaproteobacteria > Rhizobiales > Aestuariivirgaceae > Aestuariivirga. Next base: position 21,144 of record JANOPL010000123.1, on the reverse strand, counting down.
ATGAGAAACGAGAATACTCCCATCGCCAGTTTTGGAGTTGATCCATCTACGGATAGTTTTGGCGCGAAGGCAAAGTACGATGCAACAAGAATAAGCAAAACAGGCATGGCGTTCTGTAACACGCTGGTTGGTACATGGTTGACGGCAAGCACCCCCAATGCAGCACCCACGAACACGCATGCGATTTCGGCTTTGTGTTCGGCGGGCTTCAGCAAACCCTTCTTCCAGAACGCATGAGTGGCCGAAGCTGTACCGAATGTGCCTTGCAATTTTTGAGTGGCCAAGGCTGAAATCGGATCTAACCCTGCCAGCAAAAGCGAAGGCAGGGCCAACAATCCACCACCGCCAGCAATGGCATCGACAAAGCCTGCAATAAGCCCCACGCCTGTCAGCAATAGCAAAAGCGACGCATCGACGTCCATCACGATTCCGCCCGCAAACCCGCCACCAATGTGCGTGTCATCGCTTCCAGCGCCATTTCAGCGTTGATTTGCGGTGGTAGTTTCCGGTCCAACCGCAACATGGCAAGGCCATGCACTGCCGACCACACCGTGGTTGCACCAAGTGGTGCCTGCGCCGGGCCAATGACGGCGGCAACCTGGGATTCCAACTGGTCCCACGCCGCGAACATGACCTTTGCCAAGTTGGGCGTCGTTGCGACAACATGTTCGCGCTTGCCAAACATCAGGCCATAAATGCCGGGAGAATTGGTGGCAAAGCGCAGATATTCACGGATCATTGCGGTGAGGCGTGCTTGTGGTGATTGATCGGTGCTGCGGAGCGCAGCACCTTCGATTGTATCGTAGAATTTCACGTACCCTCGAGCAGCAACTTCAGCCAATAATGCACCGAGTGAGTTAAAATGATGCTTGGGTGCCGCATGCGACACCCCAGCCCGCCGCGCAATCTCTCGTAAGGTGACCTCCTGCAACGGGAGTTCTTCCAGCGCCCGCTCAGCCGCCACCAATAAGGTCTCGCGCAAATCACCGTGGTGGTATGGTTGCTTTTCAGCACTCATATGATTTCGTCTTCATCAGGTGTTGGCAGGATGGGAGCCCTGGCTTTGGTTTTGATGCGCGCGATATGAAAGAGCGCATCGCCGCGATTGACGATGGGTAAATTGGTGCGTCCGATGATGATGCCATCGTCCTCTGCAAAGACTGGAACAGTGACCGTGCCCAAGGGATCGGTGATGATTGCGATGGGTTCTTTCAATCCGACCTTGTCGCCAGCGCGGCGCACGGAATGTAAAATGCCCCCTTCCGGTGCCCGCACCCAATGACTGCTGGAACTGAGGGTGCTGGTCACATGGGCAGAGGGTGCGGGTGCTGTTTCAATCATGCCCAACAGTTTCATGACCCGCAGCACGCCCTTGACGCCCGCAGCTATTGCGTCTTCATCAAAACGCAAGGCTTCCCCACCTTCATAAAGAAGCACATGCACGCCCTCGTCACTGGCGGACTGGCGCAGTGAGCCGTCCCGCAACTTGGAAGTCAAAATAACCGGCGGTGCAAAGGCTTCAGCGAGGCGCAGCAGTTCCTTGTTTTCAGGGGCAATGCGCACCTGTGGCAAGTTGCTACGGTGAAGAGCAGCAGTGTGCAAATCGATACCGTATTGCGAACGCTTCACCACTTCGCGGAAAAACAAATCCGCCAGTAAACTTGCAAGCGATCCTTGGTCCGACCCCGGAAACGAACGGTTCAAATCACGTCTGTCCGGCATGTAGCGGGAGTGGTTGAGAAATCCAAAGGCGTTGACGATGGGGATGGCCAGCAGTGTGCCATTGATTTTTTTCAACGCATCCTGCGCCAAGACACGCCGCACGATTTCCAAACCCAGAATTTCATCACCATGGACCACGCCGGAGATGAACATCACGGGGCCCGGCTCTCGTCCATGCACGACATGCACCGGCAAATTCATCCGCATGGCATTGGCCAGCGTTGACACTTGCAAGTCTACGGTGATGCGGTCTCCCGGTTCGACGCGAGTGTCGCCGATTTCAAACGGTATCATCCCTTGCCCCGCGTTCTGGTTTTGCCGGGCTTGGCGTTCTTCTCGAGGAAGCGAATAATTTCACCTGCCACATCTTTTGATGATGCACCCTCAATGCCTTCAAGGCCCGGTGATGAATTGACCTCCATCACCACGGGCCCGTGCTTCGAACGCAGCAAGTCAACGCCAGCCACGTTCAGTCCCATCGACTTCGATGCTTTCAATGCAGCTGATTTTTCAGTTGAGTTCAATTCAACGATCGTTGCCGTGCCACCACGGTGAAGGTTGGAGCGGAAATCACCGTCGGGGCCTTTGCGCTCCATGGCCGCCACGATTTTTCGGCCGACAATAAACGCGCGGATGTCGCGGCCCTCTGCCTCTTCGATGAATTCCTGCACCAGAATATTGATGTCGACACCATGAAACGCTTCAATCACGGACTTGGCGGACTTATGGGTTTCGCCCAACACCACGCCAATGCCTTGTGTGCCTTCGAGCAGCTTGATGACAACGGGCGCACCTCCCACCATGTCCAGCACTTCGTTGGTGTGGTCAGCCGAATTGGCAAACGCCGTCACTGGTAATCCCACACCATCACGCGAGAGAATTTGCAGGCAGCGCAGCTTGTCGCGCGAGCGGCCAATGGCAACGGACTCGTTCAAGGGGTAAACCCCCATCATCTCGAATTGCCGCAACACCGCGAGGCCATAAAACGTGTGAGACGCCGCAATGCGGGGAATGACAGCGTCGAAGCCCTCAAGTTTTTCACCTTTGTAACGAAGTTCAGGCTTCCGGGAGGTGATGTTCATGTAGCAGCGCAGATAATCGATGGGATGGATTTCGTGCCCGCGCGCCTGCGCTGTTTCGATCAGGCGCTGGTGCGAATAAAGTTTCGGATTGCGCGTGAGCAGAGCAATTTTCATCAGATGACCTTCCGCCGCGAAAGCATAAATGTTTTAGCCGGGTTCACAACAAACAAACCCTTGATGCTGTTGCGCCCTAACAGCATGGGCACGTCCATATCAGTTCGATCTGTCAGTGTAATCTCGGTTTTCATAACAGTATTGCCAAGCTGAAGTGTGGCGCGGATGACGGCCCGTGTTTCGCTTAAACCGTTGGAACTTTTCACGAGCTTGTGCCCCATTGAGGGAGCCGCAAAACGCTTGCCGTCAATTACAAAGCGCACCCGCTTCCCGATCACTTCAATCGCATCGGCGTGCAAAGCCGAGGTTCTGGCACCGGTATCGATCTTGGCCACCAGCGGCCCCAATTTGAGTTTTGGAAAAGCCACGTATTCCTTCCAGCCGGCAACGGGAAGCGAAAGCAACATGGGGCGTTTGGGCGGGGTCATTATGGTGTCCTAAACCATCTCTAAAAAATCGCCAAACACTGCGACGGAAATGTTGTTGATTTTCGTCGATGATGACGGCACTCCGGAGATGACATGAAGCTTTCCCGCCGCACCATATTGTTTGCATCGGCTGCCGTTGCTGCCACCGTTGCTGTCGCATCTGGCGTTGTATACCGCCTTGGCAGGCCGTCACGCCGGAGTTCTGCTGCCGCAGAAAAGCAGGCCTGCGTGTTGACCGTCGAAGCCATGGAGGGCCCATTCTGGGTGTCTGGCACCGCTGAAGCCAACGACGGCAATCTCAACGCCACCAAGCTTGAAGGCGTTGCCGTGGAAGTGTCTGGCCACGTGTTTGACGGGCTGGACAACAGCAAACCTGTTGCCAATGCTGAAGTTGAAGTGTGGCATGCGGATTCGACAGGAAATTATCGCCCCAACGGCAACGGTCCGATTGGTGGTCATAAACCCGAAGACGTCGCTTTGCGTGGATTTGTGAAGACCAATGCGATGGGTGAATATCGCTTCACCACCATTTACCCTGGCGAATATACGGGTCGCGCCCGCCACTTTCATTTCAAGATCAGGGCCACAGGTAAACCTGAGTTAACAACGCAGCTCATCGTGCCGGCCCGTGCCGGAGACACCTTGACGTTCGATACTGACGACATTGCAGAGGGCCTGCCCAATTGCCAACACCTCACCGTGGACGAAACCGCAACACCTGCAAAAGCGCGATTTGATTTCAGGGTATAGTCAAGCGCCCCAGGTCAACTGCAACACCCGCAGCCAATTTTTGTAAGCAATTTTTTCGATCAGCGCATCGCCAAAGCCTGCGGCCCGCATGGCCTCAACCAATTTGCCCACACCCGTCACGCTGCCGATGAAAGCCGGGATTCGCGCACCGTCAAAGTCGCTGCCCAATCCCACACAGTCTTCGCCCGCGTATTTCAGCATGTGTTCGAGATGGCCGATCATGACACTCACATCCGTCAAAGAATCCCAGCGCCCGTCAGGACGCAGAAAGCCGGTGGCGTAGTTCAACCCCACCATGCCGCGGGTTTCACCAATCGCCAGCAGTTGTTCGTTGGTCAGATTTCGTGATGAGGCTGCAACGGCGTGGGCATTTGAGTGGGTGGCAACGAGGGGCGCGCTCGAGATTTTCGATACGTCCCAAAAGCCACGCTCGTTCAAATGCGAGACATCGACCATGATGCGCAGACGATTGCATTCGCGCACGAGGGCGGCTCCAGCATCCGTCAGACCTGCACCGGTATCAGGCGAAGAGGGAAAGCGAAACGGCACACCTTCACCAAAGGCATTGGGCCGCGACCACACCGGACCGAGAGACCGCAAGCCCCGGTCGTACAACATTTGCAAGTTTGACAGGTCTGGGGCGATGGCTTCTGCCCCTTCGATGTGCGTGATGAACCCCAACTGGTTGGCTGCCATGGCGCTTCGCAGGTCTTTGACGCTTTGGCACAAGGCGATTTGCCCTTTCGCCAGCGCCACGATCTGGTCGCGCAAGTCCATCATGCCGATGGCTGACGCCAACGCAGTCTGCTGGGCGACAGCCGCATCGTAAGGCGGGTTCAAATCTTCATCGTCTGCGTGAACGCGCGCTTGCGACGGCGAAAAAATAGCGAAAAAACCGGCTGCCATGTTGCCAGCTTTGATGCGCGGCAAGTCCATGTGGCCCAAGTCATCGCCATCGACAAAATCATAGGCGGCACGACGCGATTTTTTCAACCAGAGTCGCAGCAAAACGTCGTTATGACCGTCAATAATGGGGGTAGCTGTCATCGCTTTATTATGTCAGGCACCCCCTCCCCCTTCGGGTACTCCCCCGGCAAAGCCGAGGGAGAAAACGAAATACTTTCTCCCTCACGCAAAGCGTGAGGGAGTACGGCGAAGCCGGGAGGGGGTGCCTGATGAAAACTCTCGTTAAGCCTTGGCATACATCTCAGCGACGTAATCCCAGTTCACGAGATTGTCGACGAAGGCTTCCAGATATTTTTGACGAGCGTTGCGATAATCGATGTAGTAGCTGTGTTCCCACACATCGCAGCCCAGAACGGGGGATCCGCCGTGCATGAGCGGGTTTTCGCCGTTTGGTGTTTTGGTGATGGCAAGCTTGCCTTCCTTCACCGAAATCCAGCACCAGCCCGAGCCAAATTGTGTGAGGCCGGCTTGCACAAAGTCGTTCCGCATTTTGTCATAGCCGCCCAAGTCTGACTCAATGGCCTTCTCCAACGCACCGGGAATCTTCTTGCCGCCGCCATTGGGCTTCATCCAGTTCCAGAAGTGAACATGATTGTAATGTTGGCCAACGTTATTGATAAGCCCGGCTGCGTTTTCTGCAAAAGCCACCTTGCAGATGTTTTCGACCGAAGCCGACGCCAGGGGGTGGTCCTTCAACAGGTTATTGCCATTGGTCACATAAGCCATGTGGTGCTTATCGTGATGAAATTCCAAGGTTTCTTTCGACATGTAAGGGCCGAGAGCATCGTAGGCATAAGGCAGGACGGGCAGTTCAAGGGCCATTGGTATTCTCCGGTTGATATACCACGACATACTAGGCTCCAGAGCTGATAGATGCAAGGAAAGCCCCCATGCAAATAGGGAGTGGCTTCCGTCGAGCAACGGAAGCCACATCGGTCACTGCTCGACCGGGGCGTTGGTTGGTCATGATCGAGCAGCGATCAAGTGGTCATGGGACGAACATGGCCAGTTTGATCAGAATTTATGAGTCAGCCCGACACGGATAACCGCATCGCCGAAGTCAAACTTCTTTTTAACCCCATTAAGAGTTGCCTCGTCGCTGAACGTATAGGCCAAGCCTTCGGCGCGCATGGTCCAACTGTCTGACAAAGCAAGTTCACCGCCGACACCCAAAACCAACCCCGCGAGATTTTTGTCGAACTTGCCCCCGAGGGACGACGATAACTTCACATCCGTGACCGCCAACCCTGCAGTGCCATACAGCAACAGGTTGTCGAATGTGTATCCGCCGCGCAGCTGCAGTGTTCCCAGCCAGTCTGATTGCGCTTTGACAGTTCCAAGTCCAGTCAGTGCGGCTGATTTATCAACACCCACCGAAGCAATCGTACCTTCGAGACCGAACAACCAGCTACCCGCAACAAAATTGTAGCCAGCGATGCCGGAAAGTGAGGCTCCCTGATCTTCGATATCAAGTTTGTTCTTGCTGCCGATGCCATCAAAATCAACACCGACACCACCTGCCCCCAATCCTACGCCAGCATAAAAGCCTTCCCAGTTGTGATCCGCCGTTGCGACAGGCTGTTCGAAATCGGCTGCACCTGCGCCGGGCAAACTTCCAACCATCGCAGCGCCCATAGTGAAGCAAACAAGAAGGGATGTTTTAAAATTCATTTTTCTTTCCTCTGACGTGAAGACCCGAGACAATGCTCCGCCATCCAGCGGATCGGGCCAGTTGTTAAACGCAATCTAAAGTGCCAACGAACCGCATCAGGCAGGGATCCGCCCCTACGGATCACTATTTGGCGTGCAAAATTCATCGATGGACAGTAAATATCAGCTGTTATTCGTTGTGTCAAACAAAATTTCATGTTAAACAATAAAAAATGAATGAGAAAGCAAATGTCTGAAAAAACTGCACGTGCCGGATTGCTGTCTTTTAAACGATTGAATTACGTGTTTTGGGTCGTTTGGGCGTTTGTGCCCATTTTATTTTACCGGCTCTGGTCGTTGCTAAATGATCCCGAAACCTACACGCAAGGTCTGACACGCGAACAGGTGAGCTGCTTGACAGATATGGTCAATCCCGCTGCATTTTCGACCATCGGGACATTTTTATATAATGCACCCTTGATCAGTGCGTTTGTGTTTTACATCATTCTCATATTCAGTTTTCACCGCATGGTTTACCGCTTTGCCAATGGCGGTGCGTTTGACGTCTTCACGTTGCGATACATGAAAGTGCTGGGCTATACGCTTATCGGCTACCCATTTTTTGATTTTGCACTTGGACATTTGGTGTCGGCTGGGCTGCAATATAGCGGCGACATGAAAATAGCCAATGGGCCTCCATTCATTGATGTTGCTGTCATTGCTGCCGGGTTTTTCATAATCGCCTTGATGATCGTCCTGAAAAACGCCATCGAACTGAAATCAGAAAACGACCTCACAATTTAAGGTAAGAATAATGCCTATTATCGTCAATCTGGATGTGATGTTGGCCAAGCGCAAGCGACGCTTGGGCGACCTTGCGGATGCGGTGGGGATTTCGATCCAGAATTTGTCTATTCTGAAGACCGGCAAAGCAAAAGCCATTCGCTTTTCGACTCTTTCAGCGATATGTCGGCAGTTGGACTGTCAGCCCGGCGACATTCTTGAATTTCAGGACGGTGAAGAGCTGCATGAGGCGCCCGAATAATTCTTATTGCGCCCGCATTGTCGCCATTAGCCAATAATATAGCAGTCAACTGTCATAATACAGTGTATGTGATTCGGAATTTTGCGGCGGTCTCAGGGGGAATCAGTTTGTCTAACCACAAGAACGGTCACTATCCGGCGGAGCTGCGCGGGATGGTTGTTGAATTACATCATCACTGCAAAGCCTATATGCAGGCCGATGACGCCAAAGCCTGGTGGCAGGTCCTTTCAACCGCAGCTCTATTTTTTCCCATTGTGGCATTGATGATGTGGCTGGCACCGATTTCCTATATCGCGGCGTTGTTGTTGGCTGTCCCTGCCGGTGGTTTGCTCACGCGCTTTTTTGCCCTCCAACACGATTGCGGGCACGGCTCGTTCTTTTCCAACAAGCGCACCAACGAAATTGTCGGCCAAGTCATCAGTATGCTGACGTTTACACCCTATGACCATTGGCGTCGTTCCCATGCCGTACATCATGCTGGCTCTGGCAATTTGGAGCGCCGCGGATTTGGTGACGTGGAAACCATCACCGTGAGCGAGTTCAATGCTCTGAGCCGCGCTGGAAAATGGCGTTACCGCATCATGAGGCACCCTTTGGTGTCGCTGTTTATCGGGCCTCCGCTGTACTTTCTTGTGCTGCAACGTTTGGCGGTCGGTTCGAAAATGGAAAAGAGCGAAAGCCTGCCCGGCATATGGATTCACAATGCGGCGCTCGTGCTGTTTTACGGCGGACTGTGCTATGTTTTTGGCACTCTGTTGGTTGTATCTGTGGTGCTGCCAGCTGTTTTGGTTGGCGCCTGGATTGGCGGCTGGTTGTTTTTTGTACAACATCAGTTTGAAGAAACACTGTGGGAAGGTGCAGACAAGTGGGACGTGAAAATTGCTGCTCTCAAAGGCTCATCGCACCTGCAATTGCCAAGGGTTTTGAATTGGCTTACCTGCGACATTGGCCTGCATCACATTCATCATCTTTCCAGCCGCATTCCCAACTATCGATTGCGGGCATGCATGGCAGCGAGCCAGGCCCTTCAAGACATTGCGCCAAAACTGACAATCTGGCGCGCCATGATGTCGATGCACCTGGCCCTTTGGGATGAGCAAGCACGACGGTTGATTTCGTTCCGGGAATACCACGCCAAGCACGCCTGAGGTTTTAGACCCCCTCAGCCCTTCAGGCAGCTCCCCCAACTTTGTTGGGGGAGCTGTTGCGGAGCGACTGAGGGGGAACCTCTCTTCACACCTGCAACAACGGAACACCCGCTAACGCTTGGAAGAACGTTGCTGCCGTCAACGCCGTCACAAATATTGCCACGCCCCATACAACACTTCGTTTTCCGCTCACAGCGGCGAAGGGCACCAGTTGCACGGCATGCAGGCTGATGAAATGCGACACACGCAAATCGCCTCCGGTGGTTGACCACTTGAAAATTGGCAGACCCGTGGCGTCCGTCAAATCGCCACCGATCCAATGGCTGGAATTTCCACCCAGTGTCATACCCACGATGATGGTCAGTACGGCTGCAAGGGTGAAACCAATCGCCACACTTTGTGTCCAAACACTGGCGCGGTTTTGCCGCCAGATTTTGATGCCGATTACAGCAGGTGCCACAACAAGCAAGATCGCAAGGACCGCCATCGCGCTGTAAAGTGCAGCGCTTAATGGTGTGCCCACGTTGAAGTGCGATGCTTCTCCGCTTGCTGCGCGAAACGTGATGTAGGCGTGCTCGGCCCATGCAGAAATGACCATGGTCCAACTTGACCAGATCACAATCCGAGAGTTGCGCACCCGTTCATCAACCAGGGACAGTGCCCAAGCCACCGTGATAAAATGTACGGCCATCGACAGGTAAAACTTGCCTGGTTTGACCCAGACATTGATGCCGTTCAGCTCTTGGGTGTCAACCCACTGGAGCGCAGTGCAAACGGCAAAGGCTGCCAGCATCGCCGCTGCGTTGAAGGACACCAGTTTGGAACCTTCAAATGCAGATTTGAAAAATTGGATCAGCCGACTGTCAGCAAAATTGGTGGTTGGCAAGGTCATCGTGTTCATGCTGTCACCGCAGATTTGGAAGACAGCAAAAAACGGTAGACTTCAAAGGCAAGCAGCCCCATTGGACCGAACATGAATGTGAGTGGAAGGATGACGACCAGAGGCCAGCGCGGCAAAACTGCGTTCATCGTTTGACGGGCAATCCAGCAGCCGACGAACAAATCAAAGGCCAAATAATGCACCCAGCCCGCCAATGCAGCCCATGGCGAGGTAAAGAGCAGCTGCACATTGGCCAAAGTGTCGAAACCGCCAGGTGCGTTGAAAAAGAAAAAAACGATGAGAGCCGAATAGACGACAGAAAACACAAGCGGCACACCCCGCCCCAGCACATCGTCGCGCAGCCAATTGGCCTTTCGCCACACGGCAAGCAGCAAAACCACCCAACTGATCAGCGCGAGCATGTTTGCGATTGAAAAAACAGTTTCAGCCGTCATTGTCATCTCCTTTGTTGGTCAGGAGATTAACTCTTATCTTTCCGATGTCAAGATATTTTTACACTGGAAAGATTAGCTGGCCTCACCGCCGACGGGGAAGCTGAAGGCCTTGTCGCCCCAGACTTCTTTCACCCTGGCATCGCGGCCGCAGCCCTTGCGATAGCCTTTGTAGGCATCGGATTGTTTGACGAGGCCAAAACGGCTCAATACGCGGTTTTCGCCCAGGTAATAATTCTGGTGGTAATCTTCGGCGTCGGTGAAGCTTGGGGTGTCACCCAGCAGAACGGCAAGTGGTTGGCCCAGGTCTTTTTCAGCATCTTTCAGGGCTGCAGCTGCAGCTTGCTTTTGTTTGGCGTCAAGCGGGAAAATAGCAGGAATATAGCTGGAGCCACGGTCACAGAACTGGCCTTCGCCATCCGTCACATCGATGGTGCGGAGGAAATGGGCCGTCAGTGCTTCGTAGGAAATCACCGCATTATCGAAGACCACTTTCAAGCCTTCGGTATATCCTTCATGGTTTTCGTAGGTCGGGCTTTTCATGGTGCCGCCAGCGTATCCCGAGATCGTCGATTTCACGCCTTTCACATGGTCCATGTCGCTTTCCACGCACCAGAAGCAACCTCCTGCAAAAATGGCGGTTTCTTCGGCAGCTTGAACGCCTGGTGCAATGAAGAGCGCAATTGTGAGAGCGGATGTGGCAAGTATTGAACGCGGCATGTGAAGACTCCTTTTGCATGGCTTAGGACATATCAAACGATTTGGCATTACACATCGCAACACGCTTGCGTGAGCCGCTGGTTACTTCACGTTTTCGAGCGCCCATCTCTTCAAATCTTGCGGGCCATGATCTTTTTCGTGGGTCAGTTTGGCCGACACAAGAACCACAAGATTTTGCCCCGGGAACCGCGCTGACGGCACAACAAGCCCATCGACACCCAGAAAATGTGCCGCTTCGCCGATTTGCTGCGTCATTGAATATTCAGCCTGCAATCTCGCATATTCCAAAGTGCCATAAGTTGCGGGATCAATGCCAAAAGCTGCCAAAATCTCCAACGATTCAAATACAAACACTTTCTGCAAATCGGCATGCAGCTCGTGCAGATGAATTTTCAAGCTTGAGGGATAGACCGGCTGGGCACGGGTGAGGTGATAATGCACTTCAGCCCGCGCCGCATCAGGAGCAAGCGCTGTATAAAGCACATCGAAAGTTCCATCATCCCAACGTCCCTTTGGATTGGATGCCGTTAGCGGGTTACGCCCGGCCCGGGCCATGCGCCAAACAGAATTTTTGAATGGTTGCGGTTCAAAGCCCTGCAATCGGTCCAGCAATTCCGGATTGCGTATTTTTCGCACGGCTTAAAGTGACGCGAGAGAGTCGAGACGCTCAATCACCGTCAACACCGCTTCGGCGCGACCCGATGCAACCAGATCAATCGCACGCTCGCCAGCCAATTGCGGGTGGCGGGCATAGAGCCAGAGACGGGTTTCATCACGGGTGTAACTGTCACGCAGGCGGTTCACAACGTAATGCAGATCAGACAGCACCAGTTGGGTTTTGGGGTGGGGCAGCGACATGCCCTTGCCCCAGCGGGACACGGTGGCTTCTGACACATCGACGATATTGGCGATGTCGACACTTTTCAGACCAGCGGTTTCCCGCAGATCCTCCAGATAATGCACAAAACCCAATTCAGCCTTCAACATGGCGATACAACCTTTTTCCTTTCACCGATATAGTCTCATGAAAGAAAAAGGTCAAGATAGGGTTACCGCCGCGTCAAACCGCCTAAAAGACCCCGGACCAGAGCATTGCCAATCGACCGCGCGACGGAGGTGCCAATTTGGCGACCTACCGACCCTGCAACACCTTTGACGAACCGATCGGTTGCCGATTGTGGCTCACGCCGCGCAGCGGACGCCTGACGCTTGGCGACGACGGCTTCTTCTTTTGCTTGTACTTCTTCTTCGCGGGCAGCGGCGCGTTGCTTGGCTTTGCCGGAGAGTTTTTCGTAAGCCGATTCGCGATCGACGGTTTCTTCATACTGACCGTAGACAGGTGACGCTTTCATCAACTTTTCCCGTTCTGCAGGTGTAATCGGTCCAAGCCGTGACGACGGCGGGCGGATCAGGGTGCGTTCGACCATGGTGGGCACGCCCTTTGGATCAAGCACGGACACCAGCGCCTCACCTTTCCCCAGCTCGGTGATCACTTTTTCGGTTTTGAATTTTGGATTGGGGCGGAAGGTGGAGGCTGCGGTTTGCACGGCCTTCTGCTCACGCGGTGTATAGGCCCGAAGCGCATGCTGCACGCGGTTGCCCATTTGCGCCAAGACACCTTCAGGCACATCAAGCGGATTCTGTGTCACGAAATAAACACCCACACCCTTGGAGCGGATGAGCTTCACCGTCTGCTCAATCTTCTGCAACAGACCGGGAGGGGCATCGGAAAACAACAAGTGTGCTTCATCAAAGAAAAACACCAGCTTTGGTTTTTCAGGGTCTCCCACTTCTGGCAGTTCTTCGAACAGCTCCGAAAGCAGCCACAGCAGGAAAGTGGCGTAGAGCATCGGGCTGTTGATCAACTTATCTGCGGCCAGCACGTTCATGTAACCACGACCATCCCGCGTTGTGCGCATCAGGTCTTTGATGTCGAGGGCGGGTTCGCCAAAAAATTTATCGCCGCCCTGCTCATCGATGACCACCAAACGGCGTTGAATAGCACCGATGGTTTGATCGTTGATATTGCCATAGTCGGTGGTGATTTCCTTGCCGCGATCGCCCAAGTCTTTCAACAGAGCGCGCAAATCCTTAAGATCGAGAATGGCCAGGCCTTCTTCATCGGCAAGTTTAAAAGCGATGTTGAGCGCGCCTTCCTGGGCATCCGTCAGGCCCATCAATCGCGACAACATCAGCGGGCCCATTTCCGAAACGGTCGTTCGAATGGGGTGGCCCTGTTCGCCAAACAAATCCCAAAACACGGTTGGGGTTTCTTCAAAACCATAGTCGTCGTAACCAATTTTTTTGGCGCGTTCGAGCAAGAAATCCTTCGGCTCACCTTTCATGCAAATGCCCGACAGATCGCCCTTCACGTCGGCAGCAAAGACAGGAACACCCGCAGCACAAAAACCCTCAGCCATGATTTGCAAGGTCACGGTTTTGCCTGTGCCAGTCGCACCCGTCACCAGGCCGTGGCGGTTCGCCAAAGCCAGAAACAGTTCTTCGCGTTTGTCGCTTTTGCCCAGAAAAATTGAATTATCGGCCATGTGTGCTATTCCCTGTAAATTCGTGCCGCTGCTTATCACGGCTCCTACGGCCCTTACAAACGGACTTTTGATGCAAATTCTGATCGATAAAATAACCGCAACCATGGGCGTCGACGCAGCGAAAGCTGAGAAGGCGGTGGGCATATTGCTCAATCTGGTTTCAACGCAAGGCGATAAAACAAAAGTAGACGCACTCTTTGCAAAAATGCCCGGTGCAAAAGAACTGGTCATGACCCACGGTGGCGACGGCGCCGGGGGTGGAGGCTTTATGGGCATCCTCGCCGGTGGCATGATGGGCGGACCCTTGGCGATGATTGCAAAGTTGCAGGCGATTGGATTAACCACTGACCAAATCAAACACGTCGGCACACTGACGATTGACTATGCCAAGGACGTGGCCGGCGTCAAAGCCGTGCGCGATGCGGCGGCCAATATTCCGGGGTTGAACAGTTACATTTGAGATGAACGACTTTCCCAAAGCCACACGCGAAGACTGGTTGAAACGCTGTAAAGGCGAATTCAACGGTGATGCTTTGAAGGGGCGCATCGAAGGTCCGCGGGCGTTTCGCAAAGTGCATGAACCTTGGCAAGTATTTGCGCGGGTGGACTGCGCCGACGTTGCTCAAGCCTGGGAGGATTTGAACAACGGTGCTGATGGACTGGTGATCACTTCGGTTGAAGCGGCATCCGTTCTTTCGGCACTGCCGTTGCATCAGTTTGCCATTCGCAATGAGGCGGATACATCGGGGGCCGAGGCCATTCGCATGGCCGTGATGGGGCAAGCTGTTGACCCAGCACGTCTTGCTGTTGATTTTTCAATCACTGACACCAGCATGATTGAAATCCTTCATGCACAAGGCTTTGCGGGCCCTTTCATGAACGTCGATGGCCGTGTTGGCCATGCCCATGGACTGAACGATGCGCAGGAACTGGGTGCAACATTGGCGCTGGCAAAACAGCGTTTCAAGCAACTTGAATTTTTACCACCGAGGATACGGGTATCCGCCGTCAGCATGACATTGGCGGCGTCGCAGCAAATATTTCCAACACTTGCCAAGTTTCGTGCGGCGCGATTGCTTTGGGCGCACATTCTTGCGGAGTGCCGTTTACCCGATAGGCCGCTGGCACTGCATGCTGAAACGTCCCGCATGATGATGGCTGAGGTCGACGCGCATACAAACATATTGCGCAGTGTTGCTGCCGTGTCTGGTGCAGGACTGGGTGGGGCAGATTCAATTTCGCTGTTGCCGTTTTCGGCCATGCAAGGCGTGCCCAACGCCTTTGCGAAACGGGTGGCGCGAAACTCGCAAATGGTATTGCTCCATGAGGCGCATTTGTGGCGCGTGGAAGATGCGGCGGCTGGTGCCGGGTCTGTCGAAACGCTGACACAGAAGCTTTGCGATGAAGCCCTTGATGTGATGCGCAAGGCCGAACGCGGTGAGTGGCCCGTCGGGGATCGTGAGACTTCTGGTGTTTCCCCGGTTATCGGCGTCATGAAGTATCAGGATTCAAAGACCACATCTGTTGAGGTAGCTGGCCCCCTCCCCCCTGCGGGGTACTCCACCAGCAGAGCTGAGGGAGGGGGGAACTCCTCGCGCTCCTTCAACTTGTTGGGGGAGCTCCGCGAAGCGGTGAGGGGGGCCTTCACCACCCCCGAAGACATCACCTTCAAACCCCGTTACGACGCTCGTGATACTCCTCAGTATACTGACGAATACCCCGGCATTGCACCCTTCAAGCGTGGCCCCTATCCGACCATGTACCTCTCGCAGCCTTGGACAATCCGGCAATACGCAGGTTTCTCAACTGCTGAAGACTCGAATGCGTTCTATCGCCGCAACCTGGCAGCAGGACAAAGGGGCCTGTCGGTCGCTTTCGATTTGGCGACGCACCGGGGTTATGACTCTGATCATCCGCGTGTGACTGGTGACGTCGGCATGGCCGGGGTGGCGATCGACTCCATATTCGATATGCGGACATTGTTCGACGGTATTCCGTTGGATCAGATGAGTGTGTCGATGACCATGAACGGTGCTGTGTTGCCCATCATGGCGCTCTACATTGTTGCGGGCGAAGAACAAGGTGTTGCCCCATCCAAACTCTCGGGTACGATTCAGAACGACATTCTGAAAGAGTTCATGGTGCGCAACACATACATTTATCCGCCTGCGCAATCGATGCGGATTGTTTCGGATATCTTCAAATACACCGCAGCCCATATGCCGAAGTTTAATTCGATTTCGATTTCCGGCTATCACATGCAGGAGGCTGGGGCTTCGGCTGATCTGGAATTGGCCTACACGCTGGCCGACGGGCTTGAATATGCCAAGGCGGGCGTTGCGGCAGGTTTGACCATTGATCAATTTGCACCACGTCTTTCATTCTTTTTTGGTATTGGCATGAACTTTTTCATGGAAGTTGCCAAACTGCGGGCCGCACGGGTGTTGTGGGCAGAGATGATGCAAACTTTCTCACCCTCTGATGAGCGATCTTTGATGCTGCGCACGCACTGCCAAACCTCAGGGTGGAGTCTCGCGGCGCAGGATGTTTTCAACAATGTGACGCGGACCTGCATTGAGGCGATGGCGGCGACGCAAGGTGGGACGCAGTCGTTGCATACAAATTCACTGGATGAAGCACTTGCACTTCCCACGGATTTTTCGGCCCGTATTGCCCGCAACACACAATTGTTTTTACAGGAAGAGGCTGGCACCTGCGATGTCATTGACCCATGGGGTGGATCTTATTTCGTCGAACGACTGACCGAGGATTTGATTGCGAGGGTGCGGGAACATTTGGCGGAAATAGAAAATCTGGGTGGCATGTCCAAGGCCATCGAGGCTGGCATTCCCAAACAGCGGATCGAGCAGGCCGCGGCCAGAACACAGGCCCGCATTGACGCCAAAGAACAGATCGTCGTGGGGGTCAATTGCTTCAAGACCACAGACGAACAGCCCATAGACATCCTGACGGTTGAGAATTCACGTGTTCGCACCATGCAAATGGAAAAACTTCAGCGCCTGAAAGCTGAACGTGACTTGGTTGACGTAAAGAAATATTTGGATGCACTCACGACTGTTGCACGTTCCGGCGACGGCAATCTGCTTGAAGCCTCCGTCAATGCGGCACGCGCCAAGGCCACCGTTGGCGAAATCTCTCACGCTCTCGAAACCGTTTGGGGCCGCCACGCCGCAACGCCCAAGATTTCCAAAGGTATATATGAAGCAACACCGCGCGACCTTGAACAGGTGCGCGCAGCACAGCGCGCTGTCGGCGCATTTGCCGAAGCCGAAGGGCGGCAACCGGCAATCCTGGTTGCGAAGATCGGACAAGACGGGCACGACCGTGGTCAGAAGGTGATCGCGTCAGCATTCTCTGATCTGGGCTTTGATGTGAAGGTTGGCCAACTGTTTGCCACACCTGAGGAAGTTGCCGCAAAAGCAGTGGCAGAAAACGTTCACGTTGTCGGTGTATCATCTTTGGCGGCAGGGCATATGACCCATGTACCTGCCCTGAAGGCGGCCTTGGCAATGGCGGGTCGTGGCGATATTCTTGTCGTGGCGGGTGGCGTGATACCGCCACAGGATGTTCCCAGATTATTGGCGATGGGGGCAGCAGCCGTGTTTCCACCCGGCACCGTCATCCCAGAAGCTGCTCAAGAACTGCTGGCTGCACTTAACGCCCATTTGGGATATGCGCAGCGTCGGCGCTGATCTGCACTTGCGTTGGTTTGAGCTTTCCCAGCACATAGACGATAAGGATTTCTAAAATGCTTTCACGTCGATCATTGATGTTGTCTTTGCCCACCCTGCCCCTGTTTACACGGATGGTGCGGGCAGAAGCTCTTTTGCCATCGGGGGGTGATGATACCGGGGCCCTTCAAGCCGCCATTGTTGCGGCAAGCAAAGGCCGTGGCGGCGTTGTTTACCTGGGTGGTGGAAATTTTAATGTCAGCACACTGACGATCAAGAATAACGTAACGATTGTTGGTGCGCCCGGGGCCACGAGACTTGTGGCTGCGACAGGTGGCAAGGTTTTTTCCCTCAAAGAGGCTGGACATGTTGTCCTCCAGGGTTTGGGGTTGGTCTTGAAAGGTGCTGCGGGCAACGTTTTAACAGCAGAAGGTATTGAGCGCCTGATCGTTGAAGACTGTGACTTCAGCGGCGGCGAGGCTGGCATGCGCGTTTCTTACTGTGGTGGACGCATTGTCGGAAACCGCTTCCAGTTTCACAGCGATGTTGGTTTGCAATCCATCGATTCAAAAGGTATCCATATTGCTGGCAACCGCGCCAGTGACGTTGGCAATTGCGGCATACAAGTGTGGCAAAGCGAGAAGCGCGAAGATGGCTCGATCATCACTGAAAATCACATCAGCCGCATTGATGTGAAAGGTGGTGGCAATGGCCAGAATGGCAATGGCATCAATGTTTTCAAGGCCGGTAACGTGACGATTTCCAACAACCGCATCACCGATTGTGCGTTCACCGGCATTCGCAATAATTCTGGTGCGAACTCCATCATCACCGGCAACTCGATTTCACGCTGCAACGAAGTGGCGTTGTTCGTCGAGTTCAACCACGACGGTTCGGTGGTGGCTGACAACATCATCGATACTGCTTCACAAGGTATTGAAATTGTAAATTACGATGTCGGCGGTCGCTTGTCTCAATGCACCGGAAATGTATGCCGCAACTTGACAGGCGTTGACCCCGAAGGCTTGCCGCTGGGTGGTGGAATTTTGTGTGATGCCGATGTGATCGTTGCCAACAACCTGGTCGATGTCGCAAAAAATTATGGCATCCGCCTGGGCTGGGGCCCCTACGGACGGAACTTGCAGGCGAGCAACAACACCATCATGGGGTGCAGTCGCGGCATTGAATTCTCACTTGCCGCACCCGGCCCCTACATCATGACCAATAATATCATATCAGGCGCTGCGTTGGGTGCCATTGTCGGCATGGATCATCGTGAGCCCATTACGTCTGACCTCACCGCAGCAGGCGCAAAGTTGCCACCACATGTCAATATTTCGGGCAACATGGTCAGAAGCTAGAACGGGTTTCGCCAACTTCAAGCTTGCGCCAGTTGGTCATGGTGGCGTGCGAAAAGCTTTTGAGAGTGGCTGCCTCTTTAGAGTTCCAGCAGTCGAGTTTCGATAACATGTCTGCAACGGCCACTTCAGCACCGCGCGTGGCACCGTCATCGATCTTTAATGCAAAGCCCAGTGAAGCATGGGGTATGGCTCCACAGTAAACGCCCTCGGCACCAACCTTGATGAAGAGGCGCGGAACCGACTGCATGATTCTGGAGTCGAATTTATCAGTACCAGCAATCAGAAAGGGGTGAGCAGCAGCTGCTTTTGCAATGCGCTGGCCTGTGGTGTTACCCGGTGCAAACAGCCGCGCAAAGCCTTGGGCCAAGTGCGTCAATGGCATGGCCCATGTGGGGACGGAACAACCATCAATGCCCCAGGGTGCGTTTGCGGTTTCAACGCGGCAATAGTGATCAACAGCAGTTGCCACAGCTTTCTGCACGGGGTGTTCGCGCTTTACATAATCCTGAAGCGGTGCGCCCAAATGTTTGGCCAGCGCCAACATGCCTGCATGTTTGCCGGAACAGTTATTGTGAATGGCGCGCGGCAACTGAGCCGCTTTGATCAGCGCCGATCTGTCGATCATTCGTTCGGGCCAATGGCTGCCGCATTCATAAGCTGCCTCATCGATGCCCGCCTTTTCCAGCATTGAGGCCGCGACGCGGACGTGTTCCGCCTCGCCGATGTGGGACGAACAGGCGAGTGCGATGTCTTCATCCGCAAAACAAAAGCGATCTGCAGCACCAGATTCGATCAAAGGCACGCATTGAAAGGCCTTGATGGCCGAGCGCGGAAAAATATTTCTGTTGATGTCGCCCTGACTGTGAAGGATTTCACCTTCAGCGTTTGCCACTGCAAATGCACCACGATGATAACTTTCGACTGCGCGGCCGCGCAATATTTCAGCAAGAATTGGATTCATTTAAAGGACCTGTTGCGCATCGAAAAGAAATACCACGTCATGGCGAGAATTTGCAGAAGCAGAAAGACGCCAAAGGCCCAGGCATAACCGGCCGGATTATAACCTGAAGCTGTCGGCGTAAACAGCGAGATGATGTAACCCACCATGTATTGCGCGGCAAATGCCGTGATGAACATGGCGAAGTTGATTGCAGCGTTGGAACGGCCTGACAGGTTTTCTCCCACTTCACTTGCAAACCAAGGGAATGACAGTATGGCTGCCTGCCCAATGGCTGCAAGGACGAGCCACCCCACGAAGGCCCATTGTGGATTTGTAAACACCAACAGGAACTGCGCCGCAGTATGGCATATCAACAAGCCGTTCAAGGTCAGCATGGGGCCGATGCCGCGTTTCTGCAAGCGATCTGCAAGGACGCCCATGGCAATGCTTCCCACCATAAAGGCCATCGCGACCCAGAACAGACTGCGTGCAACTTCTGTCGGGTTTTGTCCCGCGACATCGCGAAACCACGGACCTGCCCATAGAGTTTGATATGCAATGGGCAACCCTGCCGTGATGCCCAACATGGGGGCGACGCGCCAGAACAATGGCAGCTTCAGAATTTGCCACATCTCTTGCCATTGCTGGGACAAGGCTGCGGATTTAACCGTCACAGGTTTTTCGGGTACTGCACAGAAAATGAAACACGCTGCGGACGCGATGAAAACCGCAAAGCACAGAAATGCGCTGCGCCACCCCAACCCAGCGACCAGCCAAGCTGTGGGTTCGGTCGAAACGACAAGGCCAAGTGCACCCATCGACATGATGGACGCATTGGCAAGTGAGCGGCGTTCAATCGGCACCCATTGGGATGAGGATTTGTAACTCGACATCAATCCCGCCGAAAAACCCAAACCAATGACGGCGCGAGCGGCAACAAGACCCGGAAAATTTGTGGCTGCGGCAAAGGCGAGACAGCCTGATGCTGCAATTAACAAGAGGACTGTCTGGACGCGCCGTGCGCCATAGCGGTCCAATAAAACACCAAGTGGCAGTTGGAAGAGGGAAAATGTGAGGAGATAAGCGGAGGTCAGAAAGCCCAACTCGGCGGGCCCAATGTTGAAGTCTTTGACCAGCTCAGGAGCTATGACAGCGTTGACGGCCCGCAGCAGTTGGCTGGAAAAATAGCCGCAGGCAAACGGGAAGAGAGCCAGAAAAATAAGGCGTGGGGAATTCTTACGGGTCACATCTCCCCAGCTACACGGAGCCTAGGGTTGCTTCAAGGTCTGGCGATATTTTTCCGCATCCCAATTCAGAAGCTGATCAATTTCGGTCGGTGTCAGCGCTTTCAATTGCGCATCTGATGTCGTGCGCAGAAACACATCACCAAGGCAACGGAGCATCGGTTCAATGGAAGGTTTGGCATCTTTGCGAATCAAGATGCCCATGCCGGGTATCGCAACCGCAGGCGCTCCGGACCGCATATCCGTTGGAATGTGGGTGCCGAGAAAGACGACGTGATCGGGGTAATAGACATGCACGCATCCCAGTTGCAACGCCAACGGATCAAGTGCAGGGACATGGGACACGGGATGCTGCGCAGGTTCATAATCCGTGTCGGCACTGAGCGCTTGCAATGCAATGAAAT
>JANOPL010000122.1:0-6421 GCA_031421835.1 Hyphomicrobiales bacterium | reverse complement strand
GAGGGATCGCCAATGAGTTTCCTGTATCCAATTGCAGGATTTGCGCCACCACAGACGCTGCGATGGCGGCAGGATGTTTTGATTGTATACCAGCTACGCCGATGGGGCAGATAAGTTGCACAATTCGCTCAGCGCTTATACCAGACTGCAAAAGTCGTTTCTCAAATCGCGCCCGTTTCGTACTGCTACCAATTACGCCGACGTGCAGGTCTGGTTTGCGCAGGGCCGCGTCTACAATCTCAAAATCCAATGTATGTGAATGCGACATGACGTAAACAAAACTGTTCCGTTCCAAAGCGCTGACCATGGACACGGGGTCTTGCAACTGGTGCAAGCTTACGTTTGAGGGAACTGCAGCAGGAAATGCATCCGGCCTCGGATCGATCCACTGCACGTCATAAGGCAAAGGTGCCAACGCCAGAACCAAAGCGCGCCCGACATGACCTGCACCAAAAATGTAAATCGTTGGATGATGGGGCAAGGTTTTTTTTGCGAGGGTTTCGATCCGCTCAAGATCAACCACTGAGAACACTTCAAGTTCGACTTGCATGCGGCCACCGCAACATTGGCCAAGATCAGGGCCCAGCACATAATCAAGCTTCCGCATTTTAAGGCTACTTTGTAACATCGCCTGCGCTTCGGCCATTACACGCCATTCCACTGTTCCACCGCCGATGGAGCCGTGAAACCCATTGCCGGTTACAATCATCCACGCGTCTGTATCACGCGGAGTTGATCCCTTTGTAGCAACAACCGAAGCCAATGCGCTCGACCCGTTCTTCTGGATTGCGGTTATCAATGTGGCCCATTTGTTCACGATTGCATTGCCTTCACTGCTCGCATGATGTTTTCAGGCGTTGCCGGAGCATTGAGTGGGGGGATTTTTCCGATTTTCAATGATGCAACTGCATCAAATATTGCGGCCCACACAGAAATGCCGAGCATAAGGGGCGGCTCACCGACCGCCTTTGAGCGGTAGATGGTGTCTTCGCGGTTGCCCTTTGACTGGTAAAGCTCCACACGAAAATCTTCTGGTACGTCAGATGCGCAAGGGATTTTATAGGTTGATGGCGCGTGAGTGCGCAGATGACCCTTGTCGTCAAACACCAATTCCTCTGTGGTCAACCACCCCATGCCTTGCACGAATGCCCCCTCGATTTGCCCAATGTCGATGGCAGGGTTCAACGACCTTCCAACATCGTGCAGAATGTCCACGCGCTCCAATTTCATTTCACCAGTGAAAGTGTCGATGGTGACTTCGCTGCAGGCTGCGCCATAGGCGAAATACAAAAATGGTCGTCCTTTGCCCTTTGCGCGGTCCCAGCGCAGCTTGGGCGTTGCATAATAGCCTGTTGCTGACAATGAAATGCGCGCAGCGTGGCAAAGCTTGCAAGCCTCAGCAAAACTCGCCGCATGTTTGCCTGCCTGCACATTGCCGTTTACAAATTGTACGCTGGCTTTGGACACTCCCCACACTTTCGACAAGTGGGCGATCATTCTCAACTTGATTTTAGCAGCGGCTTTTTGCGCGGCCATGCCGTTCAGATCCGCCCCTGATGAGGCAGCGGTGGGCGATGTGTTGGGCACCTTGCTTGTGGACGTCGCCATGATCTGCACGCGGTCCAAAGCCACACCAAATTCCTCAGCAATAATCTGTGCGACTTTGACATAAAGACCCTGCCCCATTTCAGTGCCACCGTGGTTCAACTGCACCGAACCGTCGGTGTAAACATGTAGCAGCGCTCCCGCCTGATTGAGATGCTTCAGTGTAAACGAAATTCCGAACTTCACGGGCGTAAGTGCAATGCCCTTCTTCAAGATTCTGTTAGCAGCATTGAAGCGTTGAATGGATTTGCGTCGCTGCTGATACGCTGACGACACCTCAAGTTGACTGATCACGTCTGCCATCACATTGTCTTCGAGTGTTTGACCGTAAGGCGTTGTTTCGCGGCCCTTGCTGTAAAGATTGCGCTTGCGCACAAGCAAAGGATCAAGCTTCAACTGAGCTGCTATCGAACTCATCATTCGCTCGGCAAACAACATGCCTTGCGGGCCGCCAAAACCGCGAAAAGCAGTGTTGGACACCGTGTTGGTGCGCAGACGGCGGGATTTGATATCCAATGCGGGATAGTAATACGCATTGTCGGCGTGGAACATGGTGCGGTCATTCACACCTTGGCTCAAATCAGCAGAATAGCCGCAACGCGACAAAAATTCGACGTCGACGGCGTCCAACACGCCTTTGTTGTTGAAGCTTGCGCCGTAATTCACGCGCATGTCGTGGCGCTTGCCGGTCTTGATCATATCGTAAGCGCGGTCCAACCGACACTTTGCAGGGCGGCCGGTGATGTAGGCCGCCAAGGCGGCAAGTGCGGCCCACTGGGCTGCTTGGCTTTCCTTGCCACCAAAGCCACCGCCCATGCGTCGGCATTCGCAAGTTATTTTGGCATCCATCACGCCAAGCATTTTTGCAACGATGTGCTGCACTTCCGTCGGATGCTGGGTTGAGCAGTGCACGGTCATGTTGCCTTGCTCACCGGGAATGGCCAGGCTGACTTGGCCTTCCAAGTAGAAATGTTCTTGGCCACCGATGTCAAAAGCATCCTGCACGTTATGGTCTGACTGTTTTATCAGGCGCTCGGCATTGCCGCGTTTGAAGGCATAGGGCGGTAGAATATCCGGGGTCTGTTGTGTCATTGCGTCGTCAACAGAGACAGCAGGTGTTTCAGCCGCAACGATGATTTTTGCGAGCCGTGCGGCGCGCCGCGCGGCATCGCGGGTTTCAGCGACCACAGCGAAAACCACCTGGCCATGAAAAGCAATTTCAGTTTCAGCAAATATCGGATCATCGCCCAGAGCCGGACTGCAATCGTTGATGTGGGGAATGTCGAGATGCGTCAAGACTTTTACAACGCCAGGAAATTTCATGACTTCCGTCACATCAACAGATGTAATTCTCCCTCGTGCACCTTCTCTCGAATAGCCGGGAACCACATGTAAAAGCCCATCGGGTTCCAAAATGTCATCAATGTATGTGGCATTGCCCTGCACATGCATTTCAGCAGAGTCATGCGCTATTGCATGACCGACGACAGCGGCCTTTGAAATTGTCCGTGTCATGCTGCAGTCTCTTGAATATTGAGAACGTGTGTTGCTTCTTTTGGGGATGATATTTCCAGCAACACTTTGTGCAACAGGTTCTTGGCGGTTTCGATGCGATAGTCAGCTGACGCGCGCATGTCGCTGATGGGTTTGAAATCTTCATCCAAGGACGCAATAGCCTTGTGCCACGATGCCTCGTTGTCCAACGCGATTGCCATCAGTGCAGCTTCGGTTTTCGGTGCACGCTTTGGTGTGGCTGCCATACCGCCCATTGCAAGCCGCGCCTCTATGATTCGATTACCAAGCCGCTTCACTTTCAACGCAAACAACAAGGCAGAAATATCCTGGTCGAAACGTTTTGATATTTTGTAGGCGCTAAAACTTTCATTTGCTTTGAGCTTCGGAATTTCGACACGCCACACCAATTCACCGGGCGCTCGATCTTGCTTGCCATAGGTCACAAAAAATTGCTCCAACGGAAGCTCTCGCACTTCGTCCCCAAGGCGCAAATGCAATGTCGCCCCCAGAGCGATCAAGAGTGGAGACATGTCTCCAATTGGCGAACCATTGGCAATATTGCCGCCCACTGTGCCTGAAGCCCGCACATGCCTCGAACCCAAACGACGCAGAACTTCGGCAACGTCTGGATGCAACTGGCCAAGAGTTTCAAAGGCCTCGCCATAGGTCGCCGCAGCACCAATGCTCAACGTTACTGACGTCTCCGCAATGTCGTGCAATTCTTTGACTGCAAACGTGTGAATTATTTTCGGCAGTACGCGCAGTTGTTTGGTCACCCACAGGCCTACGTCCGTTGCACCACTGACGATGGTTGCGTCTGGATGTTGCTGTGCGAGTTTGGTCAAAGCGTGTGGACTTGCAGGAATTGCAATAAACCCATCCTGAATGGGGATCATCACATCCTCATCCAAGTTGAGTGCTTGCAACGCACCGCAAGTCGCAGCTTCATTGCGCGCCCATTGGTCCAGTGGTTTTCCTGTACAGGCATCCTGGGCTGCATCAATGATCGGACGATACCCCGTACAGCGGCAAAGATTTCCGGCGATGTGATCAACAATCTGTTGCCGCGTCGGACGCAAGCCCGAATGATAAAGCGTGAACAGCGACATCACAAAACCTGGCGTGCAAAACCCGCATTGGGATGCGTGATGCTTCACCATCGCTTGCTGCACAGGGTGCAGCACGTGTTCTGATGCAAGATCATCAACCGTGATGAGTTCGCAGCCGTGCAATTGCCCGACCAGTAGAATGCACGCATTAACGGGTTCGTATATCAACGTCCCGCCCTTCACGCGCCCAATGGCAACAGTGCAGGCACCGCAGTCACCTTCGTTGCAGCCTTCTTTTGTGCCTGTGAATTTTTCATCAAGGCGCAAATAGTCCAGCACTGTTTGTGTGGGACTTTTTGGCCGCAAATGCACCACTTTCCCGCGCCGCAGAAATGTAATTGCATCACGCATGATCAGCTTCCGCGATAGGTGGAGTAGCCGAAGGGCGACAGCAACAGTGGCACGTGGTAGTGTTGTGATGCATCGGAAATGCCAAATCTGATAGGGATGACATCAAGGAACAAGGGCTGCATCAGACCTGCGTTATTCTGCAACAAATACTCACCAGCGTGGAACTGAATTTCGTAGCTTCCAACTTTCAGCTCGTCACCTTGCACCAGTGGCGCATTGATGCGGCCGTCCGCATTGGTGATGGCAGAGTGGAGCCGTTGCCCTTCAAAATACACATCCACCCGCAAGCCTTCAGCAGGTTTGCCTTTGGCCGTGTCGAGAACATGCGTAGTGAGTTTTCCCATGTGTGTGATGCGGTCCTGATCTCAAATCAGTTGGCAGTCTTCACCAAATCACGCTGGAACTCAAGTCTTGGGTGCCACCAAAATAGCGCGGAAATCATTGACGTTGGTGAGTGTGGGGCCTGTCATCACAAGATCACTCATGGCTTTGAAGAAATGATAGCTGTCGTGGGTGTTGAGGTGAAGTCTTGCATCGAGTTGGGTGCGGCGAAGTGTGCCGGGTGAAATGATTGCACCAGCCGCATCTTCCGTACCATCAATGCCATCGGTGTCACCTGCCAAGCCCCAGATGCCCGGAGCCCCCTGCAACTGGATTGCCGTGGAAAGCAGAAACTCAGTGTTGCGGCCACCGCGCCCAGCGTGTTCGCCGGAAATCGTAACCGTGGTTTCGCCGCCCGAAAGCAGCACGCAAGGTGCATTTATGGGCAGACCGTGCAACTGCGCTGATACTGCAATGCCGGCCATGGTTTTGCCAAGCTCCCGCGCCTCACCTTCCAAGGCATCACCCAGAATGAGCGGAATGACGCCCAACCTCCGTGCCTGTTTGGCCGCAGCCTTGAGAGCCATCATGGGTGACGCAATCATCCGCACATCTTGTCCGATGCTTGGACGTGGGCGGTGCTGCTGTAAGCAGTCTGAAACAGTTTGCGGCACGTCGATGCCGTATTGTCGCAATATGTCGAGGGCGTCTTCAGCGGTCGTTGTGTCGGCTATCGTTGGGCCGGACGCAATTGTCGCAGGGTCATCTCCCGGCACATCGGAGATCACAAGCGTCACAACGCGAGCAGGATATGCCGCAGCAGCTAGCTTTCCACCTTTGATACCCGAGAGATGTTTGCGCACCACATTCATTTCACCGATGCCCGCACCACTTTTCAACAGGGAACGGCCGATGGATTGTTTGTCCGCCAAAGTGATCCCCGGCAGTGGAGAGACCAAAAGAGCCGAACCGCCACCTGATATCAAGGCGATCACCAGATCATTGTCATTCAAGCCTTGTACAGTTCTCAAAATTTCAGCCGCTGCCAACACGCTGTTCTCATCCGGCACCGGATGGGACGCTTCGATGATTTTGATGCGCTGGGTCGGCACGGTGTGCCCGTAACGGGTGACGACAACACCCGTCATCTTAACATCAGGCCAAGCTTGTTCCAACGCTGCCGCCATCGCTGCCGAGGCTTTTCCCGCACCCACAACAATGCAGCGGCCGACAGGTTTTTCCGGCAGATGCGCTGCGAGCACCTTTAGCGGATTGGCACTGGCGACCGCGACGTCAAAGAGCTCCCGCAGGATTTTGCGTGCGGTTGTGTCGTCAAATGACGTCATTAAAAGTCTGCTTTTCGTTTGTTGCGGAAAGCCTCAAGCCCTGTGGCTAAATCCGCACTGCCTGCTGCCAGGTATCCCCCCAACGCTTCAATGCCAGCTTCGCGTTCCTCACCTTCGGCCATGTTGATCATCAGTTTGGTCAGCCGCGTGGCCGACGGGCTGCGTTGAGCAATC
>JANOPL010000121.1:0-11924 GCA_031421835.1 Hyphomicrobiales bacterium | reverse complement strand
CGAAAATCCTGAAGCCCTGCAGCAGTTGTCCCAAAGGGAGAGACATCGCTTAACACTAACGGAACATTACCCCATCGCTTAGCCAGAAGTTTTCTCTTCGAATGATGCAGCTTTTCCATTGGTTCAATATAAAGAATTTTTCCGCTTCCTTTAGTCTTTCTATATTTTCTTAGAATCTCACATTACGTCAGTCTGATTGGATGTGACTGTGACGGAAAATCAGATGAGTAGTCGTGGTTACTGCTTCACAAATCTTCATTCAACACCAATTGAGACATCACGTCTTCCTAGGTACCTCTTCAAGTGAACTTGCGTCTTATTGACAACATTTAATAATGGAATTACGGTGACGAATTACGGAATTACGGTGACAGAATTACGGTGACAGTGCATTCTATTGAATTACGGTGACAGTGCATTCTATTGGAATTACGGAATTACGGAATTACGGTGACAGTGCATTCTATTGGAATTACGGTGACAGTGCATTCTGAATTACGGTGACAGTGCATTCTATTGACTTTGACTTGTGCTGATGGCGCTGCGGACTTACACTCAGAAGTCGACGTCACTTTTGACTTCTGTCGTTATACATCCTGTCATCCACCCCACCCCTGCCCCACCCCAAAGATTGGGGAGGGGTGAGATGTTCAAATAATATAGAGAAGCTACCCTTTATTCCCTGGCTCTAACCCGTCGTCCCCATGACCAGGCCTTCGATGTCGTGTTTCTGGGTGACGGGGATGAGTTTTTCGACGACGCGGCAGACGAGGTGTTTGCGAACGTCCGGCGGCAGGGCGTCGAAAAAGTCTTGCGTCACCATCAGGTCATGCAGTTTGTCATGGCCGGCACCCGGTGCATCGGCACCCAACACCAGCACAGGTCTTGCGATGGGCGAAGGGTGCGCTGTGCCGCGATGGATGGTGAGCGCCGACCGACAGGAGATATCGCCGCGTTCCGGATATTTCTTCACGCCTTTCTCGGCGAAGACAGGCCAATCCTCCTTGGCGGGAAACATTTCGTGCTTCCAGTTTCGACCATCCACCCATTGCGTGCCGGGAGCGACTTCGAAAGGCCCCATATCCTGGGTCACATCGACCCCTGTGAGGTTGAAGGCAAGGGAGGTGATGCGCCTGTCGTCATAGGTTTCAGGCGGTGACGGAAAATCGCGGTGCCAAGGCTGGAACATGGCACCTTGAAACGGCACGTCAAAGCCGATCTCCACAATCTGATAGTCGGGCCCCAGAACCTGTTCACACATGGCAGAGACCCACGGGTGCGTGACCAGATCCACAAAGCCCCGCATGTCCTGCGGGTGAATTTCGACATACCAACGGCGCGGGCCCCGACCCACGGCCCCGCCCGGACGCTGGATTGCGCTCCAGAACGCGGTCATCATGTCCTCGCGCATGGCATCGGCCCAATCACGCGAAAAAGCACCCTTCAAACCCGTCACGCCATCGCGATAAAGGGTTTCGACATGACTGGCGACGTCTGGCATGATTTCATCCTTGTTGATTTTCAAAAGGATATCACGGTGCTGCGATCTTGTCTGCAACAAGGCGGATGTGACCCGCACGTTGATCTGAGGCGCTTACTTCCCGCTTAAAAATATCTCATCCCGCAAGGCTGAATTGACCCACGGCTGCTGACGTTTGTTGGTGGCGAGGTAGACGTCTTTTTTGACGCGCTTCATCATCTGTTCAAGTTCAATGCCGGGTGTGGCCATGTGTTTGACGAGGGCCGTGGTGAAGGGGCTGTTTTGTCCCTCGCCGTCTTCGGCCACGTCGCCCGGTGCTGTGGCGAAAGCGATGATGAGGCCACCCTCATCAGCACTCATCGGGGCCATGCCTTGTGCAACAGTGCCGGAACGGGTTTTGCCGAAGCTCCGCGAAAAGCTGCGTGACAGCGGGTTGTCGCGGCAGGCGTCGAGGATGATGATGCCGGTACGGTCATCGCCGCCCAGATACTGCAACACGGATGTGTTGACGTCGATCAACTCAAAGTCGACGGCTGTTGCCTCATTCAGCGCGGCGTCGGTGGGGATCAGATAATTCTTGTCCCCCACCTGCATGCCATGACCTGCATAATAAAACAGCGCCACATCGGCTGTTGCGGCCTTCTGCGCAAAGTCCTTGAGCTTGCCCTGCATCGTTGCAAGGTTGAGGTCTTGCCCCTCAAGCACTTCAAAGCCTAAACCTTTGAGCGCAGTGGCGATGGCCGTGGCGTCGCGCGTGGGGTTGGGCAAGGGGTTGGCATTCTCATAAGCGCTGTTGCCAATCACCAGCGCCACACGCTTGCCCGGATCAAACGCGATGACAGGTATTTTCGCAGTGGTTTGTATGTCGGCCTTGCCGTCAGCCAAAGACGAAATCGCGTCAGATGCACGCTTCTGTTGAAACACATAAAGGCGATGCGGCTTTAAACTTTCCTCGAAATTGAGGCGGGCCTTTTGTGCCTCCCCCTTCTGCGCATAGGCGAGGCCCAAACCCAAGTAAGCCATGCCATCGAGATTGTTATCGGACAGTGCTTTTTCAAAATTGCCAATGGCCTCATCGACGCGACCTTTGGTCAACATGATGTGGCCGCGCGTGGTATAGGGGCCCAGTTTTTCCGGTGCCTGCAACAGGGCGGTATCAACCAAGTTCAGAGCCGCATCAGCGTTACCCAGCTCTAATGTGACAGCGGCAAGGCCGCTGCTGGCGCGGGATGATGTGCTGTCGGCGGCTTGCGCCTCGGCGTACAGCGCTTGCGCCTTGGCAAAGTCCTGTTTGGCAAAATAGCCATTGCCTGCTGCGACGAGCATATACTCGTCGTTGGGGGCAAGGTTCATGGCCTTTTCGGCGTCAGCCAATCCTGCATCGATGTCGCCTTGCAAGTACTTTGCATTGGCTCGGCCTGCAAAGGACAGGCTGGCTTTGGCGTTACGTTTGATGGACTGGTCAAAATCCGCAATCGCTGCATTAATATCCAAAACAGCAAAGTGGGCCAAGCCCCGTCCTTCGTAAGCGCCGTATTGATCAGGGTCGAGGGTGACGGCCTTGCTATAAGCAGCAATGGCAAGTGGATAAGCTGTCGATGTCTTCAAGGCATCACCCCGTGCGGCCTGATAAGCAGCATTTTTCGGCGCAAGGCGCGCCGCCGCGTCAAAGTCCTTCAACGCCTTCGCGTGATCTTTCACTGTGAGATGCGCATAGCCACGATAAGAAATCGTCACATGATCCGATGGGTTCAATGCGATGGCCTTGTCGAAAGCCGTCACCGCTTCGGGGTAAAGCCCGGTTTTCTGCAAGGCAAAGCCCAACCCCTGAAACGCCTGAAAGTTCTTCGGGTTCAGAGCACCCGCCTTCTCCAAATCCTGAATAGCGTTCTGCGGGTCGCCATTGTTCAAATGGGAAAGCCCACGCATGGAGTAGACCAATGACTGATCAGACTTCCTGGTGATTTTGCCTTTCAGCAATGTTGTGCAGCCCGCAATGGCTTTGGCAGGCACACCACTCGCGCAATCCTCCATTGGGCCAGCGACGGTCATCTGCGTTGAAACAAAAAATGTGAGAACTGTTGCCAAAGCAGTTTGGCCTGCGCGACTGAGCATAAAGCGTCCTTTAACTCCCCCCGGCGGGGAGACTAGCAGACGCATTTTGAAGTGCAAGCGATGCGATGAACAGAACCCCACTGCCCTCTTCAGATCGCGTTCATCCGCCGCGCGTTAGTTCTCTCACCATTCGATCAACCACGATGGCTGCAACGTCCGCCATCATTCTGGATAGAGGTGTGAAATGAAACATGTGTTTAGTATTTCGACGGTAAGCGTAACAGCTCTTGTTATTCTGACGTCCAGCTTTGTGTCGCCTCTGACAGCTTCCGCTCAAGAGCGTAGTATCGCCGTTCAACCCAAAATCAAGACTTTCAAAGTCAATGACACCGCCGAAGAAGTGGTCGTTCCCAAAAACAAAAACCGCCCGAAAATTCAAGAATTCCGGGTTGATGATGGCACAAGCGCCAATGACGATTCGCAACAGGTGGAGTCTACGCCCCCCAAACGTCCGGACCGCCCGCAGGTCAAACGGTTCAGCGTCGAAGATGAAAATGAACAAGCTTCCGAGGCGATTGCTGATGATGTCGACGTTTCGCAGCTGAAGCCGGAGTTCAAACCAAAAGCACCGCAGCCACAAATTTTAGACGACGAGTCGACGTTTGATAATGCTGAAGACTCATCCGAAGAAGCCGTCAACCCTGATGTTTATGTCGGCAGAAAAGTCTATCATGTGCGCTATCCCCGTCGCTACGTGTCCTACAACACTTATCGCCACGTGAAGCGCTACAATTATGGCTACAGCACAAACTACAGCGGTTCGTCCTGCAACAATAACAACGGCTATTGATCCATCAAAAGGGGCGGTGCCGTTGCATCGCCCTGCTCCCGATTGCGTGAGGGCTCATCATGTTCCGCCATGTCATAGTGTTTGTGTTACTCGCACTCAGCGCTGCGTGCGCTCAGGCGACACAATCATGGTCTGCCGAAAATCGCGTGGCCCTCGTCATCGGCAATGCGGATTATGCAACGGTCGGTGAACTTGCCAACCCCCTCGCTGATTCCCGAGCCGTAACCGAGGCACTGAAAGCTGCGGGTTTCGATGATGTTAAACTGGTGACCGATGTGTCAGCCGAAAGCATGCGCCGGGAGTTGAAAGAATTCTCGGCCAAATCAACCGAAGCTGAGATTGCATTGATTTATTATGCAGGCCACGGTGTTGAGGTTGCAAACGAGAATTACCTTGTGCCTGTAGATGCAAAACTTGTGCGCTCCACAGATATTGAATTCGAGGCCATTCCACTTTCTGTCGTCCGATCTGCTGTAGGCGGTGCCAGCAAACTGCGCATGGTGGTATTGGATGCCTGCCGCAACAATCCGTTCAAGCTGGTGGGTAACAATGGAAAACGCGCCGCCAATCGTGGACTGGCGCAAATCGAACCGGGTGCGGGTGAAGTCGTTGCCTATTCCGCCAAGGAAGGAACACTGGCGCAGGACGGCCCCCTTGATGCCAACAGCCCTTTTGCCGAAGCACTGGTCAAAAGTTTGCAGGAACCCGGCCTTGAAATTCGCCTGTTGTTTGGCCGCGTGCGGGATGATGTTCTAAACGCCACCCAGAACGAACAAGAACCTTACACCTATGCCTCACTTGGCGGCGAAGCGATTTATCTGAAAGCTCCCGTCAGCCAACCAATCGTGCTGGAAAATAACCAACCGCCAAAGCCAACGACGTTTCGCGACTGCCCCGATTGTCCTGATATGGTGGTCGTACCCGCTGGTCAATTCCGCATGGGCTCACCTGCAAGCGAACCTGATCATGAGAAAGACGAAAGCCCGCAGCACGACGTGAAGATTCAAAACAGCTTCGCAGTTGGCAAATTCGAAGTCACCCGCAACCAATATGAAACCTTCTTGAAAGCCACTTCCTATGACCCGGGCAATATTTGCTCGCTGTGGACGGGGACGCGCTACACCCCCGCACACGGAAACAACGTCATCAACCCCGGCTTTACACAAACACCTGATCACCCTGCCACCTGTGTGTCATGGCGCGATGCCAAGGCTTATGCCAAATGGCTGTCAAAGCGCACAGGCTTTGACTATCGCCTGTTGACGGAAGCAGAGTGGGAATATGTGGCGCGTGCAGGCGTATCCTCTGCCTTCGCCAAGGGCACAATTCTGGATGCCACCGAGGTCAATTTCAACGCAACGTCGACCGTACCCGTCGGCAAGTATTCTGCCAACGCGTTTGGCTTGCACGACACGCAAGGAAATGTCTGGGAGTGGACCGAAGATTGCTACGCGCCCGATTACAGCAAGGCCGCCAGCGACGGCAGCGCCCATCAGGACTTGGGCTGTGAACGCAGTTATCGCGGGGGCGCCTGGGCCAACAGAGCAAAAGACATGCGCTTCGCCACACGCGGCACCAATGATGCGGACAAGCGGGTCAATATCTTCGGAATAAGGGTGGCGAGAGCGTTGCAATAGACAAGAGCAGTAAATATCGCTGCTATAGTTTTGTCAGCTTTCGCTTTAGCCCAGCCCACAATTTTACAGGATTCTCAAAATGTGAACGAGGTGATCTCCGTATTCAACTGTCACATGACCCCGTGCGGCTGTGAAGGAAGCGTTGAATCATCTATCAGCAGGATTTGAACCGCGTTAACATCTTTCGGGCACACTTCGCTGATGACTGTGCGCCGATTCCCACCCCTTCTCTGGGCCTTCGCCCTCACCTTGCTCGCCGCGATTATTCTGCTGGCCATGGGCCGGGAACCGATTTGCAAATGCGGTTACGTAAAACTCTGGCACGGCCAAGTCGTCAGTTCCGAAAACTCGCAACACATTTCAGACTGGTACGCTTTTTCGCATGTCATCCATGGTTTCATATTCTATGGACTGCTGCATCTCATCGGCCCGCGTTGGAGTTTCGCTGCAAAACTTGCCGCCGCAACAGCTATTGAAGGCGCATGGGAGATTTTTGAAAACACCGACATGATCATCAATCGCTACCGTGAAGCCACCATCGCTTTGGATTACTATGGCGACAGTGTTTTGAATTCGGTGGCTGATATTCTCTGGATGATGGCAGGCTTCTATGCCGCATCCCGTTTGCCCGTTTGGGGCACGGTTGCGCTGGCAATCGTTTTCGAATTGTCAGTCGGCTACATCATCCGCGATAACCTGACCCTGAACATCATCATGTTGCTCTGGCCATTGGACGTGATCAAAACCTGGCAGATGGGGAGTTAGCGATAAGCCCGCACCGCAAAAAGCTGGGGGTAGACCGGCTCGACAATAAAGTGGGGAATCAAGGTGGCATACTTCTCGCCGTCGGCCACCACGCGGCAAATATCCCCATCGGTTGACGTCACGACCCCTTCGCGCCCTTCCGGCATCATTACGGTATAACCCGGCGTGCACCAATTTCTGGACATGGGTTCGGGCACATCCACTGGAGTGGACAGTGCCGCCACCACCAACATCACTTGATTGATGTCACTCATTACGATTCCGCCGATTTGCCTGAGCCAAAGGTGGACCAATTGGAGATTGAAAACAAGTCCACTTCCAGAATTTCAACAGGCCAGTGCCTCGACTGCTCTCGCCAAGGCAAAAACTTCCAGCTAGCTTCAAATGTCGGAGGATCATGATGCAGTCGAAAGTTATCATCACCTGTGCTGTCACGGGCGCTGGCGATACGGTGGGCAAAAGCCCTCATGTTCCAGTCACGCCGGAACAAATCGCCAATGCCGCCCTCGAGGCCGCAAGTGCTGGCGCCACCGTGGTGCATTGTCATGTGCGCAATATCGAAACTGGCAAAGGTTCGCGGCGCGTCGATTTATACGCGCAAGTAATGGAGCGCATCCGCGCCCAAAACACCGATGTCATCATCAACCTGACTGCGGGCATGGGCGGCGATGTTGTTATTGGTGATGGCGAAAAGCCACTGGAATTTGGCCCGGGCACAGACTGTGTTGGTCCATTGGAACGCCTGCTGCACATCGAAGCCCTTCGTCCCGAAATCTGCACTTTGGATTGTGGCACGCTGAATTTCGGCGATGGTCAATCCATCATGGTGCAAACCCCAACGCAATTGCGCCAACAGGCAGCCCTGATAAAATCCTATGGCGTAAAGCCGGAAATGGAAATTTTCGATTCAGGTAATTTGTGGTTTGCCAATCAACTGGTGAAGGAAGGTTTGATCGACGGCCCGCCGCTCTATCAACTCTGCCTCGGTATTCCCTGGGGTGCGCCGTTCAACACTGCAACCATGGCCTATCAGAAATCACAGTTGCCGGAAGGTGCGGTATGGGCCGCGTTTGGTATTGGCCGCAACCAAATGTCTGCGGTGGCACAAGCTACTCTTTTGGGAGGCCATGTGCGTGTGGGCTTGGAGGATAATCTCTATCTCGAAAAAGGCGTGTTTGCGACGAACGGATCGTTGGTCGAAAAGGCAGTCAAACTCATCGAGATGCTGGGCACAAAAGTAGCAACGCCGAATGAGGGGCGCGCTATTCTGGGGCTGAAGAAATGAAAATAAAAACCGTTGGCATAGCGGGAACCGGCCTCATTGGCGCAGGTTGGGCCGCGCGACTGTTGTTTCGCGGCTACAGTGTTATCGCGTATGACGTGTTGGAAACCGCGGAAGCCAAACTTAAAGCCCAGATCAAAACCGCATGGCCCTCCCTTGAAGCTTTGTTGGGCAAACCCGTGAAAAAAGGTAAGCTCACGTTCACCACCAACCTGGCCGAGATGGCGGCAAAGGCTGACTTCATCCACGAATGTGCCCCGGAACGCGAAGATTTGAAAATCCGGTTGCTCAAAGAATTGGATGCTGCTGCGCGCTCTGAGGTGATCATCGCATCTTCGTCATCAGGTTTTCTGCCATCCAACTTGCAGTCCCAATGCAAACACCCCGAACGCGTCATCATCGGCCATCCTTTCAACCCGGTTTATCTGCTGCCGCTGGTGGAAACCGTGCCAGGCGAAAAAACCTCTGCTGAAGCGATGGACCGTGCCGGCGTTTATTTCGAAGCCATCGGCATGCAGGTGTTGCGTCTCAAGAAAGAAATTATGGGCTATGTCTGCGACCGCCTGCAGGAGGCCCTCTGGCGCGAGAGCTTGCACATCCTCAACAAAGACATTGCAAGTACGGGTGATATAGATGATTCCATTGTCTATTCCGCTGGCATGCGCTGGGCCTTCATGGGCTCATTCCTGACCTATCACGTGGCAGGCGGCCCCGGCGGCATGCGCGATTTCATCAAGCAGTTTGACCCCACATTGGAACTGGATTGGACCGATCTCAAATTCCCGCAATGGAATGAGGCACTGGAAAAGCGCTTGGTGGAAGGTTGTGAGTCCCAAGCCGAAGGCCGCGCCGTCGCCGCCATTGAGGCCAAGCGCAATGCGATTTTAGTGGATATGATGAAGCTGTTCAGAAAGCATAAGATCGGCTCCGGCTTGGTGTTGGATCGAGAGTTGAAGGCAAGGAAGAAAAAGGCGAAATAACCATGTCCCAACGCGTCATGATCACCGCAGCAGCATCAGGCATAGGCCGCGCCATCGCCAAAGCCTTTCATGAAAATGGTGCACAGGTACACATCTGCGATATCAACGAACAAGCCCTCGACGCTTTCCGCCAGAACTTCCCCGACATCGCCGCCACTCTTGTTGACGTCCAAAGCGAAGCCGAAGTGGATGCATGGTTTGATGACGCATTGGACGACTTGGGCGGGCTTGATGTGATGGTCAACAACGCCGGCACCAAAGGCCCCACTGCCCCCATTGATGATATCGAGTTAGCTGAATGGCGCGATTGCATTTCCGTGTGCCTTGACGCGCAATTCCTTTGCGCGCGTCGTGCCGCACCGGTGATGAAAGCCCAACGCTCTGGCATTATCATCAACATGTCGTCCAACGCCGGACAATTCGGTTTTGGCAATCGCACACCCTATGCCGCTGCAAAATGGGGTGTGATTGGTTTAACGAAATCCCTGGCGATTGAACTTGGCCCCTACAACGTGCGCTGCAACGCCATCTGCCCCGGTGCCGTGCGCGGTGACCGTATCAACCGTGTCATCGAAGGTGAAGCCAACTTGCGCGGCGTGGGGTCACAAATCGTTGCAGCTGAGTTGGTGCAAGGCCAGTCCCTCACCCGCTTCACTGAACCCGAAGAAATCGCAAACCTCGCTGTGTTCTTGGCCTCCCCCCAAGCGTTCATGATCAACGGCCAAGACATCGCGGTTGATGGTCATATTGAGACTTTTCACATAAAGTAATCCCATGAATTTCTCCCTCTCAGACGAACAACACATGATAATCAAGACCACGAAAGACTTCGTGGCCAATGAGCTTTACCCCCATGAGAAGGAAGTTGAGGAAACGGGCGTGCTCCGCCCTGAACTGCGCGATGAATTGAAGGCCAAAGCCATCGCAGCGGGCCTATTCGCGGCCAACATGCCGGAAGACGTGGGCGGTGCGGGGCTCGATACGCTGACATGGTGTCTCTACGAAAAAGAATTGGGCCGCGCCAATTATGCATTGCACTGGACCTGTGTGGGCCGCCCCTCAAACATCCTCATGGCCTGCAACGCGGAACAGCGCGAACGCTATCTCTTCCCAGCTGTACGCGGTGAAAAAGCCGATTGCTTGGCCATGACTGAACCCGGTGTCGGCTCTGATCTCCGCGGTATGAAAACCTTCGCCCGCGCCGACGGCGATGACTTTGTAATAAACGGCGTCAAACATTTCATCAGCCATGGCGAAGAAGCGCACTTTACGGTGCTGTTCGCGGCAACTGGCGAAGAAGACACACCACGCGGCAAAAAGAAATTAATTACCGCGTTTTTGATCGACAAGGGTACGCCGGGTTTTGAGGTGCGGCCCGGCTATAAAAACGTGTCGCATCGCGGCTATCCCAACAGCATTTTGGAATTCAATGACTGCCGTGTGCACAAAAGCCAGATGTTGGGCGAATTGCATAAAGGCTTTGAAGTTGCAAACTCTTGGCTGGGCGCAACCCGCCTGCAAGTGGCCTCAACCTGTTTAGGCCGCGCCGAACGCGCCCTCGAACTCGCGCTTCAGTATGCTGTCGACCGCGAACAATTCGGCCAGCAAATCGGCAAGTTCCAAGGTATCAGTTTCAAACTCGCCGACATGGCGATGGAACTCAAAGCCGCTGAATTGCTGACACGAGAAGCCGCATGGAAATATGACCAAGGCACGGTCACCGAAATGGACATGGCCATGGCAAAACTCAAAGCATCCGAAGTCCTCGCCTTCATCGCTGACGAAGCGATCCAAATCCACGGCGGCATGGGCCTGATGAGCGACCTGCCATTGGAGCGCATCTGGCGCGATGCGCGGGTGGAGCGGATTTGGGAGGGCACATCAGAGATTCAAAGACATATAATTTCACGTGCGCTTTTGAGGCCATTGGGTGGATGATGTTGCTCGACCCTCACCTGCTTCGCAGGCGCCCAGCGTCCTCTCCCGCAAGCGGGAGAGGTGACGGTTCTTCACTTCTCCCGCTTGCGGGAGAAGGTGGCGAGCAAAGCGAGACGGATGAGGGCCGCCTTCAATGACCCTCCACCGCCTCCTCTTCCCCAAATCTATCGCTTTTATCGGTGGCAATGAGTGTGCCGTTGCCATCCGTCGCTGCCATGAATTTGGCTTTGCCGGTGAAATCCATGCAGTTCACCCCAATCGCGACGAGATCAGCGGCGTTAAGACAGTCAAATCCGTTGATGAAATCGACGGCCGCATCGACGCCGCTTTCATCGCCGTAAAGCGCGAAGCCACCATCGATGTCGTCCGCCAGCTCCGCGCCAAGGGGTGCGGCGGGGCGGTGATTTATGCGGCAGGTTTTGCTGAAACAGGTGACGGCCAATTACAGAAAGACTTGCTGGATGCAGCCGACGGTATGCCCTTGCTCGGCCCAAATTGTTATGGCTTTGTCAATGGTTTAGGCCGTGTTGCTCTGTGGCCGGATGAACATGGAATCAAGCCGCTGGAGCGTGGCATCGCCATCATCACCCAGTCCGGCAACATTGCCTGCAACATGACGTTTACGCGCCGCGCACTCCCACTGGCCGCCGTTTTCGCCATCGGCAATCAGGCCGATGTGGACATGGCCAAGATGGTGGATTTTCTATCCGCTGACGACCGCGTCACCGCCATCGGCCTTCACATTGAAGGACTGAACAACCTCCCCGCCTTTGCCGCAGCTTGCGAGACAGCCCGCCAAAGAAAAAAGTCAATCGTCGTTCTCAAAACCGGCAAATCTGAACAAGGGGCAAAAGTCGCCCTCAGCCACACATCATCTTTGGCGGGGGCCGACAGCATGTATGACGCGCTGTTCAAGCGCCACGGCGTGGCCCGCGCC
>JANOPL010000120.1:0-3897 GCA_031421835.1 Hyphomicrobiales bacterium | reverse complement strand
AATGAGAATGTGAATGTTGTGATGTCGAATTCGCTGCCCGCAGCACCAGTCGGACCACCGTTGCCGATGCCGCTGCCTGCGCCAGAAAGGTTCGCAGCACCGACGGGATTGCCCGGGATTTGCGACACGTTGCCGGTGCCCAGAACAATACCACCGGTGATTCCGAGATTGGACGAGGTCGTTGTAAAAGTGCCGGACACGGTGGTTGATGCACCTGCCGATAAAACAGGAGTACCGGTCAGCGTAATGCCGCTGTTCCCCGCTGTGATGGCAGAAGCCAAGGTTGCAGTTGCGGTGGTTGTTGAAACGCTGACTGTGGCCGACGCCATGCCGCTCAGGGCCAATGGCAGCACGAACCACAGCAGCAGCGCAAATACCGCTTTACTCAACCATTTCCAAAAAGAAATGTCAGCTTTCAAAGATCGACACATCTTCAAAATGTAAACTCACTCACTTACCCGAAACTTGAGGCTTACCGATAGACAATCGTGGTTAAGTTTGCGTTACGACGAGCTTAACGTTCCAGTAATTTCGGTGACACCCCACTTAACTGCTTCCCCTTGCTTTGGGGCCGCGCTTGGCCGCTTTCAGCGGGCGGTCAAGTTTACGTTCGAGCTTGCTCAGAAATGCCGCACCACCGAGGGGGCGGCCAATGGTTTCGGCGCGGCGCAGCAGCATGTCGGCCATCTCGCGCTCCGGATTGTCTGCCAGCAATGAGGCGATATCCGGAAACTGCTGTGTGAAGTCCGCCGTGTCAGTCAGGCCGTCATCGAATTGTTTGATGTAGGCGCGGGCTGAAGACCACTGCCATTGCTCTGGCTTCTTACAAAGCTTGGCCCGCACCGGGTTCAGCAAGACATAGCGCAGGGCCGTAACAGCATGTTCCCCATCCATGGCGACGCAGCCAAAGCGCCCCTGCCAGAAATGCCCGGTTTTCTTGCGCCGGGCATTGAGAATACCTGCGTAAGCGCGGTGCACAGATGACATGGCCTTGCTCAAGCCCTCGGCGTCTTTCGGCACCAGTATCAAATGCACATGGTTGGACATCAAAACATAGGCCAAACACCTGACCCGCTCCGCCACACAAGCCGCCGTCAACAGCTTCAAATAGAGCGCATGGTCGTCATCGGAAAAGAATACGCGGGCGCCACCATTGCCCCGCTGGGTGACATGGTGGGGAAGCCCGGGAACAACAACACGCGCAAGTCTGGCCATGGGGGGAGGTTAAGATAGGTTTATATGGGAGTCAATAGAGTGAGGTGTCACCGTAATTCCAATAGAGTGAGGTGTCACCGTAATTCCCAGATTTGAGGCTAAAATTGCAGACTTCGGACGCAAAAATCAGAGCCGAGAAGGGTAAATTTCAGGACCAAAGACCCTTCAACTTTGCGCGTCGTCGAGGTCCAGCATGTCCATCGTGATGCACCCATACTTGGATTTTTCCCGCAACCAATCCAGCAAGTCGCCATAGGATTCGCCCTCAGTTACCTTGTCCAGATCGTAAAAATTACCGTCCTCACCCTTGATCGAGATGCGGAGATCAGACGTGGAACCCAACTTGTAGAGCAAGCTGTGCAGGATGCTCTCAACCGCAATTTGGGCAAATTTTTTGCGCCTCTCTTGGTCGGTGGACATTGGTTTGCTCAACTCAAGCCAACGCTTAGTGACGACTGGATTCTCGCCGTTGTAATAGTCCAATGTGTCGAGTGCATATTCAAAATCGACGACAAGTTGGTCTACAAAGTTTTGCAGTGCACGTTTCTCGATTTCGCCCTGATCCATCTGACTCACCTACAATTCACTTCTTCCACGTCGATGTCGGCGTGCTGTTTTTGATGCCGTCTTCACGAAGTTTTCGGAGCGAGAGGGAATTACGGTGACACTCCACTTAACTCCCGGTTGCTCCAGAAGCTCCCTCCTCACGACGTCGCACTTTCGCAGTCCTGCTCATATTCATTTTCTGGCAGCGGATCACAGGTTGCTGACACTGCGCAGGCGCGGAGGGCGGTTCGCATGGCACCAGAGTAGATGCCGTCAACCGGACCTTTGTAAAGACCCCGCTCCCTCAGGCCGCATTGATAGGTGCGGATAAAGGCTTCGCCGCCAAAACCGATGGCCGCTTCATACTCGACAAAAGCCCGGTCATATTGCCCCAGCAACTGATAAAGATGCGCACGGGTGTCCCAGGCAGCAGCATAGGTGCCATCAATCCGCAATGATGCATTGACGTCGTCCATGCCATCACTCGTGTTTTTCCAGCGGTAGAGAGTCCACGCTCGACCGTTCAGCGCCAAAGCCGATTGCGGATTGAGCCGCAGCGCCCTGTCCAGGTCTTGCATGGCATCTGCGTGCCGCTTGGCAATCAGGAAATCGGCGCTGCGAATGTGCAGGGCACGTTCAAGATCAGCGGCTGTTGTGGCGGGATCCTCAATGACTGCCGTGCAGGATGCAATGCGCTGCCCCAGCTTGCCGTCTATGCAGTCAGAGTAGCTGTCTGCCCTCGCAAGATCCGTTACGCACCAGACAGAAAAAAACGCAAGAAGCAAAACCAAAGCTGTTTGACACGCATTGCGATGTTTCATGTAAAACACACTCTCAGGTTTATCTGCTGTTACACTGTACGCGTTTCCGGCCACACTTTCAAAACCCTTGCACCCCTCGTCGTCTTCGCGGGATGCCGCATGACAGCGGCACTTGCCCAAGACTTGCGGGGTGTAGGCGATTCTGGGTGGATTTCGGGAGTATCTCGGTTTCTATTCCCTTTACCGCGCGGTGTCAATAGTTATTTTCCTGTACTGCACATTTAGGCTTATGTTGTTGAATCAGCCCGCTCCCAACTATATTTTTGCAACATCACACCCTCACCCCCTTGACGGCTGTCAAGCTTAACCTTTCGTTCATCCACCCTTTCAGATTGCCCTGTGGCTTATATCGTTGTTCCTCTTGAGCTTCCCCCCAGAATCGGTGGATGTTGGGAACAAGACGGGGCGATGCACGTTGTTACCCACAAGATATGGTATTAACCTTGCGTTAACACACTATGGGTTGACGAAGGTGTGTGGTTGTCATAGTATTGTCGTCCAAGGGCTGCGAGGCCAAAAGGTGTGAAACCGAGTGAATTCAGGGCGTTTTCTGGGTTCTGCATCGCAGCAGTTGGGGGCGTAACAACGCCAAAACAGGACGTTGCGTTAAACACGGGTTGGGGTTGCATTCCGTGGGCGTATTCATGCGCTCACGGGCAAAATTTGTGCGGATGGAGGCCATCCGCTTTGGAAAAACGAGGGGAATACTATGAAAATTGAACGTCGCTACACGGTAGAAGGCCAGGATGCTTATGCGGGCATCGATTTTCGCAACGCCGTGAGCGAGATTAAGAATCCTGACGGGTCCATCGTATTCCGTCTGGCAGATATCGAAGTCCCCTCCTCCTGGTCGCAAGTTGCGACCGATATTCTGGCGCAGAAGTATTTCCGCAAAGCCGGAATCCCCAAGTCGCTCAAAAAAGTTGAAGAAGAAACCGTGCCATCGTGGCTGTGGCGTTCGGTCATGGACGAGGACGCGCTGGCCGGTGTGCCTGACAAAGACCGGATAACCGGTGAACGGTCGGCAAAGCAGGTGTTCAATCGCCTTGCTGGCACGTGGACCTATTGGGGCTGGAAAGGCAAATATTTCGATACAGAAAACGATGCCCGCGCGTTTTATGACGAGCATTGCGCCATGTTGGCCCGCCAGATGTGCGCACCCAATTCACCCCAATGGTTCAACACGGGTCTGCATTGGGCTTACGGCATCGATGGTCCGGCCCAAGGCCACCATTACGTCGATTTTGAAACCGGCAAATTGACGAAGTCGAAGTCTGCCTATGAGCATCCGCAACCCCACGCCTGCTTCATCCAG
>JANOPL010000119.1:0-27407 GCA_031421835.1 Hyphomicrobiales bacterium | reverse complement strand
GCGATTGCGAGATTGGAGCAAGCAAGTGAAACGGCGGTTGGAAGGCGTTTCGACACATCTTCTGCAAAGCTGGGGCCCGACAGAATTGCGCAGTGGTGTTTGTCGGCGACATCTCTTGCAACCTCGATCATGAAGCGGTTGCTGGCACGGTCAATGCCTTTCGCCGTGATAATGACCATTTGGCTATTGGTGATAGCGAGTGCGGGCAGCAGCGTGGCAACAGCTTGCGCCGGGGTGGCGACAATTAGGGCTTCAGCGCGCCATATTTTTTCAGTGTTGTCGTCTGTTCGGGACCAGATTTCAACCTCATGACCACATCGCGCTGCATGTCCCGCCAGCGCCCTGCCCCATGCACCACTTCCGAGAACACAAATTCTACTCATGCCTTGGCCCCCAAGCGGCCTGAGCCATAGGCGGGTGCAGACACGGTATCCAATGGCCAGCGTGGGCGCACGGGAGAAGCTAGATCATCATGTAAACCCAGCGCCAAACGTTCAGCAGCGGCCCAGGCAATCATTGCTGCATTGTCTGTACACAGATGAAATGGTGGCACGGAAAGTGTGAAACCGTTTTCGGCGCAAGCTGTTTCCAACATTTTTCGAAGCACCTTGTTTGCGGCCACACCACCTGCGACGACAAGTGTTGGTGACGGTACATCAGGGCACTGTTCACGGAAGATTTCAAAAGCTTTGTGCAATCGGTCCGCCACCGTGTCAGCCACGGCCAATTGAAAGCTGGCGCAGATGTCAGCTTTGTCTTTGCCAGTCATAGAGCCCACATCTTCGGCGGTTTCCCTGACGGCGGTTTTGAGGCCGGAGAAAGAGAAATCACAGCCTGCCCTGCCCTTCAAAGGCCGCGGCAGGTCAAAACGGTTGGCATCACCCTGCTCAGCAAAACTTTCGACCAAGGGTCCACCGGGAAATCCGAGGCCCAAGAGTTTCGCCGTCTTGTCGAAGGCTTCTCCCAGCGCATCATCAATGGTGGTGCCCAGCCGCTTATAATCACCCACGCCGCGCACAAGTTGGAATTGGGTGTGGCCGCCAGAGATCAACAGCAGCAGATAGGGAAACTGCACGTCACCCAGGAGACGTGGCGTCAGGGCGTGGCCCTCCAGGTGATTGATTGCTAAAAACGGCAATCCACGCGCCAGTGCCATACCCTTGGCCATGGTCAAACCCACAATCAAACCCCCTGAAAGTCCCGGGCCTGCAGTCGCTGAAATCGCGTCCAGTTCGGCAAAACCCATGCCTGCATCTTCAACAGCTTTTTTCACAAGCCGGTCCAAATGATGGATATGCGCCCGCGCGGCCACTTCCGGCACCACACCACCATAAGGTGCGTGGTCTTTGACCTGACTTAAAACGATATTGGACAAAATCTCGCCCCGGCCGCTTGCATGGCGGCGCACAACGCTGGCTGCGGTTTCATCGCAGGAGGTCTCAATGCCTAAAATGGTTGTGGTGGCGGGCATATCTCAGGTATCGTATCTTACGTTTCAAACACAAACAGGGTGGCTGTAGCACCCGACCAACGGAATTGGCAAATGACGCGCATCAGAATCGGTACTCGTGGCTCGCCTTTGGCACTGGCGCAGGCCCATGAA
The DNA here is from genome assembly GCA_031421835.1 of Hyphomicrobiales bacterium. GTDB lineage: Bacteria > Pseudomonadota > Alphaproteobacteria > Rhizobiales > Aestuariivirgaceae > Aestuariivirga. Next base: position 25,804 of record JANOPL010000119.1, on the reverse strand, counting down.
ACCCGGGCGCGTTTGATGGCCGCACATGAGATGGCCGAAGACCAGTTCGAAATAGTGGTGATTTCGGTGATTGGGGATCGGGTGCAAGACCGGCCTTTGGCCGAGATTGGCGGCAAGGGGCTTTTCACCAAGGAAATCGAAGACGCGCTGTTTGCTGAGACCATCGACCTGGCGGTGCATTCCATGAAAGATATGCCCGCCATTGTGCCAGAAGGCTTGGCCTTTGGCGCAGTCTTGGAACGCGAAGACCCGCGCGATGCGTTTGTGAGTGTAACGGCAAAAACGCTTCTGGATTTGCCTGAAGGTGCCGTGCTCGGGTCTTCGTCCGTGCGCCGCAATGCGCAGGCATTGAGATTGCGGCCTGACCTGCAATCAGCGCCGTTTCGCGGCAATGTGCAGACACGCCTGCGCAAACTCGAAGACGGCGTTGCTGCTGCCACGTTTCTGGCTGTCGCTGGTTTGAATCGGCTGGGCCTGTCACATCATATCAGCTCCATCATGGCGATGGACCAAATGTTGCCCGCCGTGGCCCAAGGTGCCATTGCCATTGAAATTGCCCAGTCAAACAAAAAGGCCAAAGCATTGGTGGAAGCGATTCACCACAAGCAAACCGGCATTGCCATGCAGTGCGAGCGGGCATTCCTGGCAACGCTTGAAGGCTCTTGCCGCACACCGATTGCAGGGCACGCCGTTGTTGAGGGAACAACCGTCACATTCCGTGGGCAAGCGCTGACACTGGATGGTCGTGACAGTTTCGAACATGCAGTTAACGGTACTTCTAAAGATGCTGTTGCCATGGGCGTCGAAGCAGGCGAACGTATTAAAACACTTGGTGGAGAAAAGTTGCTTTACGCATGAAATTGCTGGTGACACGACCTGTAGAAGACGCCCAGCCTCTGGCTGAAAAACTTGAGGGCCTAGGCCACGAAGCGGTGATCGTGCCGCTCCTCGCAATCAACCCCCGCGACGGCATCGTGCTGCCTGATCTGCCATTTCAGGCTTTGTGTGTTAGCAGTGCCAACGGACTTGCGGCCAAAGCCGATCTTTCAGTTTATCACCACATCCCGTTTTTTGCGATTGGGCCTCAATCGGCTTTGGAGGCGCGCCGCCAAGGGTTTGATCACGTGCACGACAAAGGCGGCAGTGTTGAGGGGTTGGTACGCACGATTTGCAAATGCATAAAGCCTGAGGCAGGCCCAATACTTTATCTGTCGGGTTCCGAAACCACTGGCGATCTTGAAGGGAAACTGAAAACGCAAGGGTTCACAGTATCGCGCGTCATTGTTTATGATGCTCTTCCGTGCAAAGTTGCCGAGTTGCCATCGTTGCTCGAAGGCGCTGACGGCGCTCTGTTATACTCGCCGCGCACAACAAAACTTTGGGTGGCGCAGGTGCAATCCGCAGGCCTTCAGGAACGCGCGAAAACACTTCAACATTTTTGCCTCTCGGCCAATGTTGCCGCAAACCTGCCGCAAGACTGGGCCAAACGTATCAGTGCTACTCCCGATGAAAATGGCATGCTGACACTGCTTGATCAGGCTGCCGAAGCAGACTAGTCACGGCCCATGATGACGAATGATACTGACACCAAGTCCGATACAATTATTGACCTCGACGCTGATCAGGTGATTGACCACGATGAGCCATCCGCAATTGCGGACAAAGCACCGTCCGCGCTTCCCAAAAACCGCAGCCGCAATTGGCTTTACGGTGCTGCTGCATTAGCAGTTGCCGCAGGTGGTGGCGGTTGGGTCTATAAGGACGTGCTGAGCAGTTATTTTCCGCCCGATCATGTGCAACTTCTGTCTGAAAAGGTTATTGCGCTCGAAAGCAAAAACACTGCACTGCGCGATCAACTTTCCGCCGTCGAAAAACTGGCCACACAATTGACGTCCGATATGGACGCGCTGGAAGCCAAGGAACAGGCGCTGTCGTCGCTTGCCGAAGCTTCGCAGAAAGTCGACTCTGATGCCGCAGCAAAGCTGCAGCAGGTCGAAAAAAATCTGGCTGACACCAAGCAAGCCATGGCTGATCTGGCATCGCGACCGCTATTAGGGGCCACGGGTATGGCCGTTGATGCGTCCCTACTCAGGCGCATGACCGAATTGGAAAAAGACGTGGCTGCGCTGAAAGTGAAGCCTGCCGAACCTGTCGATAACACGGCCGCACTGTCGCAAAATCTTTCGGATCTCAAAGCCAAGATCGCTGCCGGTACGGGCTACCGTGACGAATATGACCGCATTCAGCGTATGGTTCCTGCGGCTGCGGGACTGGATGTTCTTGCCGAGCATGCAAGCTTGGGTCTGCCGGACGCAAAAGGTCTGGGTGTCGAGCTCAAGACCCTGATTGCCGATTTGCCAAAGCCCATCGTGCCTGGCCCCGTTCCTGAAAGCGAGGGTTGGTGGGCCAGTCTTTATGAAAGTCTTTCTGATCTGATTACAATCAAAGTCGAGGGCGATGTCGATTGGCCGACCACGGCCTCAGCTGCGGTTGCCTACGCTGACAGCGGAGATTTGCCCCAAGCCATTGAGCATTTGAATGCCGTGGAAGCGGCAAAGCCTGTCAGCCTGCAACAATGGTTGGATCGGGCCCAGGCACGACTCTCAGTTGAGAAGTCACTGCAATCCGTCGAAGAGGCTGTGCTCCGCGTGATTGCGGCCAAGGGATAAACGCAAATGTTCAAATTGCTGTGGCGGTTAACTTTGCTGGTTTTACTTGCCCTCGGATTTGCGTGGCTGGCAGACCGTCCGGGCAGCGTGACAATCCGTTGGCTTGGCCGTGAAATTGAACTTTCTGTGGTGGTGGCGGTCGTGGTGGCGCTGCTTGCTCTCGCCCTGGTGTTGTTTATCTGGAATGTTGTGCGGCGTCTTTGGCGCAGCCCGACGGCAGCCCGGGAATTCTGGCGTTTTCGCAAGCAGCGCAAAGGCTATGAAGCCTTGTCCAAAGGCATCATTGCAGCAGGTGCTGGAGATGCGTTGGCAGCGGCGAAACATGCGGCGATTGCAGGAAATGCTTTGCCCGAAGAACCGTTGGTCAATGTGTTGGCGGCACAAGCCGCCCAATTGAATGGCGATAAACAAGATGTGCGACGTGTGTTTGAGGAGATGGCAAAATCTCCCAGCACCGAGGTGTTCGGTTTGCGGGGGCTGTTCGTCGAAGCCCGCAACAGCGGCGATCTGGTGGCGGCTTTGAGACATGCCGAAAAAGCCCTGTCACTGAATCCGCGACTGCCGTGGGCTTCAACGGCTGTGTTGCAAGTTCAAACAGCGCGCAAGTCGTGGGAAGCGGCAGCCCTGACCTTGGACCAGCAGGGCCGCAATGGTTTGTTGCCGAAAGACGCTGCTGCCAAAAAGCGTGCCGCAATGCTCACTGCGGAAGCCATTGGGCTTGAAAACAAAGACCCTGCGCGCGCCATGGAGCTGGCGGCCAAAGCCTTGGATCTCGACGCTGCCTTGGTGCCCGCAGCAGCAATTGTCGCCCGTAGTCATATTGCCAGCGGCAGCACACGCCGCGCCATGAAAGTTTTACGCAATGCGTGGGGTGCCGCACCACATCCGGAGTTGGCGGAATTGATCATGCGCGCCGATACGGCAGGAAACGCCGAGGCAGGTTTCGAACGGGTGCGCGATACCGTTGGAGCCGCCAGTGACAATGTGGAAAATGCAGTGGCCTTGGCCCAGTCAGCGATTGCGGCGCGTCGGTTTGACGTGGCGCGGGAAGCCCTTTCAAGTCATGTCGTCGACCAGCCACAAGCCCGGATTTGTGCCCTGATGGCGCAAATTGAAGATGCATCCGACGATAAAGGTCGCGTGAAAGACTGGCTGGCGCGGGCGTTGCATGCACCAAGAGACCCTATGTGGGTGTCTGATGGTGTGGCGAATACACGCTGGGTGGCTGTATCACCCGTCACAGGTGAGATCGTTCCGTGCGAATGGAAAACGCCATATGAGGCACCACAGGGCAGCATCAGCTTTATGCCCGAAACACCTTCTGGCAAGCCTTTGCTGGAAACAACAACCGAAAAAGCGGCAATTGTTCCAGCCCCATTGGTTCCGCCCAAAGCTGACGACCCCGGCGTTTATGCAGAAGATTGAGCCCGCATAAACGGGTTGAACTTTCGCTTGAAAGCGGATATTCCGCGCCAATTGGTTTAGCCGCTTTAGCTCAGTTGGTAGAGCACGTCATTCGTAATGACGGGGTCAGGTGTTCGAGTCACCTAAGCGGCACCACTTCCTTACGCGTCAAAGTCTTTGGCCACACGAAGCTTGTGTGCGGCAAGCGCCATGAGGCGCTGATCACGCCAGACTTGCCGCTGTGGTAAATCTTCAGCGGGAATGCGCTTGCGGCGTTGCGCTTCTATACTGTCCATGACGGGTCCGGACCAGTTTACGCGTCGCTGCATTTGAGGAAAGATTCTTTCATAAGTCTGCTGGTATCGTTGGGCGTAGTCGCGAATGCCGGCCGGGGCATTCAAATCAGCAGTTTCAAATGGTCCCATGAATGACCATCGCAGTGCGAGGCCCTCGCGAATGCCGATATCAATGTCTTCAACGCTGGCATAGCCATCCGCTACAAGCCGGAAACACTCTTCAAGCACTGCGCCTTGCAGCCGGTTCATGATGAAACCATCGAGTTCTTTCTGCATGACGATGGGTGAATGCCCGGCCGCTATCAAGAAATCCTTTGTCTTGGACACTGTTTCAGCAGTGGTCCATGAAGCCGGCACAATTTCAACGGCTGGAATAAGGTAAGGTGGATTTATTGGATGAACGACCAGGCAACGCCCCCGGCCCTTCAGACCCTCGGTAAATGACGACGGCAGAAGCGCTGACGTTGAACTGGCCAGTATTGCTTCAGGTTTTGAAAGCGCCTGTAACAACTTGAAAACCTCAATTTTCGTTTCAAGATTTTCCGGTGTATTTTCTTGAACGTAATCTGCGTCTTCCAAAGCCAGTGCGAGTGTTGCAGCGGAACGAATGCGGCTGAAGACGACATCTGCTGATTGTCCGCCCAGCAGATCAAATTGAGAAAGTTGGCCTAATACATGGGACACATAGTTGATCGCTTTTTCAACTGCCTCCGCTTCCCGGTCCCATAGAGTGACGATTGATCCCGCACGTGCGAATGAGATTGCCCAGGCCCGACCCACGAAGCCGGTCCCAACAATTGCAACGCATTTACCTTCGCTAGAACCATTGGACACTTGCAAACCTTCCTTTCAGAGAAGCGGATGACATTTTGCGTTCTTCGAAGCGATGTCAAATCTTCAATTCATTATCGAATATTGCATGACTGGTAGAATTATCGCAAAACAACGCGATGGATTTTACACTTTCCGTCAATACAAATCCCTTGGTCAATCGTTTTGCTGAACCTGAAGAGGTTGTTGGCGTTCTCGCCGACGACGTGGGTATTGGCCACATTCAATTGGTGCATGAATTCATCAACCCCTCTTGGGAGGCCAAAACCATTGCCCGACTGACGGCGCGGATGGCGAAAGCGCTTGCCGCCAAAAACGCCAAAATCACTTCAGCCATGACGGGGCCGTACGGACGGCTCAACCATTTTGGACATCCTGATGCTGAGGTTCGGGCCTACTATGTGCAATGGTTCAAAACCTATGCCGACATTGCAGCGGATCTGGGATGTCCGGCGATTGGAACGCAGTTTGCCATTCTCACCTATCGCGATATGGATGACCCGGCGCGGTATGACGCGATGATCGACACGGCCTTGGCGTGTTGGCGCGCCGTTGCTGAGCACGCAGAAATGCGAGGTTTGAGATATCTGTTCTGGGAACCCATGTCGGTGGCACGGGAGTTTGGACAAACGTTGCATGCAACGCAGGCGCTGCAGCATCGCATCGCCGCTGCACAATTGCCTCTGCCGTTGGTGCCCATGGTTGATATTGACCACGGTGATGTGATGTCACCCAACCCACGCGATGTAGACCCCTACGCATGGGCGCAGGATTTTGCCGTGCAATCGCCCATCATCCACATCAAGCAGTCGACGATGAACAAGGGCGGACATTGGCCGTTCACAGCGCAGTTCAATGAGAATGGCCGTATCACGCCATCACGATTGTTGGATGCCATTCGCAGTGGCGGTGGCAGCAACAATGAGCTGTGTCTGGAACTGGCATTTCGCGAACGTGAACCGTCAGATCGTCTCGTCATCGCTGCATTGAGAGAGTCGGTGGAGTATTGGGCCCCTTATACCAAGACAGGATTTAACTGATGACCCGGAAAATTCCCTGGATTGGCACATCGTGGAAAATGAACAAACTTCGCGCCGAAGCCCACGCGTTTGCAGATTTGGTGAAAGCGTCTGCTGTCACGCAATCAGAATTGGTGCTGCCTTTCGTCATACCGCCCTTCCCCTACATTGCTGACGTTGCGAATCGTTTGCGTGGAACACGCTTTCAGGTGGGCGCGCAGAATATGCATTGGGCGGACGCGGGCGCATGGACGGGAGAAGTGTCGCCGCTGATGGTGAAAGATAGCGGGGCAACCCTAGTGGAGATTGGTCACAGCGAACGCCGGACATTTTTTGGCGAGACGGACGAAACCGTCGCATTGAAAACCCAAGCGGCCATTAAACACGGACTCACGGCATTGGTTTGCATCGGCGATACCAAACAGGAATATGACGCAGGTTTAACTTCTGTCGCATTGGAACGGCAGGTGCGCGCACTTTTGAAATATGTAACGGATAAAGCGCAAGGCAACATCGTCATCGCCTATGAACCAGTGTGGTCCATCGGTGAAGGCGGAACCCCCGCCACGCCAGAATTTGCAAATGAGCAGCACATCAAAATCGCCTCTTTGATTGAGTCGATTACGGGCGGAAGCTTACCGATCTTGTATGGCGGTAGTGTTAACCCCGGCAATTGCGTTGACCTTGCCACCCAATCCCACATCGACGGATTATTCATCGGGCGCTCCGCGTGGCATGCAGAAGGCTATATCGGTATTGTTGAGGCGGTGACTGCGGCGCTTTGATACAAACTTCGCAAATCAACTGCTGTCACGGACGTTTCAATGCCAAATGCTGTCTACCTGAAAGACTATGCGCCGCCTGCCTGTATGGTTTCACACGTCGATTTGATCGTGACATTGGAGGCAAACCGAACGGTGGTGACAAGCACACTTCATGTTACTCCGGGAACGGTGGCACACGAGCCGATGGTTTTGAATGGTGAGGGCTTGGAATTACTGTCACTGTTGATCGATGGCAAGGAACTGGCGAAGGACGACTTCACGTATGCCGATGACCTTCTGGTGTTGAACAGACCGCCGCAAAAGCCGTTCACTCTTTCCGTCGTGCAAGTCTGCAACCCACAAGCAAACACGTCGCTGTCAGGGCTTTATGTTTCAAATGGTGTTTTTTGCACGCAAATGGAAGCGGAGGGTTTTCGCCGATTCGCCTTTATGCAAGACCGCCCTGATGTGATGGCGACGTATCGCGTGCGTGTTGAAGCACCACGTTCTATGCCAATTCTGCTGTCAAACGGAAATCTGGTTGAATCAGGAAAAATGCCCGCAGGATCGCATTTTGCAGTGTGGGAAGACCCGCACCCCAAGCCAACATACTTGTTTGCGCTTGTCGCTGGTGATCTGGCGTGCGTGAAAGATAATTTCACAACCATGGAAGGGCGAAATGTCGAACTCGGTATCTATGTTGAAAAAGGCAAGGAGGATCGCTGCGATTGGGCGATGACCTGTCTGAAGGCCTCAATGACATGGGATGAAGAACGTTTTGGCCGCGCTTATGACCTCGACGTTTTCAACATCGTTGCGGTGTCTGACTTCAATATGGGAGCTATGGAAAACAAGGGCCTCAACATTTTCAACGATAAATATATACTGGCACGCCCAGACACTGCGACTGACACAGACTATGTCAACATCGAACGCATTATTGCGCATGAATATTTCCACAACTGGAGCGGCAATCGCATTACCTGCCGGGACTGGTTCCAACTTTGCTAGAAAGAAGGCCTCACGGTTTTTCGGGACCAGGAGTTTACCTCTGATTTGCGTTCGAGGGCGGTGAAACGCATTGAAGATGTGAAGACACTGCGGGCCCGCCAATTTCCAGAAGACCAGGGGCCGCTGGCTCATGCTGTCAGACCTGCAAGCTATATCGAGATCAACAACTTCTACACCCCCACAATCTATGAGAAAGGGGCTGAAATTTGCCGCATGCTCAACACAATGTTGGGTGCGGAAACCTTTCGCGTGGCGATGGATTTGTATTTTGAACGCCACGATGGCAAAGCAGCCACCGTCGAAGACTTTCTGCATTGTATGTCCGAAGTATCTCGGCGCGATCTCTCGCAATTCGAAAAATGGTACGAGCAAGCCGGCACACCTGTTGTCGATGTGACAACGCGTTATGACGCAGCATCAAGAGAGTTTTCCATCACAGTTTTTCAGCACACGCCTGAAACACCGGGGCAAAAAGAAAAAGCGCCCCTGCACATGCCAATAGCACTTGCGCTGTTCGACACGCACGGGAAAGAACTGGAGTTGAACACCAAAGAAAACGTGTCACTTGCCGGTGGCGTTTTTGAACTCACCACCGCCAGCGCCTCGCTCACCTTTCGCGACGTTGCGGACTGTCCAGTGCTCTCCATCAATCGGGGATTCTCAGCGCCGATCATTTTGCGCAGCGATGCAAGCGAAGCTGACCTGTTGTTCCAGATGTCGAAAGACAGTGACAGTTTTAACCGATGGGAAGCCGCGCAGACATGTGGTCTGCGTTTGTTGGTCGACGCTTACAAGGGGACTTCAGTTGATACCACAAGATTTGCGGATGGGTTGCGCAACACCTTGATCAGCCCTGAACTGGATGCTGCCTTCAAGGCGCTTATGCTGCAATTGCCCAGCGAAGCAGAACTGACAGTGGCGCTTTCTGTGGATGTCGATGCCGACCGTGTTCATGCCGCTCGCCAATCTGTCCTGCGGCAGCTGGGCCGCACGCTCGACAACGAACTGCATCTTGTTTTGGCCAATCGCCCGAACAACAATAAATATAGCCCGGATACCTCCAGCTGCGCTCACCGCAGTTTGCGCGCAGCGGCACTTTCACTGCTGGGTTATGCCGCACCTTTCCGGGCGTTAAGTATCTCGCGCGAAGACTTTACAGCTGCCTCAAATATGACAAGCGAAGTCGGTGCGATTGGCAGCGTGTTAAGTTTGGAGAGCGCTGACGTCGATGCGATGTTGCAAAGCTTCTATGATCGTCATCATGCTGATCATTTGCTTCTCGACAAATGGTTCATGTTGATGGCGGCGCGGGCGACATCGTCAGTTCAAGTTGCAGCTTTGACTCAGCACAAGGACTTTACGTTCAACACACCCAACCGGGTTTATGCCTTGCTGGGTGGCTTTACCGGAAGCAACTTGAAGGCCTTTCATTCGGCTGACGGGGCTGGTTATCGGTTAGTGGGCGAAAGCATCACCTTATTGAACGCCATCAACCCGCAGGTCGCCGCCCGCATGGCCAACAGCTTTCGCAGCTGGGGACGATACGACGTGGTACGGAAGTCTCACGCCACTGCGGTGATGCAATATATTTTGCGACATAGGGGACTCTCCAACGACGTTTTCGAGATCATATCAAGAACATTGGGCGGCTGAGACTCAGAATTAAGAATCACAGTGCATTTGAGGGGTTGGCAAATCAGATTCGCTAACGGTATTCCTTGATTCTACTGCGTCGGGGCCCGTTTGTTGATACGGCGTTCCTGTTCTGGTTCCGGACGCGAAACCATAATACCGTATCGGAACCGTAACGTTGCAGAAAGCCCAAATCAGGGAACTGTTTATCAAAGAACGCGCTTTGCGTTTTGCGTTGCCCTTCAAAGGTAGCCAAGGTTTCCGCATCAGTGAAAGTGTGTTGCGGCGGCTGGTGACGGTTATGACCGTGTTATTTCTGGTCACACTTGCAGCCGCCATCGCTTCGCAGCTCGTCAAAAACCGAACACGGCATATGGACGATCAAGCCCGTCTCACGGTGCTGCACGCTGATCTGGCAGCGGAGCGTTTGCGGACACAGGCGCTCGTATCCAGCAATAGCACCACCACAAGCAATCCACTCCTGATGCTCAGTTTGGAGCAAGCCTTGGACGCCGCCGCCCTTCGCGGTGGCCGGGAATTCTTTTTGATCGATGGCAGCGGTCGTATATTTGCGACAGCGCCCCGCAATGAAGAATTGCTCAACACCAATGCTTCAGACTTGCTTGGTGCGTTTTTTCTCACGCAATCCCCTATCAACGGCACATCACCTCAGCGAATAATTCTGATCGACGGCAGTTCAGGCTTTGTTGTCTCGAGAGACCTCGGAAATCTTGCGGGAAATCTTGTTGTGTTCCAACAACAAAACAGTGTGTTGAGCGATTGGCACAATGGCGTCACGCAATTGGCGACGTTGTTTGGTGTGACGTTGTTGGTGCTCATGCTGCAATCAGCTGCTTTTTATTGGCAAGCCGCCAAGGCCAATGAGGCTGATGACTCACTCTCCATGGCCACCAACCGGTTGGAGCGCGCGCTGGATGGTGGTCAATGCGGTTTGTGGGATTGGAACCTCGCAGAGGGTCGATTCTTCTGGTCTGCATCCATGTATGAAATATTGGGGCTTGAAGCTGACGGCGAGCGGCTGACATTTGGCGATGTGGCAGCACGCATTCACCCGCTCGATGCAAAACTGGATGACCTTGCCGAAAATCTGTTGTCGGGCCAAACCCGGGTGTTCGATCATGAGTTCCGCATGCGCCATGAAAATGGGACGTGGGTGTGGCTGCGTGCGCGTGCAGCATTGACAACGGGCAACACAGCCAACGAGCCGCATTTGGTGGGCATTGTTTTTGACATCTCGCGACAAAAAGCTTTGGACAAACAGAATGCGGATGCAGAAGTGCGATTGAAGGACGCGATCGAAAATATTTCAGAAGCCTTCGTGTTATGGGACACCGACAGTAAGCTTGTGTTGTGCAACAGCAAGTATCAACAATTCCATTCCCTGCCTGCACGCGCCTGTGAACCCGGCACGCCCTATGATGTCGTGGCAAGTTCGGCTCGCGAACCTTTGGTGAAACAATATGTTCCAGGAGAAATGAACGACCGTTCGGGTGCGCGTTCCATCGAAGTCCAGCTGGCCGATGGGCGCTGGTTGCAAATCAACGAACGCCGCACCAAGGACGGCGGCTTTGTTTCAGTGGGCACTGATATTTCTGACTTGAAGAAGCAGGAGGAAAAACTGCTGAATTCAGAAAAGACGCTGATGGTCACCGTGCGTGATTTGCAGCGTGAACGACAAACTGCCGAAGAACAATCGCAACGCTTGGCAGAGCTGGCTGACAAATATGCAAGCGAAAAAACCCGGGCCGAAACCGCCAACCGTTCGAAGTCAGAATTCCTCGCCAACATGAGCCATGAATTGCGCACGCCTTTGAATGCCATCATTGGCTTTAGTGAAATTATGACAACGGGGATGTTTGGCCCCATTGGTTCGCCCAAGTATGCGGAATATGCCGCTGATATCCGCCGGAGTGGCCAATTCCTGCTCGACGTGATCAATGATATTCTGGACATGTCAAAGATCGAAGCCGGTCGTACGGACCTTGAACTCGAACATTTTGATATCAAGTCCGTGGTTGAAGATGTGATGCGCCTGGTGACGCCACGCGCCACAGAATCCGGCATTCAACTGATCACGGATTGTGCTGAAGGCATTCACCTGACGGCGGACAAGCGCGCAGTGAAGCAGATACTCATCAATTTATTGTCGAACGCCGTCAAATTTACGCCAGAGGGCGGTACGATCACGGTGCAGATCAGCGCGCAGGACGATCAGTTGCAGTGTACCATCATCGATACCGGCATTGGCATTCCCCAGCGTGACATCGAGAAATTGGGGCGCCCGTTTGAGCAGGTTGAAAATCAGTTCACAAAAAGCAAAGGCGGTTCCGGCTTGGGGCTTGCGATTTCAAAATCACTGGTGGAGTTGCACGGCGGACAACTGGCTATCAACAGTGTGCTGAAAAAGGGTACCACCGTCAATGTGACGCTACCTTTAGCCGCTTAATTCTTTTTTCGCTTGTTGCCCCGCGCTTCACGCGCACGAATGGTTTGCGCCAGAATTTTACGCTCGTCGGGTGTGAGCTGACTTATAATTTTGACAACGACATCACCGCCTTTTGCTGCAAGACTTTCAGTGCCAGTGGTGAAAGCCGACACCGTTTTTTGAACGTCATCAATGGAGAATGACGATTGTTCCAGTGCGTCTGCCAGTTTCAAACTTGAAGCTTCCGACGTTTCGCGCAGTTCGCGCAATGCATCGCGATTATCCCTCACGATTTGCATGAGTTGCTGACGGCGTTCCTGGGGTAAATCGCGGAAAAAGTTTCGGGGAATCAGTTGTACGTAACTGACACCTGCCAAACGTTCCATGCGGTGTTTGCCAAAGAAGCCCCCCAGCAAGACACCTCCCACAAGCAAGTTCGCCATGAGAGACAGTCCTAAAAGTGCCGTCCACCACTTTGATTTCAGCTGCGGCCACCAAGATCTGGTTGGCTTTATTTCATGCGTGTCTGTCATGATAATTCACCATTCAAGAAAGATTCTGTATCTTCAATTCCAAGGTCCAGCCCAGCATCGCCAGAGAGTGACGCTACAGCGTCCTGCAAACCGGAGAACATGGCCGGCAATTCAGCCATGGTGCCCACATAGATCCCTGCGGCAAGCGATGCCGCAAGCGGAATGGCACTCAACCATAAACCGCGCCGTGAAGGCGTTTGACTTTGTTTTTGCGGAAAAGCGATCACATTGCTTTCAAGGTTTACATGCAGTTTCGCCTGCAGGCGCTCCGCAAAGCCTCGCGGTAGTTCAGGCTGCTTGGCGTTCTTCAGCAGCTGGTCCAGTTCATGGTCCGGGAACACATCTTTTGTCATCGTCTTCAGTCCTTTTCCTGCAAGCTGCCCAGCAAGTCGTGCCGGTCTTCAGCCAATTCGTTTTTCAGGCTTCGCCTGGCGCGGGCCAACAGCGATTCCAACGCATCCAACGACAGTTCCATGGCCCTGGCTGCATCGGGTTGTGAAAACTGTTCAAAATGAACAAGCGTGATCACTTGTTTCTGGCGCTCTGGCAATCGCGCCACGGCGGCATTGACGCGTTCTGTCACCCAGTCGCGGTTCAAATTATCTTCAGCCGACGGGCGCTGATCTTCGACATCGATATGATCTGCGTTCGCATTGACAGGACGATGGCGGAACCAGTCCATAGCGAGGTTATGCGCCACGCGCACCAACCACCCTTTCAACGCACCCGCTTCGCGCAGTTGAGCGGGGTTATTCCAAAGCTTCAAAAATGCTTCTTGGGCTATGTCTTCAGTTTCAACATTGCCGTTGGTAATGCGCCAGACCACGCGAAATACCAGACCGTGATATTTTGCGACCAGTTTGCCGAACGCTGCTGCATCGCGCCTTGCGGCAGCGGCCAAAAGATCCGCATCGCTTTCGAGATGCAGACCTTTCAGACTTAAAACTGTCGCGTCAACGTTCAAGTTTGGTCACACCCTCATTTGGTTCCCACATAGGATTTACGCCAATCGCCGCGTTTAAAGCCCCGCAATTCCGCAAGGTCCACACCACCATTGTTGTCAGCATCAGCTTTGTCAAACATGTCTTCCACAACGCGGTCAAATTCGACTTGTGTAATGGCGCCGTCGCGGTTTCCGTCGAGCAATTCCATGATGCGAGTGCGGCGCTTTTCCAAACGCTTTTGCAGCATGGCATCAATTTCGGCAGATGTGACGAGCTTATCACCATCACCGTCAGCCAACATCAAGCGCTTGTCCATGCGTGGCTTCACTTCATCGAGGCTAATTCGCCCGTCCTTGTTTGCGTCAAGTCGCTGCAAGGCCTTTTCATTGCGCGGCAAATAAGGCTCATTCGCCAACGTCGGGCCTGTAATCAAAAACAAGGCGACAGCCCCGAAAAATCCGTTCTTCATATTGTGTTCCTCCAGAATTAGGGTTTCGGAAGCGCGCTTTCCGACCATAAGACGGAACACAACGGGAATTCCGTCGCGTGTTCTGGAAATTATTTTGGTACACCCACCAAGGTGTCAAAAAGTGCTGCGACGCGGGTCTGGGATTGCCGCAAAAGGTCTTCGGTCATGGCCACATCGGGCTGGGCAGCTGCCAAGGCAACAGCCCGGTTCAGACCGGGAAGCGCTTGCTCGGGGCGGTAATCTTGCGCAAGGCAAAGCCGCAAAATCTGCGTCAAACGATGATACAATCGTGTGGCGTCCATTAGATCGGTAGCATCCTTGTCGTTGAGCAAACCCTGTTCGCGAAGTTTTGCAAAACAAACACTGGTGTTGGTGGCCAAAATCTCCGGGTGTCTGCGGGCATGGATCAATTGCATGAATTGGGCAATGAATTCAGCCTCCACCAAACCTCCACGTACGCGTTTGATGTCCCAAGGTGACGTTGTCTTATGTTCCCTGACCATCAACCCACGCATGGTCAGAACATCGTCACACGTGGTTTTGATGTCACGTTCTGAGGTGAGAACGAGGCGTTTGATGGTTTCGAGTTCAAGGCAAAGGCTCACATCACCTGCGACGGGCCTTGCCCGCGTCAGCGCCAGCTTTTCCCATGTCCATGCACTTTCGGCTTGGTAGGTTTTGAAACTTGACAAGCTCACAGCCACGGGCCCCTTGCTGCCGGAGGGGCGCAATCGCATATCCACCTCATAGAGAATACCTTCGGCGGTGGGGGCTGCTGTGGCCGTAATCAAACGTTGCGTGAGTTTGGTGTAATAAGGGGCCGCTGCAAGTGGTCGCTTGCCGTCCGACATTTGAACATGATCCGCATGATCATACACAACAATCAAATCGAGGTCAGAGTCAGCGTTCATTTCCCGGCCACCCATTTTGCCCATGGCGACAACCGCCACGCGACCGCTGTTCATTCTTCCATGTTGAATTTCCATGTCGGTTTGGACGGCAGACAGAAGCGCTTTCAAAGCGCAATCTGCGATGTTGGTGAAGCCACTGCCGGCTTCTTCCGCCGACATGGTTTCTGACAAAACACGAACCCCCACGCGGAATTTTTGTTCGCGCCCAAACACCCGCAGGCGATCCATGGCCTCATCCAGGGAGAGTGCCACGGGCAAAAACTGTTGCGTCATGTCGACGAGGCTTTCGCGGCTTGGCAGCGGGCCAAAAAAGCCAGGGTCGAGGACCGCTTCGAGAATGCGGGGTTGGCAGCTCAGGCCTTGCGATAATTTCGGAGCGGTTCCCAGGATGAGTGCCAGCAAATCCAATAGCGACGGATTGGATTTCAGCATGGCGAAAAGTTGAACACCTGCGGGCAAGCCTTTGAGGAATTCATCAAAGTCGAGGAAGGTTCTGTCGGCGTCCCCACTGCGGGACAGGGCCTCCAGAAGCCTTGGCATCAATTCGGTGAGGGTTTCCTTGGCGCGTTTGTCGCGGGTAGCGGCGTATCGGCCAAAATGCCAACCTCGAATTGTGGCTGCAACTTCCGAGGCGCGTTTGAAGCCCATGCGGTGCAGGGTCGCAATGGTTTCCGGGTCGTCTTCACCACCTGTAAAAACCAGCGCCCCTTCGCTGCCCAGGCCCACCGACTGTTCAAACAGTTTTGCGGAATGCTGGCGCACAGTCTCCAACGTTTGTTGCACAACGCCGCGGAATACCTGTGGATCGTCATAGCCGCAGAAACCCGCGAACGCCTCGAAAGCCTTACCTGTGGGAACCATATGGGTTTGCTGATCCCGCTGCATTTGCGCGCGGTGCTCCCACGTGCGCAGTTGTGTATAGGCAGCTTCAAGTTCTGTTGCGGTTTCAGATGAAATCCATTTCGCTTCGGCCAGGGTCTGTAACATGTCGCAGGTGCGGCGGCCACGCAGTTGCGGGTTTCGCCCGCCGGCGATCAATTGTTGTGTCTGAACGAAGAACTCGATCTCGCGAATGCCCCCACGGCCGAGTTTGAGATTGTGGCCTTCCACCGCAATTTCACCATGGCCTTTGACAGCATGAATTTGGCGGATCAGAGATTGCACATCGGCAATGGCGGCAAAGTCCAAATACTTCCGCCAGATGTAGGGCTTCAAACGGTCAAGAAATTCCTGCCCGAGCGCCAAATCACCGGCAACAGCGCGGGCTTTGATGAAGGCCGCGCGTTCCCAATTCTGCCCCTGGTTTTCATAATAGGTGGCAGCAGACTCGATGGAGATGGCAACTTGAGTCGCCCGCGGGTCAGGGCGCAGTCGCAAATCCATGCGAAACACATAACCATCCACCGTGGTTTCCTGCAGCAGATGAACGAGGCGCTGGGTGAGTTTGACGAAAAATTTTGCCACTTCGGCAGTAGGCGGCAAACACGTTGTATCTGCATCGTATAGCACGATAAGATCAACATCGCTGGAATAGTTGAGTTCAAATGCACCATGCTTGCCCATGGCGAGGATGACATAACCGCAATTCAGACCCGGTGCCTCAGGATGCGGCAACAGGTATTTTCCCGTTGCATGCGACTCCCGTAACAGCGCGTTCAATGCGGTGATAATGCAGGTGTCGGCAAATCGTGTAATCGCCTGTGTCACGTGTTCCAGGGTCCACACATTGCCAAGGTCACAAAGGCCGCAAAGCAAGGCGAATTCCGCTTTTCTGAGGCGCAGGTTTTGATTGATGTTGTCGTCGATGTGTTGTGTACGCCGCAGCAAGTCCTCGAACAGTACTTCCGGCACTGCATCAAAGCACTGCTGAGCAAAGGCCGGATGTTCCACCATGAGCTGGTGCAGATAAGGTGAACCTGAAACGACGCCTGCCAGAAATGCGGGATCGATTTGAAATTGTGTGGGCGCTTCAGAGACAAAGCCGGCCAGCGTCGTCGCATCGGGTGACTTCGGAAAAGGCTGGGAGATGCGGGCATGAAAGGCTTCTGGCATGCCGTGACAGTACTTCAACTCAACGGCAAGCGCAAAATCACCTTGAGGCCGGGTTCCGCGTCAGCCAGTTGGATGCTGCCGCCATGCAGCTTCATGACACTGGCGACCAAGCTCAAGCCCAAACCGTTACCGGGTTTGCTGCGGCTTTCGTCCAGCCGCACGAAGCGGCCGAGCACGCGCTCGCGATCTTCGCTTGCCACACCCTGCCCGGCATCAGCAATGGTGATCATCGCATCGTCCCCGTCGACGACAGCTTGCAGCGAGACATTGACGGATTTGCCATCATGGGACTCGCCGTACTTCATGGCGTTGTCGATGACGTTGCTGAAGGCTTGTGCAAGCAATTGGCGGTCGGCCCTGACAGGCAAACTGGGCAATGCTGCAAGATGCAGGCTGCCGCCGCTATCCTCCAATAGGGGCGCATAAAGTTCCGCGACGTCTTCGAGCACCTCACCGGCATCGATGCTGCCCAAGCCTTCCCGCGCCTGGCCGGATTCTGCACGGGCAATCGATAACAGGGCGTTGAAGGTTTGCAGCAGCTTGTCGCTTTCAGAAATGGTTTGCTGCAATGCGGTGCGATGTTCGTCACCTGAAGAAGAGCGAAGGGCGGCTTCCGCTCTGGCCCGTAATCTGGTCAATGGCGTTTTCAGATCGTGGGCGACGTTGCTTGAAACCTCTTTCATGCCGGCCATCAGGCGCTCAATCTGTGACAGCATTTCATTGAGGGAGCCTGCCAATCGATCCAACTCGTCATTTGAGCCCGCGACAGGCATGCGCTGGGACAAATCGCCGGCCATAATCGTACGGCTTGCTTCGGTAATGGCATCTACGCGGCGCAGAAAATTGCGGGACATGAGAAAGCCGCCCGCAAGGCCCAGCGCCGTAGCAAGGCCCAATCCCCAATAGAGTGCATTCAATATGACGTCGCGAAAGGTATGTTGCTCTTCCACATCGCGCCCCACCAATAGCTCGTAGCCGCCATCCAAATTGACATGAAAGGCGCGGGCCATATGACGCACTTGCGTGGGGCCTTTGCCTTTGTTGATTGGAAAATCGACCCAGGAACTATCGGGCAAGCCTTTGGACGGGAGTGCCGCCAGATTGCCGATGAGACGTTCGCCGTCAGTATTGACCAGCAAATAGAGCGTTCCCGTTTCATCGGTGATGCGGCGGTTGATGATATCAACCACACCACTCAAACTGCGCAGACGATACTGGTCGCCCAAGGCTTGCACCTCAGCGCGGATGGTTTCTTCAGTTTGACGTTCAAGCAGGTTGACCGTGTTCCAAAACACATAACCGAGCAAGGCTGCCGCCGAAAGCAGGAACACAAAAAGGTAAAGTGCCGCCAGTCGAAAGGTTGAGGTTCGGAAAATCTTCGGATTAATGATCACGGATCATATATCCGGCCCCGCGTACCGTTTGTAAAATAGGTTCGTCAAAGCCCTTGTCGATCTTGGCCCGCAGCCGCGACACATGGACATCGATGACATTGGTTTGCGGATCAAAATGATAATCCCAGACATTTTCAAGCAACATGGTGCGCGTCACAATGTGTCCGGCATTGCGCATGAGATATTCAAGCAGCTTGAATTCACGCGGTTGCAGTGGAATGTCCTTGCCAGCGCGGGTCACGTCCCGTGTCAGCAAATCGAGTTCGAGGTCGCAGGCCTTTAACTTGGTTTCCAGTGCACTGCCGGTATTGCGGCGCGACAGGCCTTCGATACGTGCCAAAAGTTCCGAGAAGGAATAAGGTTTGGCCAGGTAATCATCGCCGCCTGCCCGAAGCCCCTTCACGCGCTCATCGACGTCTGACAACGCGCTCAAAATCAATGCCGGGGTGGTCTGCCCGTCGGCGCGCAAACTGCGGATGACCGACAAGCCATCAAGTTTCGGCAACATGCGGTCGACAATCAGCACGTCATGTACAGCTTCACGCGCCAAAGCCAAGCCTTGCTCGCCATCGGCCGCGTGATCGGCCAAATGACCGCTTTCCTTCAAACCTTTCAGCAACCAGGTGGCGGCATCGCGGTCGTCCTCAATCACCAAAACGCGCATGGCGGTTTTCTTACGTCCTCTAATCATATTGTCGCATGATACCGGAAAGTCGTCAGAAAAGAAAAGGGTCGGCGCGGAGACAGTTTCAGTTGGGGGAACGTCGGGGGTTCCTGTCTCCGCGCCTGTTGGGCGCATTGCTGAGCGGGGAAGCGTCATGTGCCCAATTCTTTCGTTATACGTGGGTGTGCGCTTTCAGATTTTCAACCTTGATCACGGGGAAGTGTGATGTAGGTTTGCCTGTCACCGGAGCGCACGAGCATCAAAATCTTCTTACCCTTCGCATCCTTCAAGGCAGTGGCAACATCGGCAGGCGACGTGATGTCGCTGCCTGCCACTTCCAAAATCACATCACCAGGTTTCAAGCCACGATCGGCCGCCTCGGATTTCGGATCGAGCTTGGTGATGCGTACTCCCGCTCCGTCCTCAGCCTTTTCCACTTCGATGCCGAGGTCTGACAATTCGACTTTGCCGGTGTCCTTTTCGACAGCCGCCATTTTTGGCGCTTCGCCGGGCATGGTGCCGACTTCGACCTCGATGGTTTGACGCTTGCCGTCACGAACAATTTCAAAAGGCACTTTCGTTCCGGGCTTCAAACCTGCGACGGTGCGTGACAAATCCTTCGCATCTTCAATGGCTTCGCCGTTGGCAGTGACAATCGTGTCACCCTGTTTCAAACCCGCTTTCAGAGCCGGAGACTTTTCCGTCAGGTTCGAAATGATCGCCCCTTCGGCTTTGTCCAACCCTAAGCTTTCAGCGATGTCTTCCGTCACCGGCTGGATCGCAACACCCAGATAGCCGCGTGTCACGCTGCCATTGGCCTTCAAATCCTCAATCACGTTTTTGACGATTGAAGCCGGAATGGCAAACCCGATACCGACGGAGCCTCCTGATGGTGAGAAGATCGCGGTGTTCACACCCACAACCTCACCTTCGAGATTGAATGCAGGGCCACCGGAGTTTCCCTTGTTAATGGAAGCATCAATTTGCAGGTAATCATCATAGGGGCCGGACCCAATGTCGCGGCCACGGGCGGAGACGATGCCAGCGGTTACCGTGCCGCCCAACCCGAAAGGATTACCGACGGCCATGACCCAATCACCGACCTTTGCTTCTTTCGACGTCAAGGGAACGAAGTCGAATGTTTTGTCGGATTCAATCTTCAACAGCGCCAAGTCAGTCTTGGAGTCAGTGCCGATCACCTTGGCGTCATATTCAGCGCCGCCCTGAAACTTGATTTTTACTGTAGAAGCATCACTCACCACGTGGTTGTTGGTGATCACAAAGCCGTCTGCGCTCACCACAAAGCCTGAGCCGACGCCACCACTGCGATCACCACGCTGGCGATCGTTGAAGCGATCCCGGAATTGCGGGAACTGCTCGAAGAATTCCTTCAGTTGCGGGGGAACGTCTTCCGCGCTGTCGGACGACGCTGGCTTGAACTTCACTTCAACGCTGACCACTGATGGCATGACATGCTCCACCAGCGGCGCAAAGCCCTTGGTCGGGTCAATGGCTTCAATGGTGCCCTGGGCATGGGCCATGTTGGTTGTGGCGATTGCGCCAGTTAAAAGTGTTGAGGCCACGAGGGCAGCTGCGAAAACCTTCAAAACTGATTTTGCATTATTGGAAGTCGAATTCATGTGTGGTCTCCGTCAATGAACAATGACCATACTGTAGGGACCCGGCAGTTACGCCAACATGGCTACAATATGAATTCTTTGTAAGTCTTGCGGCACCACAGCGGCAAAACAGGCTTATTTGCGGAGAATGGCGTCAATTTCGGCTTTTTCCGCGTCCGATAACTTGATCGTGACCGCCGCAGGTTTCCGGCGGAAAGCCACTAACAGTCCTGCGAGCAGAATCAAAAACGGTGCCGCCCAGAGAACTAGCGTTGACGTCTTGAAGCGCGGCTGCAGCAAAACATACTCGCCATAGCGAGCCACCACAAAGTCCACGACCTCGTCGTCGGTTTTCTTTTGTTGCAACTGTTCACGGATCAGAATGCGAAGATCCCGCGCCACCGTGGCATCGGAATCGTCAATGGACTGGTTTTGGCAGACGAGACAGCGAAGCCCCGTGGAAATCTCGCGCGCGCGCGTTTCAAGGATGGGATCGCTTAGGATTTCATCAGGTTTTACGGCGTGGGCTGGGAGGGTGAGGAGCGAGAGTAAGATTGCCATCAAACAACCCCTCCCCGCTGCGCGGTACTCCCCCAGCTTCGCTGAGGGAGAAAAAATCACTTTCTCCCTCGGCTTTGCCGGGGGAGTACGCCGAAGGCGGGAGGGGGTGCCTGACAACAAGCTCACTCCCCTGCCTCCATCGCAACTTTCATCGCCTTTTGAGGCACGCCGATGCGGAGGCGCCTGTCACTCAGGGACAAGAAACCGCCTACGAACATGATCGTGGCTCCCAGCCAGATCCAGGTGGCCATTGGGTTGTACGAGGCCCTCACGTTGCGTGCCCCTCCACCCGCGTCGTCGCCCAGTACGATGTAGAGATCGCCGAAGAAGCCCTGGACCAAACCCACCTCGGTGGTGGGCATATTCGAGGGTTTGAAGATGCGTTTTTCCGAAACAATGTTGGCCACTTCACGGTCGCCCGATGATACTACAAACCGGCCTTTCAAACCGTCGTAATTTGGCCCTTTCAACGGCTCCTCGCCGATAAATTTTACGCTGTAGTGCGCGACATCGACTTTATCACCGGGCTTCATGCTGAGGATGTGTTCCTCTTTCCATACTGTCAACAACACAACGCCAATGACGATGAGACCCATGCCGGCATGTGCCATGGCGACACCATGGGCTGACAATGGCAAGCCTTTGTATCGTGCCCAAGCCGTTGCTGCCGGTACTTTGCCGATGTTGATACGTTGGGCAATGTCTTTGAAACTGCCGAACACCGTCCAAGCGCCAATCGCAACAGCCAAAGGTGCAAGCCACGGACCGCGTTGCGTTGCAATGAGGACGGCGAGTGTTGCAACACCAGCAAGGGCCAAGGGAATCCAGATGCGTTTTGTCAACACGGAAAGGTCTGCCCGTTTCCAGGTCAACAACGGGCCGATCGGCATCAGCAACAGCAACGGCAGAATAATGGGTCCGAATGTGAGATTGAAATAAGGAGCCCCGACTGAAATCTTGTCGCCGGTGATCGACTCCAAAGCCAGTGGATAAAGCGTGCCAATGAACACCGATGCACACGCCGCGCAGAGCAGTAAATTGTTCAACACCAATCCACCCTCACGGCTGACGGGTGCGAACAACCCACCGGCTTTGAGTGAAGGGGCGCGCACTGCAAACAGTGTGAGACTGCCGCCGACAAAGAATGCAAGGATCATCAGAATGTAGAAACCCCGCTCGGGGTCAACAGCAAAGGCATGTACTGACGTCAGAATGCCGGAGCGTACAAGGAAGGTGCCCACCAAAGAGAGCGAGAATGCGAGGATGGACAGCAGGATCGTCCAGATTTTCAGTGCTCCTCGTTTTTCCACCACGATGGCAGAATGAAGCAAAGCGGTTGCAATCAACCACGGCATGAAGCTGGCGTTCTCAACGGGATCCCAGAACCAGAAGCCCCCCCAACCCAATTCGTAATAAGCCCACCAAGACCCCATGGCGATGCCGAGGGTGAGCATTGCCCAGCTCAGCAATGTCCACGGCCTGACCCATCGCGCCCAAGCTGCATCAACCTTGCCTTCAAGCAATGCCGCAACAGCAAATGAGAACGAAATCGATAAACCCACATAGCCTGCGTACAGAAACGGAGGGTGAAAGGCCAAGGCTGGGTCTTGTAAAATCGGGTTGAGACCATTGCCTTCAATGGGTGGTTTGGCAAGACGTAAAAACGGGTTTGAGGCAAGCAAAATGAAGGTGAGGAAAGCCACACCAATCGAGGCCTGCACAGCCAACACCCGGGCCCTTAAAGATGCAGGCAAATGCGTGCCAAACACCGCAACGGCCGCGCCAAACAACGCAAGAATCAACACCCACAGCAGCATTGAACCTTCGTGATTGCCCCAGACGCCCGATATTTTATAGATCAGTGGCTTGGCGGAATGGGAGTTATCGGCCACGTTCAAAACCGAAAAATCGCTGACCAGATAAGCATTGGTGAGCGCCAGAAAGGATAACGCAATCAGCGCCAATTGTGTGACGGCAGCGAGACGCCCTTGCTGCATCAAAACGGCATTGTTGGTCCAAGCGCCATAGAGCGGAGCCAGCATTTGCCAGCAGGCAACTGCGAGTGCCAAAACAAGTGCGAAGTGGCCAAGTTCAACGGTCATACGATGATCCCCGTCATTCCATCCAACTGAGCGAATGCGAAGGCGAGATGGAACCCCGCTTTCTTTTTGCCTAACTCGACCAAGCGGGGTTCCAAATAAATTACTTCGCTTTGCTGCGCAATTTTTTGGAATGACGATGTTGATGACTGCGTCATGGTTGCCCTCCCCCCTCTTGCCAAACACCTTTTTCCTTCAATTTATCTGCCACGTCTTTCGGCATGTAATTTTCATCGTGCTTGGCCAAAACGGTATCTGCCACAAACACACCATCAGGCCCGACAGCACCTTCGGCCACAACACCTTGCCCATCACGGAACAAATCCGGCAATTGGCCTGTGTAATTCACTTTCAAAGTGGAAACAGTGTCGGTGACAACAAAGCTCGTTGTCGTACCCGTGACCTTGGTCACTGAGCCCTTTTCAACCAATCCACCCAAACGCAACCGCGTGCCTGGCATCACTGCTTTTTCGGTTATTTCAGACGGCGTGTAAAAAAACACGATGGTATCGCGAATGGCATAAAGCACCAATCCCGCCGCGAGACCCAACACCGCAAGGGAGGCCAGAATAATGGTCAAGCGTGTTTGTTTGCGCGTCATTTCAAGTTCAGCTCTATCGCCAGATTGTTCAGCGCTTTCAGTTCGTCGGTCTTTGTGGCGAAAGTAGTGCGGGCTGCGGATAATGCCACTTGCGCCTTTTCGCCTTCGTTCAGCACGGTCCGCGCGCGAATCAACCGCAACCATCCTGCAATGTCATCGGGATTGAGGGTCAGCTTTTTGTCCAAGCCTTCAACCATATCACGGATCATGGAGGTACGCTCTTCAGGCGACAATTCCCGCGCCGCTTCCATTTGCTCTCCTGAAATTTTGGGGGCTGTGGAACTCGGCTGCAATTTATTCAATTCATCGATGATCGAAGCGGTCCATTTTGCACCCGGCGGTGCCGCTGCCAAAAGTTTGGTGAATGTGGCTTTGGCTTCCGCCGTTTTGCCTTCCTGCGCCAATCCGATGCCGTGATAATAAAGTGCTTTTGGGTGTCCGCCATCGAGCTTCAAGGCTTCAGCGATGATTGCAATCGAGCGCTCGGTCATCAGCCCCTTGTTTTCTGCCACCAGCGCTTCAGCCATATTGGCGAAAATTTCAGCCGTCGGCCCACTGATTTCGGCAATGCGTCCCATGGCGCGGGCTGCATCGTTATAGCGGCCCATGCTCAGGTAATTGGGCGCAAGCAGTTGCCACCCTTGCAAATCATCAGGATTTTTTTCGAGTTGTTGCTCGACGCGCGCAATCAGCGCTTCCCAATCATTGGTGGTTTCAGCCGCAGCCAAGCGTTGTTCACGCGGCACATCGGGCAGGCCATTGCCGCCGATCTCCGAATACAAGGCAGCAGCCAACAACGGCACTGACAAGACCAGAACATTTGGAAACCTTTGCGAAGTTGCCGGGATCGATGTTGCCTCGCGCCCCGCGGCCAGAAGCCTCCGGCTGATTTCTGTGCGCTGAGCCTCCGCTTCTTCACCGGCGATGGTGCCTGCCGCAACATCGCGGTCCAACTCCGTCAATTGATCTTTGTAGATTGCGAGTGCGCCTTCACTGCGCCCCGGCCCTGCTGACCCAAATGGCACTTTTGCAGTCCACAGGGCAAAGACTACCACTGCGCTGAGCAAGCCAGCCAAAACCCAGAACATCACCATGTCAGAACTGCTTTCGCCATCGTGCTAACATAGAGTTTGGGTGCCTTCAGGCCGCCATGGCGCAGTGTCGCATGGACGGCCCTGCATGTCGGAAAATCATGGAGTGTCGCTGTGGTGTTTGATAGAAGGGCCGTCACCCCAATGGATTTGGTCATGTCTCAACGTTATTCCATTTTCTCCCTCGCCCGCAATGCACTTGGTTACCATAAGGATTGGGAACGGGCATGGCGCTCACCTGACCCAAAAGCTGAATATGACGCGGTGATTGTCGGAGCCGGTGGTCATGGTCTCGCAACAGCTTACTATCTCGCCAAAAACCACAAGATGACAAACATCGCCATTCTGGAAAAAGGCTGGCTGGGCGGCGGCAATACGGGGCGCAATACCACTATCATCCGCTCAAATTACCTGCAGGATGCATCCATCGCCATTTACGAGTTGGCGCGCTCGCTTTACGAAGGCCTGAGCCAGGAACTGAACTACAACGTCATGTTTTCCCCGCGCGGCGTGCTGATGCTGTGCCAGACCGAGCATGAGCTTCGCGCCTTCAAACGCACGGCACACGCGAATCGTTTAGCGGGATTGGACTGCCGGATGATTTCGCCGCAGGAAGTGAAAGAGATTGTGCCGATCATCAATGATGATCCGAATTGCCGCTACCCCATACTCGGCGCTTACTACCAGCCGCGGGGCGGCACGGCGCGGCATGACGCTATTGCCTGGGGTTATGCACGCGGTGCTGATTCGATGGGCGTTGATATCATCCAGAATTGCGAAGTCACGGGCATCAC
>JANOPL010000118.1:0-4736 GCA_031421835.1 Hyphomicrobiales bacterium | reverse complement strand
TTTGACCAATCGGCCAGCCGCCAGGTCATCGGCAACAAGGTTTGAATCACCCAAAGCCACACCTTGCCCGTCAATGGCGGCTTGGATGGTTAACGAGGTTTGCCCGAAATGCAGCCCTCGCTTTTCGTCAAAGTCTTTGATGCCCGCCGCCTGCATCCACATACGCCAATTGGGCCAAGGTGAACCGCTGGCTTGCCAATCCAAATGAATAAGGGTGTGGCGCAGCAAATCCTTCGGAACTTGCAAGGGCTTTTCCTTTGTAATGAGCGATGGGCTGCATACGGGTGACAGGGTGTCGTTGAACAGCAAATCGACGCGTAGCCCCGGGTATTTTCCTGCACCAAAGCGAATGGCGACATCAACATCGTCGCGTTCGAAATCCACAAGGGTGTTCGAGACGTCGATGCGCACGTCAGCCCCCGGGAAAGCTTCGAGAAAGCCATCCAGACGCGGCACCAGCCATTTGGCTGCGACTGATGGCGTCGACGACACACGGATCTGGTTGCGGTTTTCCAATCGTTTCAGGCGGTGAAGGGCCTTGGCAAGCGTTTCCAGCGATTCACCAGCCGCAAGGCTCAAAATCTCGCCCTCGCGTGTCAACCGCATGGACCGGCTGGTACGTATAAACAACGTTACGCCAAGTTGGTCTTCCAATTCCGCGATTTGGTTTGAAATCGCCGCAGGGGTAACGCCCATTTCCTCGGAGGCGCGGGTGAAGCTCAAATGTCGCGCTGCCGCATCAAAGGCGCGGAGGGTGCGAAGGCCGGGAAAATGCTCAATCATGGCTAAACCTTGTCGATCTTCAAGGTAATGTTGAAGATCAGTATAGAATTAGTCGTTTTTCTTTTGAATCACAATGCACTATCTAATGATCATCAAAGAGATTTAACAAAGGTAAAGACATCATGAACAAGTTCCTCGCCCGCGCCGCCGCCTCAGTCCGCAACGCTTTTGTTGCTGACGTTGCAACCACTCGCTTTCTCGAACAGACCCATGTTGATGTGCGCAAGTCTTCGCGCCTCTGGGGCATTTGAGTTCACTTCCTCAGTCGCCATTGCGTGACTAACTTCACCCGTTCGCTGCTATTGCGGGCGGGTTTTTATTTACAGGCGGAGAGTTTGGCTTTTGACAGCCTGAACATGCGGTTGCCGGGTTCGGCAGCGATGTAATCGGTGACCTCACCACAACCACCATCCTTGGTGACGCGAAAGCCACGTGTGTTAATGACTGTCAGCCCATTTGCGTCTTCGGCAAGTTCAAAACCACCGCCATCGCACTCGATGCCACATTTCCAATTGCCGGATTTGCCATTGCAAAGTCCGACATCGCCCCACTTGGTCTTGCCTTCCCCACGCAATGTCACGTCAAATTCCGCATGAAATGCAGCCTGCGAGTTCTCTAATTTTCGCGCGTCTTTGATCAGCATCTTTATCGATGTGATTCTTTGACTTTTGTGTTTGGCCAAATGGGCTTTGTCATAAGAGTTGACGTAGCAGCCCAACGGCAAGTCTTCTGCCATAAGGTGGGATGAGAATGCGATCAGGGATAATGCGAGCGCCGCGCTGCGAATAAACATCTGGAAGTTACTTTCACTTGCCTTTCCAGATCGGCTTACGCTTCTCTGCAAAGGCGCGAGCCCCTTCCAATTGATCGTCTGAAGAGTAAAGTTTGTCAACCGTCGCCAACTTTCGCTTGGTGACCATGTCAAATGCGTTTTGGACCGGAAGGTGCTGCGTTTCACGCGCAATTTCCTTGATGCAGGCATAAACAAGAGGTGGCCCCTCGGCCAGTTGCGCGGCCAAGGCCCGGGCGCGGGCCATCAGGTCGGCAGCTGGCACAACTTCGTTGATGATGCCCCAATGCTTGGCTTCTGTGGTGTCGATGCGACGACCCGTGAACAACATTTCCATGGCCACATGATGAGGGATATAGCGTGGTAGCTTGATGGTTGCAGCGTCAGCAACGGTGCCGGAATTGATTTCGGGCAGGGCAAAGGTTGCGTGTTCAGCGGCAATGATGATGTCGCAGGCAATCATGATTTCAAAGCCACCCCCAAAGGCGAGGCCGTTTACCGCACAGATCACGGGCTTGTTGAGACCCTTCAATTCCTGCAGGCCGCCAAAGCCGCCAACACCATAATCAGAATCCGGCGCTTCACCTTGGGCCGCCGCTTTCAAGTCCCAACCGGGACAGAAAAACTTTTCGCCTGTCGATGTGAGAATGGCGACCCGTAAGTCCGGGTCATCGCGGAAGGCGGCGAAAACGTCGCCCATAAGGCGCGACGTTGCCGCATCAATGGCATTGGCCTTGGGGCGGTCAATGGTGACTTCGAGGACGGCACCGTTACGGGTGGTGTGGATGGGTTGGGACATTTTATTTTGAATCTACAATTCGGCATTTCCCTGGCACAGTTTTCGCTTTTTTTACACCGTTGCAGTTTCTTAACGCTCTCTTTTTTGCATCAGCTAGACTGCTGTTGTCAGTGTTAGCGCCGCATGCAATTTCAGTTCGCGAATTGAGACTGCTTAAAGGTTCCGACATTGCAAATGCCTTGGATTTTTTCGCTTTCAGGTAAATGTTTTTGTAAATTGCCCTGCAGTTTCCGTAGGCATTTGCCTCTGCAACATTTAAAGATAGACATATAACAATGGCACTTAGAAAGTTAATTCGAGTAATAATTTTCATGTTTGGCTTTGATCCTAGCAATAGCGTTAATTTTTTCTCATACGGTCAATGGGTCATGTTAATTGCGTCGACCAACAAAGCATCTTTCTGAGGAACCAACAGTAGGCTGATGCTGAGTTCTTTTAGCGTTTTGGAATTTGCGTTGGCAAATTCTACGACAGCTTTTATCGCAGCAACGATGGCTGTGTTTCTGAGTAAACGAGTCACCAATCAGAACTTCTTGCTGCTGCCGGCATCTTTTAGAATTGCATTGGCGGTGTGACGGCTGTTCAAACTGAACGGGACAGTTATGGGCTTAGGACGTCCTGTTTTTACCCATTTTTCATGCGATTCTTTTCCGCCTTTAGATAATTCGTAACCCATTGATTTGATTTCTTTTGTGAGCTCTTTATAGAAACCTTCAGGCATCAAGCAGCAACAAGATTTTCTACTGGACGTTGCCAGATTACTGTGGGCAACAGGTCTTTTATTGAATTTTGTGCCAAATCCTCGGCAGACATATGGTTAGCTACAATTAGCTCTGCCGCAAATTCATTCATCACTTCTTCGAATTCATCGAGTGTTTTGGTTTCGATGTGCAAACCGAAAATATCGCTTTCGGAATACCAAACATTGACCTCATCATCCCAGAGTGCCTTGACGTAGAATGTGCGTTTCATGTGCAATCCTTTCCTTGAATCAACATATGCCTATAAGCGGATCCTTACAAGCGCATCCACGGCAACCGCACTCTTTGGTAACACCAGTAGCGGATTGACGTCGAGTTCTTCCAGCGTGTCACTGTGGGCGTCCGCAAAGCGTGCAACGGATTGGATGGCGGCGATAGCGGCTTCGGCGTCGCCGGATTTGTTGCGGAAGCCTTCGACGAGTTTCCAGACTTTGAGGGATTTGAGCGCAGTTTCGATTTCGGTGCGGGTGCAAGGCAGCAGCAGGGTGGTTGAGTCTTTCAGCAGTTCGGTGAGTACACCGCCTGCACCGATGACGAGGCCCAAACCAAATTGCGGGTCGCGGGTGACGCCGATGATGAGTTCGGCGACGGCTCCTGTTATCATTTGTTCGACAAGCACTTCGTCGCCGAGTTTGGTCATGCGCTGGGCTGCGGCTTCAACGTCTGCATATGATTTGAGGTTGAGGGCAACGCCGCCTGCCTCGGTTTTGTGGGCTATGGCGCTGGATGATATTTTGAGGGTGACCGGGAATCCAATGGCTTCGGCCGTTTTGGCGGCTTCGGAGATTTTGCCGGTGCGGCCTTGGGGAATGGTCAAACCAAATTTTGCCAGCAGTTCTTTGGCGTCGCGCTCGCTCAAGACGTGGGATTGGCCAGATTTCAAAACGGGTTGTGCAAGCGCGGGCCGCTTTGACTGATCCAGTTGCGCTGCACCGACCTGTGCCGCATTTTCAAATGCCGTCAGCGCATCGTCCAGCCCCAACATGGGTGCAACGCCTGCGGCCATCAGTTCATCGGCAAGATCAAGCGGCATGCATTCGGGCAGTGTGGCGACGATTGCAGCTCGCGCATTGTTTGCATGTGCGGCTTTGACAAAGGCGCGGGCCGCAACATGCCAGGCTGTGGCATTCAGAGGCGGCGGCGGCGCATCGAGGATCAGCATGGCCACATCAAAACCGCCCGACAGTGTGGCGGTAAAGGTGTTGGTCATCGCCTCCTGCTGATTCCAGATGAAGGTGTGATAATCGAGCGGGTTTGAAACGGTGACAAGTTCGGACAGCGTTTCGCGCACGCGGGCTGCGGTGGCTGTGTCGAAATTGGGGAAAGTCACACCACGATTCATGGCGAGGTCTGCCGTCAAAGCTGCCTCGCCACCGGAGCAGGAAAGCGAGACGACTGTGTTGCCGCTGATTGTGCCGAGGTGCAGGAACTTCAAGGTTTCAACAAAAGAAGTGATGCTGTAGGCGCGGGCCACGCCGTGGCGCTTGAACAGCGCGTCATACATGCTGTCGGCCCCCGCCAAAGATGATGTGTGGCTGAGGGCGACTTTTGCCCCTTGTTCAGATTTGCCGGTTTTGAGAACGACGATTGACTTTTTTCTTTG
>JANOPL010000117.1:0-58310 GCA_031421835.1 Hyphomicrobiales bacterium | reverse complement strand
GCCCCGTCCCGCTGCGCTGCGCGCTTGAGCGGTCCACCCCGCCCTCGAGGGCGGGGAGAGAATTTAGGTTACTCCAAACTGCCGCAGCGCCAGCATCATCACCGCATGGGCCTCCCCTGCTCCGACGTTTACAATCTTGTGCGGAAGGTCGGCTTTGAACCTTAGGGTTTCGCCTTGTTTGACAGTTTTGGTTTCGCCGCCTGTGGTGACTTCGAGTTCGCCTTTGACCACATAGAGATGCTCGACGGTTCCGGGTGGGTGCGGGTTGGATTCCAGTACGCCGGATTTCTGGGCTTGGAAGTCGTACCATTGGAAGACGTCGACAAGGTTTAAGGGACCGGCAATGGCGAGGCGGCATAAGCCGTCCTGGCTTTCTAATATGGGCACGCCTGATTTGCTTTGGTGTTCAATGAACAGGGATTTGGCCTCGCCGCGCAGCACCTCGTCGATGGTGGTGTCCAAGGCTTTCGACAAGCGCGAGACCGTGGAAATTGTGGGGTTGGTTTCATTCCGTTCAATTTGTGAAATTATTGATTTGGCAACACCCGACTGTTCGGAAAGTTCACCCAGCGACATGTTATAGGCCTTGCGCAGGCGCATGATGGTGGCACCCAGGGCTTGTCCCTCCACATCGTCGATGGGGGTGGTTGGTTTTTTGCCGCGCCGCGTTGACATTCACGTATTCCTTATGTAGAACTGGTGTTCGTTATTACGAACAGTGCTTGATCGTCACTCTGTTTGCCTGATTTTTCAGCTGAATTGGCTGGAAAATCAATCAAAATCGAGAAAATGGTCAATGCGGCGTGAGGGCCGAGCGCTCATACTGGACGCATTAACGAACACGGGCAAGTCCCGTTTGGAATGGAGAACACTGCAATGCGCTATTTTCCGATATTTGTAGACCTGCAAAACGCCCGCGTTGTGGTGGTGGGCGGCGGGGAAGAAGCCTTGCGGAAAATCCGGTTGCTGTTGAAGACCGATGCCAAGATTGATGTGATCGCGCCTGAGCTTCATGACGAATTGAAAGCCAATGGGCGCGTCAATTGGTTAGCGACACATTACAAGGCCGCGCTGTTGGACGGTGCCACTCTGGTCTATTCGGCAGAAGCTGAATTGAACGCGCAAGTGAGTGCGGATGCGAAGGCGCGCGGCATTCAGATCAATGCTGTTGATGAAGCGGAGATTTCAACTTTCATTGTGCCATCAATTGTGGATCGTGACCCGGTTGTCGTGGCCATTGGCACGGAAGGCACAGCGCCAGTATTGGGCCAAGGCATTCGCGCGAAAATAGATGCGATGCTGCCGGATAAGTTGGGTGGCCTCGCGGCCCATGCACAGACTTTGCGGGAGCGCGTGGCGCGGCACATTCCACATGGCAATCGTCGTCGTGCGTTTTGGCAGCAGTTCTTTTTCGGCAGCCCGCGTGATGCGTTCATTGCGGGTGATGAATTGAGTTTTCACGCCACGGTGCATGATGCAGTGACGGATGCGTTGTCGGGCAACACGGGGCGTGTATCGCTTGTCGGTGCTGGCCCCGGTGACCCTGAATTGTTGACGCTGAAAGCGCAGCGCAAACTGATGGAAGCTGACGTGATTATTTATGACCGTTTGGTTTCGGCTGAGGTTTTGGAAATGTCGCGACGCGATGCGGTTCGCATTCCCGTTGGAAAGACGCCATTTGTGGCTTCACCCAAGCAATCCGAAATCAATGACATCATCATTGCTGAAGCCAAGAAAGGTTTGCGCGTTGTGCGCCTCAAAGGCGGAGACCCTTATGTGTTTGGCCGCGGTGGTGAAGAGCAGGCGGCGCTTGAAGCCGCAGGCATTCCGGTTGACGTGGTGCCGGGCATTACGGCGGCATTGGGTTGTGCTGCATCATTGAAGGCACCACTGACGCAGCGTGGGCAGAACCGTTCGATTACGTTACTTACCGCTTCGAGTGAAACCGGCATTGCTGATCAGGACTGGCAAGCACTCGCCAAGCCCGGACAAGTGCTGGCAATTTACATGGGTGTGCATGCAGCGGGCACAATTTCGGCTCAGTTGTTGGATGCCGGCATGAACCCGTCCACACCTGTGACACTGGTTGAAAATGGAACGCGTAAAGATGAGCGCGTCCTTCATGCGACTGTCGGAAACTTGTGGGACACCGTGCAGCGTGCGGGGTTACAAGGCCCTGCACTTATTTATGTGGGACTTAACCAAGCCAAGTCATCAGCAGATGTGGTGCCTTTCCCCATTCGCGAAGACATTCAACTTGCAGCTTTGAGAGCCGTATCATGAGCACAGAAGAAAAAGGTCAGGTGATGACCGCAAACCGTTTGCGCGATGGAGATGTGGTGTTTCTTACCCGCTCTGGCGCATGGGATTTGGCCATCGACAACGCCGTCTTGGTGCAGGAGCCGCAAGCCACCGCTGCATTGGAAGCGCGCGCCAAGGCTGATGAGAAAGCCACGTTGGTGACGGGGGCTTATCTGTTCGACGCAACCCGCGTTGATGGAAAAATAAAGGCGTCGCACATCCGCGAACGCATCCGCACGCTTGGACCAAGTGTGCGCACCGATCTCGGCAAACAAGCAGAAGGCACGGCAGGCGCATTCGCTGCTGTGGACGCATAACATGTATCGCTACGATGAATTCGACCATAGCTTTGTGCAGCAACGCACGGCGCAATTCCGCGACCAGGCCAATCGGCGCTTGTCCGGTGAGTTGACGGAAGAAGAGTTTCGTCCGCTTCGCCTGATGAATGGTTTGTATTTGCAGCTGCATGCTTACATGCTGCGGGTCGCCATTCCCTATGGCACGTTGTCATCAAAGCAAATGCGCCGCCTGGCCTATATCGCTGACAAGTGGGACCGTGGCTATGGTCACTTCACCACGCGGCAGAACATTCAATATAACTGGATCAAGCTTGAGGACACGGCTGACATTTTGGAAGCTTTGGCCGAAGTTGAAATGCATGGCATTCAGACGTCAGGCAACTGCATTCGCAATGTGACGACAGACCATTGGGCGGGTGCAGCTGCTGACGAAATTGCCGACCCTCGCCCGATTGGCGAGTTGCTGCGGCAGTGGTCTTCGCTTCATCCGGAATTCTCGTTCTTGCCGCGCAAATTTAAAATTGCTGTGACGGGAGCGCCGCATGACCGCGCTGCTGTGCGGGTGCATGACATCGGCCTGCGCTTGCACAAGAATGCCAAGGGTGAAAATGGCTGGGAAGTGATGGTGGGTGGTGGCCAGGGCCGCACGCCGATGATTGCCGTCACCGTGCGGGATTTCCTGCCGGAAATTGAACTGATCCCTTATATCGAAGCGATCATGCGGGTGTATAACCTTTATGGCCGCCGCGATAACAAGTACAAGGCGCGCATCAAGATTTTGGTGCATGAATTGGGCGCAGAAAAATTCCGCGCAGAAGTGGAAGCGGAGTATGCGCGGCACCCGGCACAAACCACTGAGGTGGACGCGCGGGAGTTGGCTCGTATATCCAAATATTTCGCGTTGCCCGCGTTGGAAAAACAGTCGCGATTTGCGCCGCATTTTGAAGATGCAAAGTTCAAGAACAAGGACTTTGCCCGCTGGGCCAAGAACAATCTCGCTGCTCATCTTGTTGATGGCTACACCATCGTCAATATTTCACTGAAGCCTGAAGGCGGCATTCCCGGTGATGCGACAGGCGAGCAAATGCGCGTCATGGCAGATTTGGCTGAACGCTACTCTCATGATGAACTGCGGGTGTCGCATGCGCAAAATATTGTGTTGCCACATGTGAAACTGGAAGATGCTTTCACAATTTGGGAACAGCTGGTGAAAGCTGGGCTGTCTGCTGCAAATTATGGTTTGTTGGGTGATATCATTGCGTGCCCTGGTCTCGATTATTGTGCGCTCGCCACGGCCCGTGCCATCCCTGTGTCGCAAGCCATTTCGCGCAAGTTTGCTGATCTCGACACACAGGAGAAATATGGCCCGTTGAAGATCAATATCTCGGGCTGCATCAATGCCTGTGGGCACCACCATGTCGGCCATATCGGTATTCTGGGTCTCGATAAAAAAGGCGAGGAATATTTCCAGATCACGCTTGGCGGATCGTCAGGTGACAAGGCTTCAATCGGCAGCATTTTAGGCCCCGGCTTTGCAGCTGATGAAGTGCCGGATGCCATCGAAAAAATTCTGAACACCTATGTGACGCTGCGGCAGCCGGGCGAAGAATTCCTCGCCGCTTATCGGCGCGTCGGACCACAACCTTTCAAGGATGCACTCTATGCCGCTGCTTAAGAACAACAGTTTTATTCAGGACGCGTGGATCACAGTTGCCGATGACGATGTGATTGCAGATGGTGCGCGGGTGATTGTTTCGCTCGAGCGTTTGCAAAGAGATTGGGACACGCTGGCGCGGCATACGGGCCTGCTGGGTGTGGTTGTTCCGAACAACTCGGATGAGAAAGCATTGCATCCCTATTTTTCGGGCCTGGCATTGGTTGTGGTGAATTTCCCCGCCTTTACCGATGGGCGTTCATACAGTCAGGCGCGGCAGTTGCGGCTTGATGGTTATCGCGGTGAAGTGCGGGCGACGGGAAATATCTTGCCCGATCAGTTGCAATTCATGATGCAAGTTGGCGTTGACAGTTTTGAGGTCACGGACCGGTTCTCGATTGAGGATTGGCAAAAGGCGGCGCAACAGATGCAGCTGACCTATCAAATGGGTTACAACCGTGCGGGTGCGGAGCGCGAAGTGTGGGCGCAACGCCATCAAGGCTTTGCCGCATGGGAGGAACAACCCCATGCCGGATAACAAACACCTGAATGACATCGTTGAGTCCTATGCCGGGCTTGAAGGTCGTCAGCTGATCAATGCCGCGGTGAAACATCATCCGGGGCGTGTGGCTTTGCTTTCGTCTTTCGGTGCTGAGTCTTCGGTGTTGCTGCATATGGTTTCGGAAATTGCACCGGATTTGCCTGTGTTGTTTCTCGATACTGAAAAACTGTTTCCCGAGACCTTGCATTATCGTGACCAATTGGTGCGCGAACTTGGACTGACCAACCTGCAGAATATTCATCCGGATGCGGATGACATCGCACGGGTTGACCCTGATGGCATTCTCAACACATTTGACAAGGACTTGTGCTGCCACTTCCGCAAAACCGTGCCGATGCAAAAAGCCTTTGCAGATTATGACATTATCATTTCGGGGCGAAAGCGCTTTCATGGGGCGACACGCAGCGACCTGCAATATGTGAGCGTGCAGGACGGCAGGGTGAAACTGGAACCCTTCGCCAGTTTTACCGCACTTGATCTCAGCAACTACATGATCACACACCACTTGCCTTCGCACCCCTTGAAACTTCAAGGCTTTCGTTCCATTGGTTGCGTGCCTTGCACGGTCCAAGGCGGGACTGACGATGACCCAAGAGCTGGCCGTTGGGCCGGTTCCGACAAGACCGAATGCGGCATTCACTTCTCCGTCAATGGCGAAGTCATCCGTACAGAAACGCGCCAGGCGGCAGCCGTTTGACTTTGAAATAAAAGACTCAACAAAGGCAGGCATATGACTGAATTCTGGACCTTCGCTGTGGTCGGTTTTTTAGCGCAGTTGATTGATGGTACCTTGGGGCTTGGCTTCGGGATTATATCTGCGTCGGTATTGTTGGCACAAGGCGTGCACCCTGCCCTGGTTTCTGCGAGTGTGAATGCCGCAAAGATTCCAACAACAGGCACTGCTGCTTTCTCGCATTTCCTGAACAAGAATCTCGACTGGAGTCTTGTGCTGGCGCTGGCCGTTTTTGGCACTTTGGGTGGAACATTGGGCATGTTGCTGCTCACAAGTCTCAAAGGGCATGCACTCACGACACTGGTCACAACCTATCTTTTCTTCGTGGGTGGATTGATCATTTGGAGAGGTGTCAAAGGTACCACCCCCCGGTTGTTGCCGGCAGCGTGGAAGCGTCTCATCGGCTTTGTGGGTGGCGTGATTGAGGGCATTGGCGGCAGTTGGGGGCCTGTGGTTACCACAAGCCTTTTGGGTTCTGGTGTGAACTCGCGCTACGCCATTGGCTCCAGCAATTTTGCGGAATTCGCCGTCAGCGTCACGGTGTTTTCTGCCTACGCGGTGGCGTTTTATGTTGGTCATTGGGAAGGTGGAACCGATTGGCGTTCGGTGGCCTACCCTGTTGCAGGACTGGTGTGTGGCGGCCTGCCGGCTGCTCTCGCGGGGGGGTGGTTGGCACGGATTTCGCCCAGCCGTGTTTTGACAGTGTTGGTTGGAATGATGGCGATTGCAATCGGGTTGTATCGCGCGTTTAGCTAGAGCGCAGGGACTCGAATGGAACAGTGAAACACGGCCCTCACCTGTCACCCTTCGCTTAAGCTACGGGTGACGTCCTCTCCCGCAAGCGGTAGAGGTGACGATGGATTTCAGTTCTCCCGCTCGCGGGAGAACCCGTCCGCAGGACGAATGAGGGTCTTCGTAATCATATCCAACTTCTGCAACTGCACGAGCAGGTGTTCCAATTGATCAATCGGTACCATGTTGGGGCCATCGGATGGGGCGTTGTCGGGGTCTTGGTGGGTTTCGATGAATACGCCTGCGACGCCCACGGCGATGGCCGCGCGGGACAACACCGGCACCATGCGGCGATCTCCACCGGAAGACGTGCCCTGCCCGCCTGGTTGCTGCACGGAGTGTGTGGCGTCAAAGATGATGGGTGCACCCGTTTCTGCCATGATTGGCAAGCTGCGCATATCAGACACCAGAGTGTTGTAGCCAAAGCTGGCACCGCGTTCCGTCAACATGACATTGGGGTTGCCGCTTTCCACCACTTTTGCCGCAACGTTTTTCATGTCCCAAGGTGCCATGAATTGGCCTTTCTTGATATTGACAACGCGATTGGTTTTGGCAGCCGCGATGAGCAAATCAGTTTGGCGACAGAGAAAGGCCGGAATTTGGAGAACGTCGATCACAGGTGCGAGCGCGCCGCATTGGGCAGCGTCATGAACGTCCGTCAGAACTGAAAGACCGAGGGTGGACTTGATTTCGGCGAAAACCGCGAGTGACTTTTCGAGGCCCAAGCCGCGGGTGCCTTTCAGGCTGGTGCGGTTCGCCTTGTCGAACGAGGATTTGTAAATCAGCCCGATGTTGAGACGTGCGCAGATATCTTTGAGGCGTGACGCCATCATCATGGCATGATCGCGCGACTCCATCTGGCACGGACCCGCTATCAAACTGAAGGGCAAATGATTGCCGAATGAGACGTCACCAATTGTGACTGTGCTGTTGAGTTTCATTGTTTTGGATAGACCATGAAGGTGCCGGAACCGTGGGCATAAAGCTTGCCCGCTTCATCTGCAACCCGGGCTTCGACGGTAAGGAGTGAGCGGCCAGCGTGAATGACGTTGGCCGTGGCAATCAACTTGCCCGTTGCGACTTCAATTTTCCGGACATATTTTGCATTGAGATCGACGGTGCCGAAAGACAATCCGCCTGGCACCTTGGTTGCGACTGCGCTTCCCATGACAGCATCCAAAATCGACGCGATGTAGCCGCCGTGCATGCGGCCCATGACGTTTTCAAACTTTGCCTCTGGCATGCTGTGAACGACCGCATGGCCGTCACCCAACGCTACGATTTCGATGTTCAGAAGCTTGTGAAGCGGATGCAAGTTGGCGTTGCTCAAGCGCTGCTTCCAATTGGCTTCCTCGTTCATTTTTTCCGCACTTTCTCAACAGGGGCTGGTTCAGGTGCTCTGGGTGGAAGGGTTGAAGATAGCCAGCTGTCGGGCAATTGCTTTGCGATTTCCAAGCGAATGTCACTGGCGACCTGTGCTGCTTCAAACACGTCCTGTATGTGGCCGCGAATGTCGAATTCAAATCCAAGTGGCGTGATTTTTGAGAGCTGCACCAAAGGCTGGGGATGGCGCATGACCTTGGGGTGGGACTGGATGATGTTCATGAGTGTTTTGCTAATGCTTTCGGCGTCGCTGGTGTGTGCAAACACGATATTGACCGCAAAACGCCCGACACTGTCGCGGTGGGTCCAATTGCGAACAGCTTCCGAAATCAAATTCGAATTCGGCACAATGATGGTGCAGTTGTCAAAGGTTTCGATTTCGGTTGATCTCACGTTGATTTTTTTGACGATGCCCTCGCCTGCATTGGTGACTACCCAGTCCCCCACGCGCACCGGGCGCTCGGCCAAAAGAATGAGGCCGGAGACGAAGTTGTTGACGATGGATT
Source organism: Hyphomicrobiales bacterium (assembly GCA_031421835.1). Taxonomy (GTDB): domain Bacteria; phylum Pseudomonadota; class Alphaproteobacteria; order Rhizobiales; family Aestuariivirgaceae; genus Aestuariivirga. The sequence continues at coordinate 50,080 of JANOPL010000117.1, read as the reverse complement.
GAAGTCCAAAACCGATACCAACGCCAAGAGCACCAGCAACAAGTGCAAGGCTGGAAAAATCAAGCCCTGCGGCAGTCAAAGCGAAGGCGGCGGCCAAACTGTAGCCCGCGTAACCAGTTGCTGCACGCAGCGAATCCCGCACACCCTTGTCGAGTTGGGTTTCTGACAAGACGCGCCGTTCAAGCCAGTGGGTGAAGTAACGGGTGGCGGTAATGCCGATGACCAATACCGCAAGGGCAATGGCAATGGCCTTGGGTGAAAGCGAAATGTTGCCGATACGGAAGCCTTCGCTGACTGACCCGAAGAACCCTGACAGATCAAAAAGTACAACGGTCCACAGGGCCACCAAGGCCATGACCGTGACAATTACCAAAACCGCATCGGCGATGGTGCGCAACACCAATACCAAACGTTGAATGCTCTGCTCACTCCACTGGGTGAAGCGCCTGACAAAGCGTCCGGCTGTGGTGAGTGGATTGACCAATGCCGCAGCAAGTGCATCGGTAAAAGCATGCATGATGCCCATCCCGACTGCCAACATTGCCGTGTCCAGCAGATTGCCTGCAATAAAATAGGAAAGTGCGATGAAGCCCAATAGAAGTGCAAATGTGGCAACCGTCAGCAATGCCCACCACAGCGGCATGAAGTTCATGAACCAGACGAGGAAGTAGGTTGACCCCTCGCCTGCCAGACCTTTCATGGCTTGCCTGCGCACAATGGTGAGGCCGATAGCGATCAGCGCAATCAATACCAGAGAGGTAAATGCGGATTGGCCGACGGCAAAACTGACCGGCAAATTGATGGAGGATGCAAAAGACGAAATCTGCTCCCCAAAGCCGTAGAAAACGTAGGCGAGGAAAACCAGAAACACCAATGTGCGCGCAGCTGCACTGTCAACGGCGACAAGTCGCCAAAAGTTGTTTCGCGGAGAGGCCACATAATACATCAGCCCAGTCGCAAAGAATGCAGGCAATATGGCGCCCAGGATCACACTCATCAAATTGTCGATGGGCGGGGTCAGAATGCCTGCCGTATCCAGCGTTGCGCCGATTAAAAAAAGTGTCACGGCTCCGATTGCGACATACCTGATGTAACTCCAGATCACGCGCCACAGTTTCTGCAAGCCGTCCGCGGGATCTTCGGCCAAAGGCGTGTCGCCATAGCCAAAACGGGCCAGCAGGTTTGGCATGATGCGGAAAAACAAGACACCCAGCGAAATCAGGCCAATGGGAAACAACAGAAAGCCCGTGTACTGCGTGCGTCCTTCGGCCTGAAGCATGCCTTGTTTGAATTGATTGCTTAAGCGCTGCAGCAAAATCGAAGCGCCATCAACGGTGCTGCCCCACAGCGTGGGGTTCAACACGGATTTGTCAGCCTTGAACACGCGTTGCAAAAATTGGGTGCGTTGCAAAGTGGTCAGGCGCGACAGAGCCTGATCAGCTTCAAGCCCCACCAATGTAAACTGCTTCTGAGCAGCCGTTGCTCTGACCAGTTGCGCGTTCAGTTCTTTGCGCTGCGTCGCAATGACCGGTGCTTCTTCAGTGCCTGCAGCAGGGGCCGGGCCCAGTCCTTCGACTTGCGTTGCTATTTCCGATAATGGACCAGCTGCATTGTCGGAACCGGTTTTGGCGGCGGCCCGGAGCTTTTCCAGCACCGGGCGTTGGGCTGCCAATGCGTCGTCTTGCAGAGCAGTGTTGTTGAGACGGTTGGAGACACTTCGCAGTTGGGCCTGCAGCAACGTTGCCATGCGCTCGGCATCGCGGAGTTTCAACTCATCATAAGCAAGGGCTGGCACGAGGCTGCCCAGAAGCAGCAAGACTGCTGCTACGATGCAGGCCATGTGCCGCTGTAGAGTCACACGAGGCGGCTCTGCACGACTGCCGCTTCGATGAATGAGGCAAACAGGGGGTGCGGCTCAAAGGGTTTGGATTTGAGTTCGGGGTGGTATTGCACGCCGATGAACCAGGGGTGGTTAGGGTATTCGACGGTTTCAGGCAGCAAACCGTCCGGCGACATGCCTGCGAATTTAAGGCCAGCTTTTTCAAGTTGCGGGCGGTAGGCTGTGTTCACTTCATAACGGTGGCGATGGCGTTCTGAGATTTCCGTATCACCATAAATGTTGGCGATGTGGCTGCCTTTTGCCAGCGTGGCGTTGAACGCACCGAGACGCATGGTGCCGCCCAAATCGCCACCTGAGGCACGGATTTCAAGCTCGTTGCCCTTCATCCACTCTTTCATGGTACCGACGACAGGTTGGTTGGTTTCGCCAAATTCCGTAGAGCTTGCATCCGTGATGCCGCAAAGGTTTCGTGCCGCTTCGATGCAGGCCATCTGCATGCCAAAGCATATGCCAAAGTACGGCACGTTACGGGTGCGGGCGAAAGTTGCGGCTTTGATCTTACCTTCGGCTCCGCGCTCGCCAAAGCCGCCGGGTACCATGATGCCGTGAACATTTTCGAGGAATGGGGCCGGATCCTCGTTTTCAAAGACCTCCGCTTCAATCCACTGCAGATTGACCTTCACATTGTTGGCAATGCCGCCGTGAATGAGGGCTTCTTTCAGGGATTTATAAGCGTCAAGAAGCCCTGTGTATTTGCCAACCACTGCGATGTTCACTTCGCCCTCGGGCTGGGTGATGCGGCGCATGATGTCGTCCCAGACGGTCAGATCAGGGGCCTTGGCGTTGGTGATGCCAAATGCGTCCAGCACTTCCTGGTCCAGTCCTTCTGCATGGTAGGCGCGGGGTACATCGTAAATTGATGCGACGTCGAGGGCTTGAATGACGGCTGAAGGGCGGACGTTGCAGAACAGCGCAATCTTCTTCCGTTCATTCAGCGGGATTTCGCGGTCGGCACGGCAGAGCAGAATATCGGGCTGGATACCGATAGAACGCAGTTCCTTCACCGAGTGCTGCGTCGGCTTGGTTTTGAGTTCGCCTGCTGTGGGAATCCACGGCAGCAATGTGAGGTGGATGAAAATGCAGGAGCCGCGGGGTTGTTCCTGGCCGAACTGGCGGATGGCTTCGAGGAAGGGCAGGCCTTCAATGTCGCCCACAGTGCCGCCAATTTCGACCAGCACAAAATCAAATGGGTCATTGCCGGATTTGATGAAGTCTTTAATCGCATCGGTGACGTGGGGAATGACTTGAACGGTGCCGCCCAAAAAATCGCCGCGCCGTTCTTTGGCGATGATGTCCTGATAGATGCGTCCGGTGGTGATGTTGTCATCCTTGGTGGCATGACGACCGGTGAAACGTTCGTAGTGGCCGAGATCAAGATCGGTTTCTGCGCCATCGTCCGTGACGAAGACTTCGCCGTGTTGATACGGGCTCATGGTGCCCGGGTCGACGTTCAAGTAGGGGTCGAGTTTGCGGATCCGGACCTTGAAGCCACGCGATTGCAGGACTGCAGCCAGGGCAGCGGCAGCCAGGCCTTTGCCAAGGGAAGACACCACGCCGCCGGTAATGAAGATATATCGCGCCATGGGAGACCTGCTTAGACCAAGCCCACTGCCGATTCGAAGCTTTTAATTTGCTTCGTTAAAATCGGCTGTGGACGGAGGCTATTAGTTGACCGGTGCCGCAGGTTCGGCAGGCTTTTGCTGGCCGAGATTGGGCAGCACGCCTTTGGTGGCTGGCGCCTGACCGGCAGGTGCTGCACCGTTTGCTGCGGGAGCTGTGTCAAAAACCGACTTGTTGGTGCCGGACCGGGTGGCCATAATGGTCAGGGCGATCGACGTGATAAAGAAACACACGGCCAAAATGGCGGTCAAACGGGTGAGACCGTTGCCAACACCGCGGGCGGTAAACAAATTGCCGCCGCCACCACCAGAGCCGCCAATGCCCAGCGCACCACCTTCAGAGCGTTGCAACAAAATGGCACCAATCAGAACGACGGCCACAAGCAAGTGAATGACGAGAACAATGTTTTCCATGTGACTTCCATACAATCGGTTGCGGGCGCTTTAGACCTTAAATAGGTCTGCCGCAACCCGCAGACAAGTTTTAGATATAGGCCTTGATGATGCCAATAAAATCAGCGGCTTTCAGGCTGGCACCGCCGACGAGTGCGCCGTTCACATTGGCGGCCCCCATCAGTTCGACGGCGTTTGAGGGTTTTACCGAACCGCCGTAGAGAATGCGGGTTTTCGGGCCCTCATTGCCCATGATCTTGCCAATGTCGCCGCGCACGTGCGCGTGGGCTTCGGCTACTTCGGCTGTTGATGCTGTCAATCCTGTGCCAATGGCCCACACGGGTTCATAGGCAATGACGGTATTGGTTGCGGTTGATCCTTCGGGGATGGAGCCTTTAAGTTGTTCGGACAGGACGCTCAGCGTCTGGCCGCCTTTGCGCTGATCCAGCGTTTCCCCGATACAAATGATGGCGATCAGCCCTGCGCGATGGGCGGCCTTGGCTTTGGCGGCAACCGTTGCGTCGGTTTCCTTGTGGTTGGTGCGACGTTCAGAATGGCCGACGATGACATAGGTGGCACCTGCATCTTTCAACATTTCAGCTGAAATGTCGCCGGTGTGGGCGCCTGAAGCGGCAGCATGACAATCCTGGCCGCCAACCCTGATTTTTGAACCGCTGAGGACGCCTTTGATGCGGCGTGTCAAAATGGCAGGTGGGCACACGAGAATGTCGCATTTGGTTTTGACGTCACGCATCATGGCGGCCAGCAATCGGGGCTCGCGCAGCATGGCGGTGTTGCCGTTCATTTTCCAGTTTCCGGCGACGAGTGGTTTTATCATTGTTTGGCCTGCTGTTTCAAAGTTGTGTCTGACGCCGTGACATAGCCTCGTTGAGTAACGCACCTCAAGCGGAAAATTGCTGATAATCCATAGCTTGCAGGCAAGGCTTCGGCTTTCTATGATAGACCAAAGCAGTGTGCGCCGCGGACTAGTGCCAGTGGCGCTTTCAGATTTTGAAGGACGTGACGACGATGATGGAAGCTTTGCGACAGGGTGCCAAGGGTTGGGTGGCAAAAGTGTTACTTGGACTCTTGATCGCGAGTTTTGCAGTTTGGGGCATTACCGACGTGTTTCGTGGTTTCCAGAATGCGGATCTTGTGACGGTGGGCGAGCAGAAAATATCCAGCGAGACGTTCCGGCGCGATTTGAACCTGTCGATCCAACAGTTTAAAAATCAAACCGGAACGACATTGACATTGGAGGACGCGCGCAAGCTGGGTCTTGACCGGCAAGTGCTTGATCGCATGATCGCGCAAGCCTCGCTCGACGCTCAAGGCAGCCGTCTGGGTATTGCCGTGTCAGACCAGGCTGTTGCCACCAGTATTCAAAAGCAAAAGATTTTCCAGGATACGAAAGGGGCATTTGATGTGGCCCGTTTTCGCAACTTGCTGCAACAAAATGGCATGACTGAAGAGGGTTATGTTCAATCTGAAAAAGAAACCTTGTTGCGCACATCACTGTCAAGTGTCGCCGATGGCAATATTACACTGCCACGCACCATGCTCAGTGCTTTGACGCGCTACCGCGATGAAACCCGGGACGGACGCTATGTGTCTTTCACCGTCAGTGAAGCTGATGTGCCCCAGCCGACCGAAGCTGATTTGCAGAAGCAATATGAGGCCACGCCTGCTGCCTACACAGCACCTGAATATCGTTCCGTTGTGGTCATGAAGGTTGAACCCAGCGACATGGCCTCAAAAATCCAGATCACTGAGCAAGAGATTTCCGACGCTTACAACACGTTCAAGGTGGAATACTACGAACCGGAACGCCGGGATATTCTCCAACTGTCGTTTCCAGATGTGGCTGCGGCTGAGAAAGCCCGCAGCAGAATTGAAGCAGGCGAAGATATCGTTAAAGTAGCAGCGGAGTTAGGTCAGAAAGAAAAAGACATCACCTTCTCCGGAAAATTGATTGGTGACTTTCTGGACGAGAAAATTGGCGCGGCCGCATTTGCCTTGAAGGAAGGCACATTGAGTGCTCCTGTTGTTGGAAGCTTGAATACAGCTTTGCTGAAAGCGGCCAAAGTGGTGCCGGCGAAGCAGCCTACGCTCGACGAATTGAAAGCAGTTCTGAAAGAGCGGTTGCAGCTTGAAAAGGCCCGTGAAGAAATTCAATCGGTTTATGAGGCTATCGAGGAAGAGCGTTCGCAACAAACCAAGTTCGAAGACATTGCGACGAAAACCGGTGTTGCTTTGATTGTTGTTCCAGCGATCAGTTCGGCTGGTGTAGATAAGTCAGGCCAACCCGTATCCCTGCCCAATAAAGATGAAGTTCTGAAATCGATTTTTGCAAATGATGTGGGCGTTGAAGTTGATGCGCTGACTGTGGGCGAAGGGTATGTCTGGCTTGAGGTCCGCGAAATCAAGCCATCATCTGTGAAGCCCATTGCCGACGTGAAAGACGCTGTAAAAGCTGATTGGACCGCAGCGAAGTTGCGCACACTTGCAGGCGACAAAGCCAAGGCAATCGTCGACAAAGCCGGTGCTTCGTCGCGGCTTGAAAGCATTGCCGGTGAGTTGGGAGCTGCCATCAAGACGGTTTCAGCCATCAAGCGCAATAACACGTCGGAAGAGTTTGACGGCGTAGCCACATTGGCGTTGTTCAGTGTTGGTGAAAAAGCTTTGACATGGGCGTTGGAAGGCGATGGCAAGTCGGCCCGCATCATAGAAGTTACAAAAGTGAATATTCCGCAAGGCATGGCATCAGTTTCCGCAAAGGAAGTGGGCGACGTGGCCAAACGCGGACTGGGCAGCGACCTTCTGGATTCCTATTTGAAGTCTGCCCGCGCAGGTACAACGGTTACAGTGAATGAGGAGCTTTGGCGACAGATCAGCGGTACCACCACGACGCAATGATCTTTCGTTCCCCTCTTCAGGACCAAGACTATGATATTCAGCCCCGACTATGATGCGTTTGCCGCTGCTTACGAGCGTGGAGAACCGCAAATCGTTTTCCACCGCCTCGTTGCCGATCTTGAAACACCTGTTTCAGCGATGCTCAAACTGTCCCGCAATGCCCGTTATTCGTTCCTGCTGGAATCAGTAGAAGGCGGCGCAGTTCGCGGGCGCTATTCCATTATCGGTTTACACCCTGATTTGATTTGGAAGGTTGAAGGCAACGCGGTTTCAATCAACCGCAAGGCGTTGACGGCGAGCGAAGGACCTTTTGAAACGGTTGACATGGAGCCCCTGGCGGCGCTGCGAAGTTTGCTGGCAGAAAGCAAGATCAAGTTGAATGAAGATGCCCCGCCGATGGCGGCTGGTGTGTTTGGTTACCTGGGTTACGACGCAGTCCGCTGGATGGAAGAATTGCCGGATCAGAACCCCGATGTTCTGGGTTTGCCGGATGGGATCATGATCCGTCCGACTGTGATGGCAATATTTGATAGCGTCAGGGATGAAGTCACGATTACTTCGCCGGTTTACGTGCAAAAAGGCACCACCGCCAAGGCGGCTTTCTTGCGCGCAAATGAGCGCATTTCGGAAGTGGTTGATGCACTTGACCGCCCGCTGGATATGGCGCTGCGCGAAGCTGATACACTTCCCATGAAACCGCAGATTTCCAACACGTCGCCTGATGACTACAAAGCAATGGTGTTGCAGGCGAAGGAATACATTGCAGCGGGTGACATCTTTCAGGTGGTGTTGTCGCAGCGATTTGAAACCGAGTTTACACTGCCACCCTTCGCGCTTTATCGGTCGTTGCGACGCGTTAATCCTTCGCCATTTTTGTATTATCTGAATTTTGATAGCTTTGCGGTGGTGGGGTCGAGCCCCGAAATTCTGGTGCGCGTGCGGGATGGCAAGGTGTCGATACGCCCTATTGCCGGTACGCGGCCACGCGGGGCAACATTGACAGAAGACAAGGCGCTTGCTGATGAGCTGTTGGCGGACCCCAAGGAACTGGCCGAGCATTTGATGCTGCTGGATTTAGGGCGCAATGATGTGGGACGGGTTGCAGAGATAGGCTCAATCAAAGTCACGGACAAATTCATACTCGAATATTACAGTCAGGTGATGCACATCGTTTCCAACGTTGAAGGTCGGTTGGACAAAAAGCATGACGTGATTGATGCGTTGGTGGCAGGGTTTCCGGCGGGTACGGTTTCTGGTGCGCCCAAGGTTCGTGCCATGCAAATCATCGATGAATTGGAAAACCACAAGCGCGGCGTTTATGCGGGGTGTGTGGGGTATTTTTCCGCTGATGGTGAAATGGATACCTGCATTGTGCTGCGCACTGCGATTGTCAAAGACGGGAAAATGTATGTGCAGGCCGGTGCCGGGGTCGTGGCAGATTCCGTGCCTGAAAATGAACATCAAGAATGCATCAACAAAGCCAAGGCGTTGTTCCGCGCTGCTGAAGAAGCTGTGCGCTTTGCCGGTCGCGCCGGGAGGGGACAATGATCATCCTCATCGACAACTACGACAGCTTTACGTGGAATCTTTATCATTTCCTCGGTGATCTTGGTGCTGAAACAGTGGTTCACCGCAACGACAAGATTTCTGTGGGGCAAGTGATGTCGGCGCGGCCTGAAGCGATTGTCATTTCTCCGGGACCCGGCACGCCACGCCAAGCCGGGATCATTGTTGATTTGGTGAAAGAAGCTGCGGGCAAAATACCACTGTTTGGTGTGTGTTTGGGCTTGCAAGCCATGGGCGAAGCTTTTGGCGGGGATGTAGTGCGCGCGCCCACGCAAATGCATGGCAAGGTTTCGGCTGTGCGACACACTTCGAAAGGCGTGTTTGCCAATTTGCCACAAGGTTTTTCCGCAACCCGCTATCATTCGCTGGTGGTTGACAGAGCAACACTTCCGGCAGAGCTTGAAATGACAGCGGAAACAGATGGTTTGATCATGGGGTTACAACATAAGCATTTGAATGTGCATGGCGTGCAGTTTCACCCCGAAAGCATCGCGTCGGAACATGGGCATGCCATTCTCAAGAATTTTCTGGATCTTGCAGGGGTAAAGAAATGAGCGGGTTGAAGCCTCTGATTGCCAAGGTGGCCGAAGGCAAATCCTTGGGCCGAGAAGAAGCTGTTGCGGCATTTAATGTTTTGATGTCAGGCGAGGCTACACCGTCGCAAATCGGAGCTTTCCTCATGGCGCTGCGGGTGCGCGGTGAAACGGTTGATGAGATTTCGGGCGCCGTCACCGTCATGCGTGAAAAGATGCTGCGGGTAGAAGCACCTACCGATGCCATAGATATTGTGGGAACCGGTGGTGATTCATCGGGTTCCTTCAATATCTCAACCTGCGCTGCTTTTGTCGCTGCGGGTGCTGGCTTGAAGGTGGCCAAGCACGGCAACCGTGCCCTGACATCCAAATCCGGCTCAGCTGATGTGTTGATGGCACTTGGCGTCAAGTTGGACATCGCCCCTGAGTTGATTTCAAAGTGCATTGCTGAAGCTGGAGTGGGCTTTATGTTTGCGCCGCAACACCATGCTTCCATGAAGCACGTTGGCCCTACCCGGGTTGAACTTGGCACACGCACGATTTTCAATCTGCTTGGGCCCCTGTCAAATCCTGCTGGCGTTAAACGTCAAATTACGGGTGTTTATTCAAAGGCTTGGTTGGAACCCTTCGCGCAGGTTCTGAAGTCTCTGGGAAGCGAAGCGTGCTGGATTTGCCATGGCAAGGGCGGTGTGGACGAGATTATTCCAACCGGCACAACATGGATCGCGGAACTGAAAGAAGGCGTTGTGCGGGAATTCAATTTCACACCGGAGTCCGTTGGCATTGTGCGCTCAAAGCCCGAGGAATTGAACGGGGGCGACGCCGCCGAAAACGCCGTTGCCTTGAAAGCCGTTCTTGACGGCGTGCCCTCAGCGTTCGCTGATGCTGCTGTCATGACAGCAGGTGCTGCGGTGGTTGTTGCAGGCAAAGCCAAAACTCTTAAAGAAGGCATTGTTACGGCCCGTGCAGCAATTGCATCAGGAGCCGCAGCAAAGAGTTTGAAGCATCTGGTCGAGGTTTCAAACAGCTGATGGCAACGATCCTTGATAAAATTGCAGCTTACAAGCGCGATGAAGTTGCCGCTGCAAAACTGGCAATGCCGCCGTCGTCATTGGACGTGCATGCGCGGTCACAACGACCAGTACGAGGGTTCAAGCGGGCGCTCGAAGCCAAGCACGCGGCTGGCCAATGGGCGTTGATTGCAGAGATTAAAAAGGCCTCGCCTTCCAAAGGGTTGATCCGGGCGGATTTTCACCCGCCTGCTCTGGCCCAAGCTTACGAAGCTGGTGGGGCTGCTTGCTTGTCAGTGTTGACTGATAGCCCAAGTTTTCAAGGAGCGCCCCAATACTTGACGGAGGCGCGCAAGGCCTGCGCCCTGCCCGCTTTGCGCAAAGATTTCATGCTCGATAGCTATCAAGTCACGGAGGCGCGGGCGTGGGGGGCCGATTGCATTTTGATCATCATGGCCATGATTGAAGATCGATTGGCCTCGGAGCTTGAAGCCGCAGCTTTTCACTATGGCATGGATGTGTTGATTGAAGTGCATGATGAGGCGGAACTGGAGCGGGCGCTTGGCATGAAGTCTGCTATGATTGGCGTCAATAATCGTAATTTACACACGTTTGACGTTTCTCTGGCAACCACTGAACGTTTGGTCCCCCTGATTCCAAGTGACCGCATGATCGTTGCTGAAAGTGGGCTGTTTGTTGCAGCGGATTTGGCGCGCCTCGAACGTGCGCGGGCGCACACGTTTCTGATCGGGGAAAGCCTGATGCGGCAGTCGGATGTGGCTTTGGCAACGCGGGAGATTTTGAAGAAACCATGAACAAACTCAGCCATCTGAACGACAGGGGTGAGGCCCATATGGTGGATGTCTCGTCGAAGGAGGTGACGACACGTTCGGCTACGGCAAAAGGCAGGGTCATCGCTTCGGCCGATACCATCACCATCATCCGTGATGGCACTGCGAAAAAGGGCGATGTACTGGCGACGGCGCGCATCGCGGGCATCATGGCGGCGAAAAAGACATCTGATCTGATACCATTGTGTCATCCCTTGATGATTTCGAAAGTGAGTGTGAATTTCACGCTTTCAGCCGGACACATTGATGTCGAAGCGACGGTGAAAGTTGAGGGCAAGACTGGCGTTGAAATGGAAGCACTCACGGCCTGTTCCATCGCCTGCTTGACGATATATGACATGTTGAAGGCAGTTGATCGCGGCATGCAGATCACGAATGTGCGGCTTGTGGAAAAATCCGGTGGAAAATCCGGATTGTATCAAGCGGATTGAAACGAATGGCGCTGCTCCCCGTCTCCGAAGCGCTGACCAGAATACTCAGTGGGGTGAAACCGCTCGGCGCTGAAAAGGTGTCATTGGCTGAAGTCTGTGGGCGCGTGCTTGCTTCAACTGTCAAAGCCAAACGCGCTCAGCCGCCGTTCGCTGCATCTGCCATGGACGGGTATGCACTGCGGCATGCTGATGTGGCGACAGTGCCTGCCCGTTTGAACCTTGTGGGCATCAGTGCTGCAGGTCATGGTTTTCGCGGGCGGGTCAAAGTTGGAACGGCAGTTCGTATTCTCACCGGTGCGCCGGTGCCTGCGGGCGCTGATACTGTTGTCATCCAGGAAAACACGGTGCGAGACGGCGATCAGTTGCTGGTGAATGAAACTGCTGCACCTGGAAAAAACATTCGCCGTGCCGGTTTGGATTTTAAGGTGGGTGATGTGTTGGTGTCGGTGGGGCAAACACTTACACCGCGCGATATTGGTTTGCTGGCGGCCGGAAATGCTGCTGCTGTTGCTGTGCGCCGCAAGCCCAAAATTGTGCTGTTCACAACAGGTGATGAATTGGTTCTGCCGGGCGAGCGCCCGCACAAAGACCAGATTGTCTCGTCGAACAGCCACGCGCTTGCGGCGATGTCTCAACAGTTTGGCGCAGATGTTGTGAACCTTGGGATTGTGAAAGACAGTTTGAAGGCGACAGTGGCCGCAGTGCGCAAGGGACTCGGCGCTGATGTGTTACTGACGACGGGTGGTGCTTCGGTGGGCGACCATGATTACGTGCAGGCGGCATTCAAGGCCTGCGGTGTGAAAATTGATTTCTGGAAAATTGCTCTGCGTCCCGGCAAGCCCTTCATGTATGGCCGCAAAGGTCGCACGCATGTCATGGGTCTTCCCGGGAACCCCGTGTCGGCCCTGGTAACAGCGCGTATTTTCCTGAAGCCGTTGCTTGATGCTTTCGCTGGCTTGCCTGTGGAGGAGCAGCTACACACGGCGGTCTTGAACGGCGATTTAGCCGTCAACGACAACCGGCAGGATTACTTGCGGGCTACACTTCGCTTTCAACCTGACGGGCGGCGCATCGTCACTCCTTTTGGATTACAAGACTCATCGATGCAGCGCACGTTGCAGTCTTCCCAAGCCCTTATTCTGCGCGAACCATTCGCGCCTGCGGTCGCATCAGGCGCGTTGGTTTCCATTATTCTATTGGATTTCTAGGGGTTTATGCAAAACACTTGCAGAACAATATCGGAACATGTATGTGTTGTTGCGTATATGTTCCGATTCTGTTTCTCAAAGAGGTGACGCCACATGCTCACACGCAAACAACTTGAACTGCTTTTGTTCATCAACACCCGCTTGAAAGAAGAAGGTGTTCCGCCATCCTTTGAAGAAATGAAGGAAGCCCTCAATCTGCAATCAAAGTCGGGCGTGCACCGGTTGATTGTGGCCTTGGAAGAACGCGGTTTCATCAAGCGCATGGCCAACCGTGCCCGCGCCCTGGAAGTTTTGAAACTGCCTGATGCCCATAACCCAAGCATGTCCACCAACAAGAAAGGTGGCTTCAAACCCAATGTCATTGAAGGCAATCTGGGTCGTTCAAAGCCCCAGGCTGCGGCTGCCAACGATGGTGGTCCGCGCAGCACATTTGTGCCGATGATGGGGCGCATTGCAGCAGGTGTACCGATTGCCGCCATTCAAGACCATGTGGGCAATATCAACGTTCCACCCGAAATGTTGGGTGGTGGTGAGCATTATGCCTTGGAAGTCAAAGGCGACTCGATGATCGACGCTGGCATTTTCGATGGTGATACGGTTGTGATCCGCAAAGGTGAAACGGCCATCAATGGCGACATCGTGGTGGCACTGGTGGATGATGAAGAAGCAACCTTGAAGCGGCTTCGTAAAAAGGGCGAGTCGATTGCGCTTGAAGCTGCGAATACAGCGTACGAAACTCGGATTTTTGGACCTGATCGTGTGCGGGTTCAAGGCAAGCTTGTCGGGCTTTTGCGCAAGTATTGATGCGCAAGCCGCTGCGGTAGGCAAAAGAATCAACTAGTGTGAAGCGCATGAACATTTTCGTGCGCTTCTTTTTTATTCTGGTTGTTTTGTCTTGCACCGCTAGCGTTCGCGCTCAAGACTCAGATGCACCCATTCCCGTATTCCACCCCCTTGATGCCCTGACACAAGAGGAAGTGAAAACCGCAGCCAAAATCTTGCGCGAGGCAGGACACATCAATGACAAGACGTTGCTGTCTGCTGTCACGTTGCTGGAGCCAGCCAAAGATGTGGTGAAGCAATGGTCAGAGGGAAAAGCCTTGCCTCCCCGCCAAGCCTATGTGGGCATTCGTCGTGAAGGTAAAACCTATGATGCCAAAATTGACCTGACATCAGGCAAGGTCATCAACATCGTTGATCGCCCGGGTTTGCACCCCATCGTGCTGGATGAAAATTGGGCGCGGGCGCGTGACGCGTTCATGAAAGATGATCGCTTTCTTGCAGCACTCAAAAAGCGCGATTTGAAATTGAACAAGGACGTGATTTGTACTCCGAATTCAGCGGGGTGGTTTCCAGGCGAAGACGAAGGCGGCCGCCACATCTTGAAAGTACCCTGTTATACGCTTGCCAACCGCCTGCACCCGACACTCGCACGACCTATTGAAGGATTGATGGGTGTTGTCGATGCAGAGACAGGAGACGTTCTCAAAGTCTTTGAAGGCAAAGTTGTTGATTTGGCGCCTCCACCTCCGGGATATGGAGATTTGCTACCGAAAATTGATCCTCCGGCAAAGCGTGTCGGCATCTCGGTGGAAGGGCTGGGCAACCTGAAATTGACTGGCAATTTGAATGTGGAGTGGTTTAATTGGCGGTTCCATGTCCGGGCTGACAAGCGGGCGGGGATGATCATTTCGCTCGTGCGCTTCAACGACGGCAAAAGGCTTCGGGACATTGCATACCAAATGAATGTATCGGAGATGTTTGTGCCATACATGGACCCGGACCCCACATGGTCCTACCGCGCTTTCATGGACGCTGGCGAATTTGGACTTGGATATTTGTTGTCGTCATTACGCCCGGGTGTGGATTGCCCTCAGTCGGCGGCCTTCATCGACGTCACACTTCCGAATGACTTCGGTGGAACATATGTGCGTGAAAGCGGGCTGTGCGTGTTTGAACGGCCAACGGGTGACCCGGCGTGGCGGCACTATTCATCCGGTAGCCGAAAAACCGCAGGTGAGCCGCAATTGGAACTTGTGGTCAGGCATGCGCCCACGTTGGGGAACTATGACTATGTGGTGGATTATGTTTTCACCCCACAGGGCAATGTAAAACTGCGCGTTGGTGCTACCGGATTTGACGCAATCAAATCAGTTGCGGCCAAAGACATGGATGCGCCAACCGCAAAAGAGGATACGGCTTACGGCAATTTGATTGCGCCCTATACGGTGGCACCGTTCCATGACCATTATTTCAATTTCCGCCTGGACCTCGATGTGGATGGAACATCCAATACTTTGGTGCGGGATGTGTTTGTGCAAAACCAAATCGAAGCCGTGAATGGCCGCAAGAGTTTTTGGACAACGAAAACCCAGCGGTTCGTCAAAGAAGGTACGGTGGTTGCTGATCATATTGCGTCGACCGGGCAACTCATCCGTGTTGTCAATCCAGCAACGAAAAACGGATTGAAGCAGTCACCAAGTCTGTGGCTCAACGCGCATCACGATGCGCAGTCCATTCTTGATCCCACTGATCCGCCGCAAGCGCGCGCGCAGTTTTCGGCCAATCAGTTCTGGTTGACGCGTTACAAACCCGATGAGCTCTGGGCGGCGGGGCTATACCCCAATCTCAATCCCAAAGATGAGGGATTGCCACAGTTCGTAGCCGACAGTGAAGATGCGGCGGCAGAGGATATTGTTGTGTGGTATACCATGGGTTTCAGGCATGTGACGCGGCCAGAGGACTTTCCCATCCTCCCGACATTCTGGCACGAGATGACGATACGGCCTGCGTTTTTCTTTGACATGGACCCTGGCATGACTTTCAATTCTGGTTTCAGAGAAGATCGGAGATAGCGATGAAGCTTTATGGAGATGTCATTTCCCCTTTCACGCGGATGTGCCTGGTCACAGCCCACGAAGTTGGGTTGAAGGACGAACTGCGGCTTGTGGCTACGGCGGTAAAGCCTGCGGAACTCAATGAGACCCTCGCCAAGCTTTCGCCTATTGGAAAAATTCCGGTTCTGGAAACGGATCACGGCCACGCCATTTATGACAGCCGGGTGATCATGGAATATCTGGCGCACCACGCTGGTGACACAAGCCTTTTCCCACACGAGGGCGTGAAACATTTTCGTGTTTTGACGTTGTTGTCGTTGGCACAGGGCACATGCGATGCTGCTGTGGCCAAACGTTATGAACAGGTACAACGTCCGGAGGCGATGCGTTGGCCCGAATACCGATTGAGGCTCAAACAGCGCATTGAGCAGGGGCTTGATGATATTGAGAATAACTGGATGGCTGACTTAAATGGTGTTTCTGCGGGCTCGATCGGCGTTGCCTGCTTGCTTGGCTATATCGACTATCGCCATGACGTGCTGAAATGGCGCAGCACGCGGCCACAACTGACGGCATTTGCCGCGCGTTTCAATAAGCGCATGAGCATGGAAGCCTGGCCGTTGGAATGAGTATGTTAAAGTCGAGAGCGTTGGTTGTTGGCGGCGGTCCAGCCGGGCTCGCCGCTACCGCGTTGTTGGCGCAAGCCGGGTTACAAACAATTTGTGTGGCCCCTGCCCGTGATGACGATCCGCGCACAACGGCCTTGATGGCACCTTCCATTCGTCTGCTTGAACATCTGGGCGTTTGGACTGAAGAACTTCGCGCCACTTGTGCGCCATTGAAGCAATTGCATATGCTCGATGACACGGGAAATCTGGTGTCAGCGCCTGATCTGCGGTTTGATGCACATGAAGCGTCTTTGGATGCGTTCGGCTGGAATGTGCCTTTGGTAAACCTGTTGCCCGCTTTGCGAAACTCTGCCGTTTCATTCGGTGCCACTTTGTTGGACACGGAGGTCAGTGCGGTCCTCAACTCCGAGGGTCATGTCAAAGTCGCATGCAAAGACGGTTCTGAGGTCTTGGCTGAGTTTGCCGTTGCAGCCGATGGGCGCAACTCAGTTGTGCGGAAAGCAGCTGGCATTGCGGTGACAGAATGGTCGTTTGACCAATCCGCTTTGGTCACTCGCTTTCAACACACCCGTGAGCATGAGTTTATTTCTACGGAGTGGCATAAACTTGGAGGACCGTTTACGACAGTTCCCTTGCCTGGAAAGTCTTCGGCTTTGGTGTGGATGGATCGGCCCGGTAAAATCGATGTCGCCATGCATTTGGATGCCAAGTCTTTGGCGCGCGAAATTCAATTGATGAATCACGGTGCACTGGGGTTGGTAAGCGATGTCCAGCCGCCGCACAGCTTTGCCATGCGCGGCGTCAAAGCCGAAAAGTTTGCGGCGCAGCGGTGTTTTCTGGTGGGTGAAGCTGCCCATGTTTTTCCACCCGTTGGCGCGCAGGGGCTCAATATGTCACTGCGGGACGCCGGGCATTTGCTGGACGTTGTGTTGGGCCACGACGATGCCGGAAGTGCTGCTGCGATGGATGCCTATGCAGCGTTGCGGCACGGTGATGTGGGCCCGCGGCAAGCTGCTATCTCGATCATGAACAGGTCTCTGCTGGCCGAAATGTTGCCGCCGCACTTGGCGCGCGCAGCCGGGTTGGCGGCGGTTGCTTTTGTGCCACCGCTTCGCAGTTTTGCAATCCGCGAAGGTTTAAGCCCTTCAGGGGGGCTACCGTTTGTCATGCGTTGACCTCAAAGAGCGTACTGCAAAATGTAAACAAGAATGGGTATCGTGATGACTGACACGGCTGTGGTGGCGATTACGGCGGCCCCTGCCCCTGCGACATAAGCGTTGTATTGCCGTGCGAGAATAAAGGCATTAGTTGCCGTTGGCAAAGCCGCCATCATGACGGCGACTTTCAACCACACGTGATCAGCTGACACGAACATCCAAACAGCGAGGAAGGCCAGTGTGGGGTGCAGGAAAAGTTTGATGGCCCCCAAAGTGCCGAGTTCGACATTCAATGCTGGCTTTCCGCGCAGGGACACCGTGACACCCATGGCAAACAGCGCCACAGGTGCTGCGGACCGCATCAGCATTTCAACAATTGTCAACAACCCACCTTCAGGCTGCCATTTCAACGCTGACGCTGCAACGCCAAGAAGGGTTGCGACATTAAAAGGGTGGGTGAAGACCGTCTTGAGAATTTTGCCGATCAATTTTGGGCGGCTTTCTTGGTGATCTTCCAACCCGGCGAAGACGGCAGTCAACACAAACAAGACCACGATGTCAAAACAGAACACCAAGGCCGCCGGAACAGCGGCCTGTTGGCCAAAAAAGGCAACAGCGAGGGGCAAGCCCATATAACCCACATTTCCATATGCTGCTGAAGTGCCTTGCAAAGCAGCCTCACGGATGGGCGTTGCGAACAACCGCCGCGACAGAAACATCATGGTAAAAAAGCAAATGGACGTCGCACCTGCTGTGGCCATGACGTATGCCGGGTTTGCCAGCTTTTCCAACGGCGTTTGCGCCACGACCATGAAAATCAGGGGTGGCAAGGCAAAATAGAGCACGTATATGTTGAGCCAGGCCAGCCCATCTTCGCCCTTGTTCCAGATGCGTCCCGCAATGACCCCCAATAGAATCAGGCCGAAGAAAGGCAAGGCGATATTTAATATTTCGATCATCTGAACCTCTTGCCTTCCTTTCAAAGGCTTGGCAATCAAGGGGTATGCGCCACATGCACACAGCAAAGTTCGGAATCGGTCAAATCGTCAAGCATCGCTTGTTCGAGTTCCGGGGCGTCGTGTTTGATGTGGATCCGGAATTCAACAACACCGAGGAATGGTACAATGCCATTCCCGAGGATGTGCGCCCGAAAAAGGACCAGCCATTTTATCATCTTCTCGCAGAGAACGAGGAGACAGAATATGTGGCCTATGTTTCAGAGCAGAATTTGCTGGTCGATGAAACGTCGTCACCTGTGCGGCATCCACAGGTGAAAGACTATTTTGCCGGATACGATCCGAAGAACGGGCGCTACAAGGTTTTGGGCGGCAAGGCCCACTGATTTAGAAGTCGCGCTTTTCGACAAAAAAACCGTAGAGGCTGGTCAACATTGTGATGGTGAAAATGGCGACGATCCAACTGATGAGTTGGCTCAGGACTCTGAACAGGATTGCACCGGCCTCGCCAAGTGCCGCTTGAACGCCTTGTTCAGCAACGCCCAAAATAATACCCGCAGCACTAAGGCCCAGAAAAACCGCTCCACCCAAAAGAATGAGCTGCGGCATGCTTCCACGCGTGACGTTCCAGGCGTCACCGAAGCGGAAATTCTTGTTGCCAATCGCGATGGCTGGAAGTTTCAGTGAAAAACGATAGGTCACCGGCAAGGCAATCAAGATCGCAAATGCAACGTAAAACGGCATAACTGCCTGCAGCGGTGCGCCCAGTACCTGCAGCACGATTGAAGATAAGATCGCCAGCGGCAATATGCTGAACACTGCGAAGAGCGCGACAAGTATTGTGTTGCCGACATAGCGCCAAACCGTGCTGTCCAATCTCAGGCTTTTTAAACCCTGCGGCTGTTCGTCCTGCAAAATATAGCGGTGCCAGGTGACGCCGATTGATGCGTACACCACCATGCTCACCGCTGCTGTAGCGTAAAACCCCAAAACAGCCTTGGCCAATTCGGCTTGTTTGACAGGGTCGGTTGTTGCGGGGTCGAGTTCTGGCAGCCCGGTGGTGAAATACAGGTTGAACGGAATCAACAGCACCAACCACGGCCAAGACGCGCGGAATGCGAAAGGCAGATTGTGCCATGTGGATTTGAAGGCATGGGTGAGTGCCGCTGTAACAGGAAGTTTGCGCATGATGAGGGTGCTTATAACGGAATGTTGTCGTGTTTCTTCCAAGGATTTTCGAGTTGCTTGTTTTTTAACATATCCAGCGCGCGGGCGATGCGTCGTCTGGTGGAATGGGGCATGATCACGTCATCCAGGAAGCCGCGTTCGGCGGCAACGAAGGGGTTGGCGAAGCGGGCTTTGTAGTCGGTTTCACGAGCGGCTATTTTCGCCTTGTCGCTGAGTTCTGCACGATAAATGATTTCGGCCGCACCCTTTGCACCCATCACCGCAATTTCAGCCGTTGGCCACGCATAGTTGATGTCGCCGCGCAAATGCTTCGACGCCATCACAACATAAGCTCCGCCGTAGGCTTTGCGGGTGATGATAGTGATTTTTGGGACCGTGGCTTCGGCATAGGCGAAGAGTAATTTCGCGCCGTGTTTGATCAGGCCACCGTATTCCTGAGCCGTGCCCGGAAGAAAACCGGGCACATCCACCAGCGTCACAATCGGGATGTTGAAACAATCGCAAAAGCGCACGAAGCGCGCGGCCTTGCGGCCCGCATCGGAATCCAGCACGCCTGCGAGCACCATGGGTTGATTGGCGACGATGCCGATGGTGCGGCCTTTGATGCGAGCAAAACCCGTGATGATGTTCCTTGCGTGAGCGTCTTGGATTTCAAAGAAATCTCCACCGTCAACGGTTTTTGTGATCAATTCTTTCATGTCGTAGGGTTGATTGGGGTTGGCGGGGATCAGTGTGTCCAACGAGTCATCAATGGTTTCAGCTGATTCAAAGCCTGGTAGTTCTGGTATGCTCGAGCGGTTGCTTGAGGGAAGAAAATCGATCAGGCGGCGCACTTGCAGCAGTGCTTCAACGTCATTCTCAAACGCCTTGTCGGCAATCGACGAACGCGTGGTGTGGATTGATGCACCGCCCAGTTCTTCAGCCGTTACAGTTTCATTGGTTACGGTTTTGACCACATCAGGCCCGGTGACGAACATGTAGCTGGTACCTTTGACCATGAAAATGAAATCCGTCATGGCGGGGGAATAAACGTCGCCACCCGCGCAAGGGCCCATGATGACAGAAATCTGTGGGATGACGCCTGACGCCAAGACATTGCGCTGAAACACTTCGCCATAACCGCCAAGGGCATCCACTCCCTCTTGAATGCGGGCACCGCCGGCATCGAACAGCCCGATGATGGGCGCACCATTGCGCAAGGCCATGTCCTGAATCTTGGTAATCTTGCGGGCATGGGACTCAGACAGTGATCCGCCAAACACTGTGAAGTCTTTGGCGAAGACGTAAATCAAGCGGCCATTGACGGTGCCCCAACCTGTGACCACGCCGTCGCCTGGGGTACGGGTTTCGTCCATGCCAAAATCTGTGCAGCGGTGTTCGACGAACATGTCGAATTCCTCGAATGAGCCTGAGTCCAGCAACAATTCCACCCGCTCGCGCGCAGTGAGTTTGCCTTTGGCGTGTTGGGCGTCTGTGCGACGCTGGCCGCCGCCCATGCGGGCTTCAGCGCGGCGTTTATCAAGTACGTCGAGAATCTCTTGCATCTGTGGTTTTCGTCCCTGCTCGGATTGACCTTGTTAAGCAGGGTGACACCGAGCCGTCAAATTGATGACGAATGGGGCGACTGTTCAATCAATTCAAAAAACTGCACCAGACCGTCGAACTCGCGCTTGCGGCCTTTCCGACGCTCGAAGGCTTCATGGTCTTCACCCCATTGGCTGATCTGATAATCTTCATCGACATGAGCTGCGGCCCAGATCTGGTCGGCTGGATGTTTGGCCTGCGCTCTCAATGCCAGCAGGCACGAGCCTGTGAGCGTCATCAAAAGATAGACTCCCGTCAACTGCCATGGATTGAAAGTATCAACATGCTTTCGAACCGCGTCCAGACAAGCGTCAGATTGTTGAATATGGGTGATGCTGTTGGCTGACACGAATGAAGCGTTGAGACTGTCTTTTGCCCATTCCAAGACTGGTTGCCAGTGTTGCTCTTGCAATTGCACCAGATCCGGCGGGCGGTCGGTGCGATAGCACACGAGGTCTGAACCGGCATAGGCTACCATTTCGTCCAACACAGTTTGGCGCTCGGATGTGGCGCGGTCCAATGCCGTATTGGCAAGCCTCGTCAGCGGCATGGTTTCGGGGTCGATGACTTTGAGTTGGTCTGTCCATTCCATGGCAACAGCTGCGGCCAACTTGCCGGTGGGCAACACCAAGGCATTCTTCATGGGTGTTTTTATGGGTTTCCCGTCTAGCAAAATTGCATTCGCATCAGAGATTTGCACGTCTTTGTAAAACCTGCGTGGTAACTTTCTCTCGAATTTGCCGGTGAGCAGGCGGCGCATGCGTTCGTCGGGGGTTTCCTCAGTCATCGTTTTTATCGAAGCGCATTTCATCAAAGCCGAAGACGTCAAAGGTCTGTTTCATATGATCAGGCAAGGGCGCGGTGATGTCGATGGTGCCGCTGCGGGGGTGTGGAAACACGATGCGGCGGGCGTGGAGGTGCAGCTTGTTGGGCACGCCCTCTGGAAGTTCGAGATCACCGCCGTACTTGTTGTCTCCCATGATCGGGGTGTTGATATGCGTGGTGTGGGCGCGCAGTTGGTGTTGGCGCCCTGTGACGGGTTTGAGTGACAGCCATGCTGCAACCTTCGATGCCTTGTCGATGACTGAGTACTGTGTGACTGCGCGTTGCTCGTCGTCTTCCTCGCCTTCGCGGGAAGCGCGCATGCGGTCGCCATCGGGGCCTTTGGCTTTGATCAGGGCGACTTCGATTTTGCCTTGGGGCGGATTGGGAACGCCTTTGACCACAGCCCAATAGGTTTTCTTTACCGTGCGGGTGGCAAAAAGTTTGCCCAGTGCAGCAGCCACAGCCCGGCGCTTGGCGACAACGATGACGCCTGATGTGTCGCGGTCCAAGCGGTGCACCAGCAAGGGCCGCTCACCCAGTTCGACGCCCAGCCCCATCAACAGGCCATCGAGATGCTGGAAGGTTTTGGTGCCGCCCTGCACAGCAAAGCCGCAAGGCTTGTTGAGAACGTAAATATCTTTGTCCTCATGGATGACCATGGATTGGAACAAGCGCCGTTCCTCTTTGGTCAATGGCTTCACATCGGCCTTCGGCGCATCAGCCGGGCGTGTATCAAAGGCCAGAGGCGGCACACGGATGTCGTCGCCCTGTTTCAGACGCGAATTGGTTTTGCACCGCCCTGCACCAATGCGCACCTGGCCGGTGCGGGTCAATTTGTTGAGATAGGCAAATGTGACTTGCGGGAAATGAATTTTGAACCAGCGGTCCAGACGCATGCCATCTTCATCAGCAGACACTTCATAACGTTTCACTTCGTTCATGCTTTTGCCAAAACAAAGCCCGCAAAAACGGCAAGCACGGAAAGTGCGACGGAAACGAAGACATAAAGAATGGCGACGTTGTTCTGGCCGCCATTGACCAAATTCAATACGTCAAATGAAAAGGCGGAGAATGTGGTGAAGCCACCCAAGAAGCCTGTCGTCAAAAACAGTCGGGCTGCCTCGCCTTCGGGCAATCGTTGCATAAAGTAAGCGCTGAGTGCACCCATCAAAAAGCAACCCAGAACATTGGCCACCAGAATACCCCACGGGAACGCATCGCCCAGGGTTTTCGTCACAACGATGTTTAGGACATAGCGGGCAACCGAGCCCAAGGCGCCGCCAGTTGCCACTATGAACACTGCGTTCACAACCAACCTTTTTGCTTGAAATAGAGAAACGGCAGGATGGCAGAGAGGATCATCAGACCGATGGCCCAGGGGTAACCGTAAGCCCATTCCAATTCCGGCATAAACTTGAAGTTCATACCGTAGAGGGATGCCACCAGCGTGGGCGGCAGGAAGACGACGGCTGCAACCGAAAAGATTTTGATAATGCCGTTTTGCTGAATTGAAATCATGCCCAATACAGCATCCAACAGGAAGGAGATTTTGCCAGACAGGAATGACGCGTGATCGGTCAGCGACGAAATATCCCGCTGCAGGATCTTGATCCGCGCGCGATTCTCTTTCATTTCCCGGGTCAGTTTGGTTTGGTCAATGATGGCTTGCATGAACGCCACCATGCGGCCGATTGAGACCAGGCTTTCACGCATTTTGGAATTGAAGTCGCCTTCTTCACCAATCATGCCCAACAGCTCTTCGAGGTTTTTAGGCTTGCGACGGCGGCGGCTTTTGTTGCCTTGCTTGTTCACATAAGAAGTATCGAACACCTTTTTGGAAGTGTCATCAATAATGGCACTGACGCGTTCCAGGTGGTCGGCGGCGCGGTCGACCACAGCTTCCATGAGACTGATCAAAATGCCCCACCCTGTCATTGCCGTGGCTTGGGGTTTCATCGCCTGGCGAATGTAGACCGGGAAAGCCTGCGGGTGGTGATAGCGTATTGTGATCAACTGGTTACCCTTGATAATAAAGGTAACAGGTGAAGACTCGGGCCGCTCGTCGTCACCGCGGCGAATTAAGGTCGCGGTCATGAAAGCTGCGCCGTCTTCCTGATACAACCGGCTTGATGCTTCAATTTCAGCGAGTTCGCCACGTGTTGGAATGTCGAGACTTAATGCCGTTTCGACGGTCACTTCTTCATCGTGCGTCGGTTCAATCAGATCGATCCAAACAGTTCCATCCGGAATTGCTTCCAACGGACCGTGTTCAACAAGACAGCCTTTTTCAGTTCCGTAGGTGTGCAGCATCCTGGTGGTTCTCCAAGGCTTTCCATGCCCTACAAATTTGACAGTCGCAAGGGCAACAGGCACAAGCGCCGCCATGACACATCCTATTCATATTATCGGTGGCGGCATGGCGGGCTGCGAGGCGGCATGGGCTGCGGCAAATGCGGGGGTGCCGGTTATTCTGCATGAAATGCGGCCTCATGTGGCCACAGATGCCCACAAAACGGATGGCCTTGCCGAATTGGTATGTTCCAACTCGTTTCGCAGTGACGACCACGAACAAAATGCCGTTGGCCTGCTGCACCAGGAAATGCGCCTGTTGGGTTCGTTGATCATGGATGTGGCAAAACACCATCAGGTGCCTGCGGGTGGGGCCTTGGCTGTGGATCGTGAGGGCTTTAGTCAGGAAGTGACACGGCGGATCGACACGCATCCTCTGATCACGATTGAACGGGGGGAGGTGCGTGGCTTGCCACCAGCGACGTGGGACAATGTGATCGTGGCGACGGGTCCCCTCACCTCGCCTGCTCTTGCCAATGCGGTTCGTGAGTTGACGGGTGAGCAGGACCTGGCGTTTTTCGATGCCATTGCGCCCATTGTGCACCGTGAGTCGATCAACATGGATGTGGCATGGTTCCAGTCGCGCTATGACAAGGTGGGGCCTGGCGGCAACGGCAAGGATTATATCAATTGCCCAATGGACCGTGAGCAATACGCCGCATTCATTGCCTCACTGAACAAGGGGGAAAAAGGTGACTTCAAGGAATGGGAGAAAACCACACCCTACTTCAATGGCTGTTTGCCTATTGAAGTGATGGCGGAGCGCGGGCCAGAGACGCTTCGCCATGGACCAATGAAACCCATGGGTTTGACCAATGCGCATAACCCTACTGTCAAAGCTTATGCGGTGGTGCAACTGCGGCAGGACAATGCCTTGGGCACGCTGTTCAATATGGTGGGGTTTCAGACCAAACTAAAATATGCCGATCAAGTGCGTGTGTTCCGCAGTATTCCCGGTTTGGAGAATGCAGAGTTTGCGCGGCTTGGCGGTTTGCATCGCAATACGTTTTTGAATTCACCAAAGGTCTTGGATCGGCAATTGCGGCTGAAAGCCATGCCGCGCTTGCGTTTCGCCGGACAGATGACCGGCGTTGAAGGTTATGTGGAAAGTGCTGCCATGGGCATTCTGACAGGGCGCATGGCAGCAGCTGAACGCCTGGGCAAGAACTTTAGCGTTCCACCCGCAACAACGGCGCATGGTGCGTTGATCAATCACATCACGGGCGGACATATTGCAACGACGGATAATGCAACGCTTTCGTTCCAACCGATGAACATCAATTTCGGGCTGATGCCACCACCGCCTGAAACACACACCAAAGGCATGAAGCACGCCGACAAGGCCGTGTCCCGCAAACGGGCCTACACCTCGCGGGCGCTGACTGATTTCAATGGTTGGTTAGAAACGGTTTGAGCGGGCGGCACGCCACAAGCGCCATTGCTTTCGCAGTGGTGTAGGCGTGGAGCTAAGATACAACTCCGTCAGGGACGCTGGCAAAAGAGCCGCTGCGAGAGACTTCGGAATTTGATTTTGCCGCGCTTCCGAAAGCCGCTTTGCTGCAAGCCTTTTCAGGCTTTCGGCAGTCTCGTTGTCAGGTAAGAACTTTGTGCGCAAGGGTTCATTGGCAAGTAGACGTGCCAAACCAAAAGCCGCCGCATAGTACCCAATTGTAGTTGCGTTTTTCGCAGCCCCGTCGCGATCCAAGATCATGGCCGCGCATTGCATGACGACAGCATCGGTTTCGGCGATGTAACTTTCCAAGCTGAAGAGATCAGGGAATTTATCTGCATAAAGTTCTGCCCGTCGCGCCTCAATGAGTTTCGAAAGGTGCTGGATAGGCAAGGAATGGGTGTTGATTGTTGTGGAGAGCTGCAAGGCTACCGGGTGATCAATCTTCCCGCCATTCGCAATCGCATCCAAGGTATCGACCCACCACTGCATGCGGATTTCGCCGATTTGCGGTTCGGACACCAGCGTTCGAATGCGGGCAATTTCGGCATCAAAAGCATAGAGTGCAAACAGATGGGTGCGTTTGTCGTCGGCTGCTAACAAGGCAGAGAGATAACGGTCCTTGTCCCACTGCCGCACTACATCCTGACACGCATCAACCATAGGCTTTGTCTACTGCGATCAAGATGGCAGCCACACGGCGGTCTTCGGCTTGAACAACGTTATATGTGCGGACAGCAGCATTGGTTGACATGGTGTCGTAGCCAATGCCGAGTTGCCGCAAATACTGCGCGACGGGTTTTGTCAGGAATGCCATGTCCCGACCCGTTCCGATCAGCACCATATCGATTGCATTTTTCTCCATGACAACAGAAGCGAAGTGTTGATCGGTGAGGGTTGCAACGTCCGTGGCAGAGCAAGCCCGTACGCCGGTGGGTGTGATCACAATTGAACCTTGGTGCGAGACGCCACCCAGCCGGAAGCCGCCATTGCCGAAGCTTTCAATTTGATGGCGACTGGGAAGGAAGCGTTCCATGCGGTTTGATTATGGTCGCAGCGCTTCCGCATCCATTTTCGCCGTGCGCCTGGAGTCGCGGCTCAACCCCAAGATCATGAGGACTGGAACGGCCACAAAGACCGATGAATAGGTTCCTACAAATACGCCCCAGATCATGGCGAAGGCAAATCCGCGGATGACTTCGCCACCGAAAATATAGAGCGAGCCCAAAGCGATCAGTGTACAGACGGACGTCAGCAAGGTGCGCGGCAGTACCGAATTGATGGAAAAGTCCAACAAATCTGCAAAGTTCATGGACTTATATTTCCGCATAAACTCACGTACGCGGTCAAAGTTGACGACGGTATCGTTGAGTGAGTAGCCGATGATGGTGAGAATGGCAGCAATGATCGTGAGGTTGAATTCAAGACCGATGATGCTGAACAGGCCAATGGACAAGAGCACGTCGTGTAACAGTGAAATCACCGCACCCACTGCGTATTGCCACTCAAAGCGGGCCCAGAGATAAATCAGTACGCCGACAATCGAAATCAAGACAGCAAGAATGGCCTGTTCAGTCAGTTCGCCCGAAACTTTCGCACCTACTGTCTCGGTGCTCCGGAATTCAACGGATGTGCCGAGTGTTTCTTTTACTTTAGCCTGCGCTGCAAGCTCAGATGCTTCGCCCCCGGATTGGGCTTCCAATCTGATCAGCACATCGGACGGGCCGCCGAATTCCTGCACTTCAACGTCACCCAAGCCCAAGCCACTGAGTTGACTGCGGATCGTGTCGATGTTGGCTGCACCTTGTGTGCGAATGGTCAGTACGGACCCGCCTTTAAAATCGATGCCGTAGTTCAGGCCCTGAACCGCAAACAGCCAAATTGAAAGAATGCAAAGAATTCCGGAGACAATGTAACCATAGCGGCTCCACTGCACGAAGGGATAGTTGGTGCCATCGGGAACCGGGCGGAAAGGTTTGAAGCGCATCAGAGGTTGATTTCCTTGGGACGGCGACTTTTGACCCAAAGGGCCACAAGCATGCGCGTCACGGTGAAGGCCGTGAACATGGTGGTGAAGATACCGATAGCGAGTGTCACGGCAAAGCCGCGAACCGGGCCGGAGCCAACGCCGAACAAAACAACGGCCGCGATAAGTGTGGTGATATTGGCGTCCAACACAGTTCCGAGTGCCGACTTGAAGCCCACTTCAATGGACGACAAGGCCGTGCGGCCGCTGCGCCATTCCTCGCGGATGCGCTCGTAGATCAACACGTTTGAGTCCACCGCCATGCCGAGTGTGAGCAAGATACCTGCGATGCCCGGCAGCGTCAGCGTGAAACCGAAGAAGCTCATGCAAGCGATCAACAGCAGCAAGTTTGCAAGCAATGCCGCGTTGGCGATAAGGCCAAAAAAGCCATAAGGCAGGAACATGAACAACATCACGCCAACAAGTCCGATCAAACAGGCAACGAAACCTGCGCGCACCGAGTCGGCCCCGAGGCTTGGGCCTACCGTACGCTCTTCGACGATGTTGAGTTTGGCCGGAAGTGCACCAGACTTAAGAATGATCGAGAGATTGCCCGTTTCTTCAGTTGTGAAGTTGCCGGAGATTTGACCTGAACCGCCGAGAATGGGTTCATTGATAACGGGCGCACTTTGGACGACGCCGTCCAGTAGAATGGCGAATGGCTTGTTGACATTGTCTTTGGTCAAATTGCCAAATCGAAGCGCGCCTTTTTGGTTGAAACGGAAAGTCACCACGGGGCGATTGTTCTGATCAAAGCCGGGTTGAGCGTCGGTTAATTCCTGACCATCCACAGTGGCGCGCGACGAGGTTTGGACCCACAACTGTGGCAACGCCTTGAGTTCAGCAGGCGTCAAGGCTGCATTATCGTTTTTGGCTTTCTTCGCATTGAGTGCTGCGTCAACCGACTCTTTCTGCGGGTAAGCACGGCAATCCTGTGGCGGGTTTTGAGTGTCGCTGTTGGGTTGCTCTTCACACACCAATTGGAATGTGAGCTTGGCTGTGGTGCCGATCACGCTTTTGACCTGGTCCGGATTATCAATGCCCGGAAGCTGAACTGCAATGCGATCAATTCCTTGTTGCTGGATGACAGGCTCTGTCGTTCCCAAGGCATTGACGCGGCGTTCAACGATGCGCAGGGATTGCTGTATGGCTGAGGAAATCTTGGCTTCAAGGCCGGCGTTTGTCAGTTTCAGTGCGAAACCCTCGGGCAGCGTTTCCACGCTAAATAGATTTACCTGTACTCCGCCCGACAGTATGTTGCCTTGCTGTGGTTGCAACAGCGTGTTCATGCGCTCCCTGGCTTTTTCCAAGTCCTCAGGTTTGGTGATTTTCACACTGACACCATCAGCCGTTCGGGCAATATTGCTATAAGCGATCTTGGCTTCACGCATCGCCGCACGAATGTCGCCTGCTGCAAGTGTTTGCAGCTGTTCTTTCATGTCGGCCCGGTCAATTTCGAGCAATACGTTTGATCCCCCCTGCAAGTCCAAACCCAGCGTCATGGGGCGGATGCCATAACTGGCCCAGGTGTCTTGCATTGGCTTGGGCAACAGATTGGGGACGCAGAGAAGCGCGGCCAACACGATGGAGGCCGTGATGGTGATTATTTTCCAGCGGGCGAAATGCAGCACGGGTTTGTTGTCCTGTTGATTACTTGGCCGGTTCGCCTTTGGCACGCACGTCATGGATGCCGCCGCGCAAGACGCGGACTTTCACGTTTTCCCCAATTTCTACCTGAATCTCGTTGTCATCGACAATTTTGGTTACCTTGCCGATCAATCCGCCGTGGGTGACAACCGTGTCGCCCTTTGCCACCTTGGCGAGCATGGCTTGGTGGTCCTTTGCCTTCTTTTGCTGGGGGCGAATGAGCAGGAAGTAAAACACGCCCATGATCAGCACCAAGGGCAATATCATCCCGATAAAATCTCCAGTACCGGGTGCGGCTTGCGCGATGAACATGGGATATCTCCAGGCCGGTGTTTTCCGGCGAACAGGTTAAAAGGTTGCGCTTGATATAACGATGCAATAGGTCATTGCAAGTTGCGAAAAATTATAACTTTGGACGCGCGATGACGATAGATTTGGACAATGACCTGTTGCGGCGCGTTGCTGAAGCCCTTGAACGAATGGCACCGGAGAAGGCCGTTTCGGCTGATGTAGCCGGGAATGAAGCATTTGTCTGGCGTTCGACGCCGCCGGGCCTGGATGCCGTAGCAAAAGTGAACCGGGTCGATTTGACTTTGCTCAAAGGCATTGAGCTGACGCGTGATGAACTTTTGGCAAACACACGTCGCTTTGCCAAAGGCCTGCCTGCCAACAACGCCCTGCTGTGGGGAGCGCGGGGCATGGGCAAGTCGTCCTTGGTCAAAGCCGCGCAAGCTGCCGTCAATCTTGAAACGGGTGGACGTTTGAAAATTGTTGAAATTCATCGCGAGGATATCAACTCGCTGCCGCAGCTTACAGCACTGTTGCGGTTTCATTCTGAATTTCGCTTTATCGTGTTTTGCGATGACTTGTCTTTTGATGCGCAGGATACGTCTTACAAATCACTGAAAGCTGCTTTGGATGGCGGCTTGGAGGGCCGCCCACCCAACGTGGTGTTTTATGCCACCTCAAACCGCCGACACTTGTTGCCGCGGGACATGATCGAGAATGAGCGGTCAACGGCGATCAATCCTTCTGAAGCCGTGCAGGAAAAGGTTTCGCTGTCAGACCGGTTTGGGCTATGGCTTGGCTTTCACAATTGCTCGCAGGATGAATTCTTTGACATGCTTGATGGTTATGCCGCGCACTACCAGTTAAAGATTTCGCAGAAAGATTTACATGCCGCAGGGATTGAGTGGTCCGTCACGCGTGGTGCGCGGTCTGGCCGTGTGGCGTGGCAATTGATTCAAGACCTGGCGGGGAAGTTGGCGCAGAAGCTGGACTAAAGCTTCAATCCACCTCATCGTCCGGGACGATCCATTTCTCAGCAGCGCTGTCTGTTTTCCATTTCACGAACGCCGCAGTGTTGAGAATGGCATTCATGTAGGTCTGCGTGGTTTTGGAAACCGGAATGGCAAAGGTTTCAAGGCGCGCAACAACCGGTGTGAACATGGCATCTGCGGCGCTGAATTTTCCAAACAGGAATGGCCCGCCCTTGCCAAAGTCTTTGCGGCATTCGGCCCATAATTGCTCCAGCCTTGCGACGTCTTTGGCAACGGCTTCATTGATGCCGCCGGGGGGCAGTTTCTTTTCACGGCGCAAGTTCATGGGGCAAGCCGAACGAATGCCCCTGAAGCCAGCGTGCATTTCAGCCGCGATGGAACGGGCTTTGGCACGTGCAGCCTTGTTTTTGGGCCAGACATTTCTGGTGGGCCAGGTTTCGTGCGCATATTCGATGATGGCCAAGCTGTCGTTGATCATGAGACCGTTGTGCAGCAGAATTGGCACCTGCCCTGCTTTCGAAATTTCACGCACTTCGCGGGTAAAGCGCGGCTCACCGAAACGGATCATTTTTTCGTCGAAAGGAATTTCCGCCATGCTGAGTGCCATGTAAGGGCGCAGGGACCAGGAAGAATAATTTTTGTTGCCGATGATAAGTGTTGGTTTTGCCATGTCATTACTTGCGCTGATCACAGGGATTTTGGCAAGTGTTTCCAAGTCAAAGCCGCCAAAAATCCGCTTAAAATGCTGATGACAATAAATACAATACCGATTTCAAAGTGCAGCAGCAGGAACATGAAAATGAAACCAGGCAGCAATTCGGCACATTCGAAAAAGGTGCGATACACGCTGGTCATGCGTTGGCGTTCACGGGGTTTGACGGCTCTGTAGAAAGGAACACCACCAACCCCATCCAAGCCGGACGCACAGACCGCGCCTAACAACAAACAAATGACCGCCGACCAGGGAGACGTTTTACCAAAGAGACCTGCGCCGACACAAAACAGCGCCATCAATCCAAAACAAACTGCGACCACAACTCGCACACCAAATCGCCGCGACAATTGTCCGTGAATAATACTGAGTGGCAATGTGAGTTGGCTGGCGGAAATCATGAGACCCGCTGTGGCCTTCGACAGCCCACCCTCCAACATCAACAGTGGCCCATAAATGAACAGCGAGGACCAGAAGCATGAACGGCCAAAGGCAATTGACCACGCCAGTCGCAAACGAGGTTGTGCGAAAAACCGCAAGGCATTCGAAACAGGATTGAAGCCCGCGAGTGTGCCTGACGGCAATGACGCTGGATCGTTGAGCCTTGCCGACCAAAAGCCGATGCCCAAGGCAATACCCGCCAAGACCACAGCAATTTGCGGGGCGATTGCGCCATAGTTGGCATATGCCCAAGTGCCCAATGCAGGTCCTGCGACCCAGCTGAGCGTTGCTATGGTCATCCGCATGGGTTCGCTTTTTGTCAGCTCCGACTTCGATATGTTGTCCATTATGTAAAGCGACAACGTAATATTCATGATTGCAGCACCGGCATTGCGCAGAAAGGTGGCAACAACCTGCCCTGCCACAAGATTGGCGGCGAAGACCAAGGCCGCCGTCATCACAAGTGCGATACCGAGTGAATAAACCCAGCGCCGCCGCACGCCGCGCAAGAGATAGGGCAGCATCAGGGTCAAGAACAGGACGGTGAATGAGACACCCGTAGCAACCATGGACACACGCTGACTGGTGCCCAAAAGGTCATAGGCTTGTATCGGGATGACGCTGACATTGAGGGCGCGCAGAAGCGA
Organism: Hyphomicrobiales bacterium; assembly: GCA_031421835.1. Taxonomy (GTDB): domain Bacteria; phylum Pseudomonadota; class Alphaproteobacteria; order Rhizobiales; family Aestuariivirgaceae; genus Aestuariivirga. The sequence goes on along the minus strand of JANOPL010000117.1, from coordinate 17,925 downwards.
TTCCCCGGCAAACAAAGCCGCAATCGTGTAGGTTCCAGCCTTTTTGCTGCCTGAGGCTGTTTCCAGTGTTCGATCTGTCGCCATTGTTGGATCATGCCACAGTTACGATGAGTCTCGTACATCCAGAACAGTTGAAAATTTCGTGCAGTTGCCGACTTTCATTTAACGGTCAACCCGTTAAAAGCTGACCATGAGCTCGCTTCCAGACCATAGTGTCGAGAAACAACGTGTCGCGTTATGGTCGCTTCTGGCCTCAACGATCATGGCTATTGCGAAGTTCGCAGCGGCAATCGTGTCCGGGTCTTTGGGGCTTTTGTCTGAAGCCTTTCAGACCTTGCTGGATGTGGGTGCCACTGCATTGACACTGTTTGCGGTGCGCGTGGCTGACAAACCTGCTGACGATGAACATCATTATGGTCATGCGAAAGTGGAAAGCATTGTTGCCCTCGCTGAAACTGCGATGTTGTTGGGTGTAGCGATCTGGATTGCTTACGAAGCCATCACGCGCTTGCTGGGCGAGGATCATACCATCACCCTCAGCTGGTGGGTTTTTGCGATAGTCCTGATTTCAATCGTGGTTGATTTTAACCGCAGCCGGACGTTGAAACGCACAGCCGCGAAAACCAACAGTGCGGCTCTGGCTGCTGACGCCCTGCATTTTGCCGCTGATATGTGGAGTTCCATCGCCGTGCTGATCGGCCTCACATTGGTGTGGTTGGGGTTCAAATCGGCTGACGCGTGGGTGGCCTTGATCGTTTCTGGAATGATTGCATATGCAGCTTGGGGCCTCGGCAAGCAGACATTGAATACATTGTTAGACGCCGCCCCAGCCGGCGCTGCCAGCGAAATTGCGGCTGTGGTTGAACCTTTGAATGGTGTGCTCAATATCAAGCAACTGCGGGTACGCCCCGCGGGCCCGACATTGTTTGTAGATTTGGTTGTTGATGTGCCCCGCACCCTGGTCGTGTCGAAGCTGGACAGCCTGAAGAGCGACATTACAACAGCCATCACGTCAACTTTTGAGAACGCTGATTGTTCCATTCAGTTGAATCCGGTCGAACTCGATTCAGAGTCCGCCTTCGACAAAGTTGCCATGATTGCCGACAAGCACGATCTCAAAACCCATCACCTGGTGGTGCAGAATTTAGGCGGGCGATTGGCCATCAGTTTTGATGTGGAAATGGAAGCCAGCACCACGTTGACAGTCGCCCACGACCGGGCAACAGCCTTGGAAAATGAAATTCGCGATGGTCTGGGCACTGACGTGGAGGTGGAAAGTCATATCGAACCTCTGGAGCCTCGCCTTTTGGATGGCGCCACCCCCTCGCCTGCGACCGTCGAAAAAGTCGAGGCAAGTCTGCGGCGTTTTGCAGCGCGGGAAAAGCACCTCAGCGATTTGCATAACATCCGTGTACGGTCAAATGCGGCAGGCTTGTATGTGCATTACCATTGCCGCTTTGCGCCCGAAGCGCGAATCGTTGATGTGCACGAAGTGATTGATCGTATTGAAGTGGCACTGATGACGGCACTGCCGAATATTAAACGTGTCGTCGCCCACGCGGAGCCCGTGGGCCATGGCCACCACAAACTTTAGCCAGCCAAAACCACAATTGGAGCCAGTGTCGCCAAAGCCATGGCCGTCGCCAATCCTAAGAGAATCAGTCGGCGCACCTTGATATTGTGGGCAAAAACAGTCTGCTTGATCTCAGAAGTTTGTTCTGTTTCAATGATATGCGTCGCGAGTACCATTTTGATCACCGTGTCCTCTGGCACTGAATTCCTCTGCGCCATTTCAACCGTATACTGACGATTGGCGGCATGTGCAGGGCGGAATTGCGCCTAAATCATGAACTTAGGGCGGTTTTATCAGACCACGGATGAGTAAGAACTGAAGGCGTTGTTCAGATTGGATTCATGTTATGGCGTTGCGCAGCCACACGGAAATGTCGTGAAAGGTTCCGCCGCCCGCCGGTGCTGGCTGGTCTGACCCTGTCAGTGAATTGATCCCGCAGCCGTCGGCATAGGCGCTATTCGACCAAATTCCTTCAGCCACCAACACGCCACGCTGTTGTCCCGCATGAACTTTGGCAAAGACATTGACTTGCCCGCGTTGGTTGCCGAGCACGACCGCGTCGCCGTCCCTTAAGTTCAAGGCCGCCAAGTCATCGGGATGCACCAATACTGTTGGACGCCCTTCCCGCTTCACGGAGCCAGGGGTTTCGTTAAACGTGGAGTTCAAGAAGGCCCGCGCCGGAGACGTTGTCATCCGGAATGGTGCTTGGTCTGTTGAAGCTTCTGTTACAGCCCAGTGATCAGGCCATTCCGGCATTTCATTCCACGGTCCAAGCGCCCCCATCGTTGAGACAACACTGGCTGCCTGCTTCCAATTCGGGCGGAAGTGGAATTTGCCATCGGGGTGTCCGAACCCCTTGATGAAATGAGCGGTTTCAAAATCAGGCTGCACGTCGAACCAATTCTGCGCGTCAAGCTGTTCGAAACTCTGGTGTCCGGAATCTTTCAATGTTTCATCGATGATATCGCGCGGGCTCATTTCAAAGCCGCGATGTTGAGCGCCGAGGCGCTTGGCCAGATCACACAAAACATCGTGGTTCGAGCGACATTCACCCGGTGCTTCCACCAATTTGCGGCCCAACATGATGTGTTGGTGACCGCCACCTTGATAGATGTCGTCATGTTCCAGGAACATCGTTGCCGGCAATACATAATCGGCCATGGCGGCAGTTTCAGTCATGAACTGCTCGTGCACCACCGTAAACAGGTCAGCCCGTGCGAAACCAGCCTTCACCTTGTTTTGGTCAGGTGCCACTGACACGGGATTGGTGTTTTGGATGAACAATGCTTTTACGGACGGCCCGCCGCGCAAATCCTCAGGATTGCCCATCAACACCTCACCAATGCGGCTTTGGTCCATGACCCGCACGCCTGACTTGGCCACGTCTTTGCCGCTGATCAGCTGCTTGTTCCATTTGTAAATTCCACTGTTGGAGTGCAGCGCGCCGCCACCTTCGTGTAGCCAAGCCCCCGTGACTGCGGGAATACAAGTGACCGCATGCATGTTGTGTGCGCCATTGCGGCTGCGGGAAAAACCGTAGCCCAAGCGGAAATAGGTTTTAGGGGTTTGCCCAATGAGGCGCGCGAAATCTTCGATCTGGTGAACGGTCAGTCCTGTCACGTCCGCAGCCCATTCCGGTGTTTTGGTGATGAGATGTTTTTCCAATCCCTCAGGATCATCCGTATACTGACGGAGATAATCCCAGTTGGCGTACCCCTCGCGGAACAGCACGTGCATGATGCCGCAGGCCAATGCCCCATCAGTGCCGGGGCGAATGATGTATTTGTGGTCCGCCTGCTTCATGGTGCCGGTGTCGTAAACGTCCACGCAGGCCATTTTTGCGCCGCGGGTTTTGCGGGCGATGCCAATGTGGGTCATGACGTTGACTTGCGTGTTCACAGGGTTTCCGCCCCAGACCACAATCAAGTCTGACTTCTGCATTTCGCGGGGGTCAACGCCCGCAATGCGACCTGTGCCTGCAAAGTAGCCAGGCCACGACAATGAAATGCAAAACGTACCGTACATGCGAGAGTAGTTTTTGGCATGGGTCAAACGGTCAATGCCGTCGCGCATGACAAGGCCCATGGTGCCAGCGTACCAATAAGGCCAGATGGCTTCGGCGCCGTGTTCGGCTTCAATGGCGAGAAAGCGCTTGGCGATGTCGGCCATCGCATCGTCCCACGACACGCGCTCAAATTTTCCTGCGCCCTTGGGCCCCACACGTTTCATGGGATAAAGCAGCCGGTCGGGGTGGTGAATGCGCTCGGCATAGCGCGCCACTTTTTCGCAGATCACGCCCAAGGTGTATGAGTTGTCTTTGTCGCCGCGCACGCGGCCGATGGTGCGTTCGTCCAAAAGCTCCACATCAAGCGCACAGGCTGAGGGGCAGTCATGTGGACAAACCGATTTGCCGATTTTGATGTTGGGTTTGGCGTGGATGTTCATGGGGGTATGATACACATGTCGGCATCGACGTCAAAGTTGGCGCTCTTCCCTCACCTGCTTCCCCGGCACAAGGCCGGGGTAAGCGTCCTCTCCCGTAAACGGGAGAGGTGAAGCGTCTCACTTCTCCCGCTTGCGGGAGAAGGTGGCGAGCGCAGCGAGACGGATGAGGGCCGAATGGTCAACTCAGGTGATGCACCTCTCCCATGCCATAGACGGGTGTCTTTATTCCCTCCATCCGCGCTTTCAGTTGCAGGGATAAGAATTGGGAATAGTGCCTGCTCTGATGCAAGTTGCCGCCGTGGAACCAGAGGTTTTCCTGTTGCGTGGGTTTCCACATGTTGCGCAGTTCGCCTTCCCAGGGGCCGGGGTCTTTGGTGGTCGCAGAGCCTAAGCCCCAACATTTGCCAACTTTGTCGGCGACCTCTTTCGAGATCAGCTTGGCGGCCCAACCGTTCATGGAACCATAACCTGTGGCATAGACAATGACGTCGGTTTTTAATTCACTGCCGTCGGAAAAGACAATCGACTTCGGCTTTATTTCTTCCACGGCAACGCGGGATTTGAGTTTGATTTTTCCGTCGGCGACCAATTCTGATGCGCCAACGTCGATGTAGTAGCCGGAGCCACGGCGCAAATATTTCATGAACAGGCCGGAGTCATCATCGCCCCAATCCATCCAGAAGCCGGCCTTGTCCAAACGATTGTAAAAATCCTGGTCCTGCTCCTTCATTTTAGCATAAGCGGGGATCTGGAAGCGGTGCATGATCTTGTAGGGCACCGATGCAAAAATCAAATCAGCCTTATGGTGGTCAACGCCGTTCTTAAGGGCGCGCTCAGAATAGAGATCGCCCAAACCCACTTCCATCAAAGTGTCAGATTTCACGATGTGTGTTGATGAACGTTGGATCATTGTGACGTCGGCACCCTTTTCCCAGAGAGCCGCACAAATGTCGTGGGCGGTGTTATTGGAGCCGATAACGGCGACTTTCTTGCCTTTGTATTTGTCTGGTCCCGGATGTTTTGACGAATGATGCTGTTCTCCCTTGAAGCTTGCGGCACCTTTGAACTTCGGCAGATTGGCAACGGCACTCATGCCAGTGGCAATAATCAACTGTGTAGGCTTTAACGTCACTGGCTTGCCAGCCCGCATCACTTTCACCACCCATTGCTTTTTCTTCTCATCATACTTCGCCGATTTACATTCCGTCGACGTCCAGTAATTGAGCTCCATCACCTTGGTGTACATTTCGAGCCAGTCGCCGATTTTGTCTTTCGGGCTGAACACCGGCCAATCATCCGGGAATGGCAGGTAAGGCATGTGGTCGTACCAGACGGGGTCATGCAGACACAAAGACTTGTATCGCTTGCGCCACGAATCACCAGGCTTTTTGTTTTTCTCGACGATAATGGTTGGCACGCCGAGGCGGCGCAGACGCGCGCCTAGCCCGATGCCACCCTGCCCGCCACCAATGATAAGGCAATAGGGCTGGGTCTTGTAACCCAACTCCTTCTCTTCCTTTTCGCGACGCTCGGCCCAGGTCATGCGGGTTTTGAAGGCCCCGTGCACAACGCCCCTGGAACGCGATGGTCCTTTTTGTTCCTCGTGGCCTTTCAGTTCGACCAAAGTTGTCAACAGGGTCCAACCCTTGCCATTCTGCAGTCGCAAATGGCCTTTGCCACGGGCTGTATCACTCTCAATCAGCAGCCAAGCTTCGGTCAGGGCTTCGTCGCCTGAGGCTTCACCTTCAATGCGCCAATGGCTGACACCGATATGCGGCAACTGGGTTTTCAGCATGTGGGAAATCTCTTCGCGCCCCTCACAGGTTTTGATGTTCCACGTGAAGAACACAAGGTCACGCCAGAAACACTCATTGCCAAAGTGGGAAGCGACAGCTTCGACATTTTTGGAATTCAGGGCCTTTTCAAAGTTGGAAAGCCAGTCGTTCACCCGTTCAGTCGCAGTGGTCATTGCACGCCTCCTTGATTGATACTTATCGATGGTGGCATGAAATTTAGTATCTGAGAAGTCTCAAGCTTGTGTGCAGCTGCGAACACCGCTACGAAATTCAAATGCTGCCCATTACCTCGCAACAAAACCCTCATGTGAAACTTGTCCGCTCGCTTGAGGACAAGAAAGCCCGCCGTGAGCATGGGCTTTTTGTGGCTGAAGGCTTGAATATGCTGGAGCGCGCAGCAGCTTGCGGATGGGAGCCAGAGCTTTATCTGGCCACCGAGCCAGCGTGGATTTGGGATGCACACAAGCCGCTGCTTGTTTCGGACAAAATCATGAGCGTGCTGTCAGCCCAGAACAATGCCCATGACGTGCTGGCCACGTTCAAGCAACGCTGGCAACCGCACCCGTTAAAGTCAGGTCTTTGGTTGGCGCTCGAAGACATTCGCGATCCCGGCAATCTCGGCACGATCATCCGCACGGCGGATGCTGCAGGCGCTGATGGCATTATACTGGCCGGCGACTGTTGCGACCCCTATGCGCCTGAGTGCGTGCGCGCAACAACGGGGTCCATCTTCGCCATGCCGCTGGTCAAAATGCCGACGGCGCAGTTTGTGGCGTTTTTAGTAAGCTGGCCGGGCGAGCGTGTGGGCGCGGTGATGGCTTCGAAAATGAGTTATCGTCGCGCGTACCAGCGACCTACCCTTTTGGTGCTGGGTTCAGAGTCGCGAGGACTGAGCGCGCCCGTGGTGCAAGGCTGCAATATGCTGGTGAGTATACCCATGCGCGAAGGCGTGGAAAGTCTGAATGTTGCGGCAGCGTCAGCGCTGTTGCTGTTTGAGGCAATTCGGAATCACTCACTAGACTGAATAAATTTTAACCGAGCCGCCTTCACCCGATCGTGGTTTTCAGCAGCCCACACCCAAACGCCACAAAAGGCAGAAGTTAAGGTGCGTCCGATGTCGGTGAGACTGTATTCGACATGGGGCGGAATAACCGGATGAACAACGCGTGTGATCAATCCATCGCATTCCATTTGGCGCAAAGTCTTTGTCAACATTTTCTGACTTACGCCAGTAACACCGCGCGAAATTTCGCCAAAGCGCATACTGGTTTTCTGTTCCAACAGATCGAGCACAAGCAACGTCCACTTGTCTGCAATTTTTCCGATGATGTCCCGGACCAAGGCTTCAACCTCGGGCGTCTGCTGCGGCCATGTGTGGTTCGCGGCATCCGTATTCGGCACTTCAATTTCTCGGTCCATAGTTTCCCTGCGGTAAGTATAAATCTTTTGGGTGCCGTCTTCTTTAGGTTATCTCTGCCGCCTATCTGAAGCTAGTATTTGCTTTTGTGAAGGAGAAAACAACAATGCAGATGACTGGCAACACTATACTTATTACGGGCGGTGGTTCTGGCATTGGCCGAGGCTTGGCTGAATCTTTCCTCGGCAAGGGCAACAAGGTCATCATCGCCGGGCGGCGTTTGAGCTTATTAAATGAAGTTGCCGCAGGTAATCCGGGCATGTCAGTTGCGGAACTTGATATTGCAAATGCTGCAAGCATCCCAAACTTTGTGGCAAAATTGTTGAACGATCATCCAACGCTGAACGTGGTCATTCACAATGCGGGCATGATGCAGGCCGAGAACATGACGAAAGCGCCGGAGAATATTGACACCATTGAAGCAACAGTGGCGGTCAACATTCTGGGGCCAATGCGTTTGACAGCAGCTCTTCTCCCGCATTTGTTGGCACAGAAAAAATCGTCGGTCATGACCGTGTCTTCAGGTCTGGCCTTTGTGCCCCTTGCCATGACGCCCACCTATAGCGCCAGCAAGACCGCCATGCACTTCTGGTCGGACAGTATTCGGCACCAATTGAAAGGCACTTCAGTTGAAGTGATTGAGCTGGCACCGCCTTACGTCCAAACCGAGCTGATGGGGAAACAACAGGCGTCAGATCCGAATGCCATGCCGCTGAAAGATTTTATCGCAGAAGTGATGACACTGCTGGAGGGCAACCCCAATTTGACGGAAATCATCGTTGATCGGTGCAAGCCACTGAGAAATGCCGAGTCGACGGGCAACTACAAGAAAATGTTTGATATGCTGAACAGCAATTTTCACTGAACGGTCACGTTCAACGCGTTGAGAGGCGGTCGGATTGTTGCCCCGCCGCCTCGCTGTTTTGGTCTTGGTCTTCAGCGCCCTTACCTTTTGGTGCTGGGTTCAGAGTCGCGTGGATTGAGCGCGTCCGTGGTGCAAGGCTGCAATATGCTGGTCAGCATTCCTATGCGCGAAGGCGTGGACAGTCTGAATATTGCGGCAGCGTCAGCGCTGTTGCTTTACCAAGCGGTTTAACAGCGTTTCAACGATCTTACTGTAAGTCGCGCCTAATGTATGGCTTCGCTTATATCTGCTTTGTTTTAATCGCCAGCCTTTTCGGCGGGGCATTCGGCGTTCTGGCGCATTTTGCCCGGTCACATTTCACCTACTTGCCAGAAGATTTAGACTTGGGTGAACCCTGGGACACGCTTTTTCGAGACGACTATGCTTTTGAGAAACACGTGATTGGCGCAAAATGGAACGACAACGGGTTTTGGGATGCCGACAGCAATCGCAATCTCATTTACTACGCTGTCAGCGGGTTTGCTACGCCACTCGTCTTTGGCTTCATGTTTTGGACGGAACGCGTGGCATTTGTAGAGTTTTCTTGCAAAGGCTTCAAAGCAATCGGCATGACGCCGATTGTTTGCGGTTAAAGTCGAAGTTCGGAAATGCTTGCGTGTTCAGCGTTAACCGATTTCAAAAACGCAGCTTGTCCCCGGTCCGGGATCGACGTCAACTTCGCCTGGAGGACATTCCCCTATGATAGGACCTGTTGGCGCTGACGCCGCTGGCCCATTCGCAAACGCATTTCCGGCGCTTGAGAATATATCCAAACTGCGGTTGCGCGGGTCGTCTTCACGATGGCGGCGGATAAGGCTCTTGTCCTCTTGGCCAAAGTACATTTTGAAGCCAACGGATGCAGCCATATAGCCATCTTCGCCCACTGAGCCGTTCAAAGTCAGGCTCAAAGGCAAACCCGAACCCGACAATTGTAATTCGGCAGCGGCATTTGCGGCGCTGAAACCTGCCACGCTGCTGGCGCCAAGGGACAGGCGCAAATCGTCGGTTGCATAGAATGCAACATCCGCGAATGCGAACATCTTGTTTTTACTGCCGCCATTGTCGCGATCAACGTTCATGTAACCGCCTGCAAGTTCAAGCGAAAGTTGATCAAGATAAAACTCTGCTTCCGGGCCTGCATAATAGATATTGGCATTATCGCCAAAACCGGCGCCGCCAATCATGCCGAAAAGATAGGAGCCGGGATCACGTGTGAACAGGTGAGCTGTTCCGCCAATCATGGTGTCATCGAATACATCAACAACGGCCAAATCACCTTGAAAACCGAAGCTTTCGCCAAGTGGCATGGAGAACGACGCACCGCCACGAAACTCTTCGTCAGAACCAAAATTATTGAGATCAACAAAACCGAAGGAAGCTTCAATTTTGGCGTTTGGCCCGGAGACCGCTGGGAGTGACACTTTTCCAACATCAGCCGCATCGGCGCTTCCTGCCAAGATGAACAACCCAAATACTGCTGCAGACGCCTTAAAACTTGTCATTGCCGATCCTTGTTTTTGCGCCCCCGCTTTAACAGGTTAACAAATTGCTAAAGTGTGCGCTGCATACTCAGGGTTGAGGTTTGCAATCGACTTCACAAATCGAAGGTGTGTTGCGGCGCGGACACAGGTTGATTGACAATTTTGAGCTTCCGACGTTCGATGTGCCAAATGGACAATGCAAAACATTTTCAAAAACGCATTTTTGATTTTTTGACTGAGAGCCAGTTCTGGCCCACGTCTTCGATGCAGCTACATCAGCAGGGACAACTTCGCCAACTTTTGCGCTTTGCACGAGACAATGTTCCCTTTTACACGAACCGCTTGAATGCTGTGTTCAATAAATCTGGCGAAATTGATTTTCATCGCTGGAGTGAAATTCCTGTCTTGCGCCGTGCGGATTTACTGCATCATCGCGAAAGCATGCTGGCGACCGTGATACCGCCGGGACACGGGGAAGTCAGCGACACTGAGGGCTCGGGGACCACCGGAATGCCCGTCACAACGCGCCATAATTATTTGACCCACTTGGCAAGTCAGGCAGCAGTGTTTCGGGCTTATGACTGGCACAAAGTTGATTATGGGGGCGTATTCGTCCAGTGGATGGGAAACGACGCCGACGTTGCGGCCTGGCCGGACGGAATGGCGAAAGGTCCGTGGGGACCTTCCTGGCATCCAAACGCCATTAACGGCATGTTCTGGCAAATCAATCGCGCCACCTCTCCCGAAGACGTCGCTGAATTTTTATCCCGAAAGCAGGCGGATTACTTTTCAGGCAGGCCCAAGTCGTTGCAATCGGTGGCGCTCGCTGCCGAACGTCTGAAGTTGCCTGTCCAATTACGTGCGCTCTCCGGATTTTCAACGGCAGCACGTGAGCAGGAGCGCGCGGATTGTCGCCGTGTCTTTGGCGCTGAAATGATCATGCTTTATGCCTCAAAGGAGGTGTACAATATTGCCCATCAATGTCCTCAGAATGATCATTTTCATGTCAACACCGAGTTGTTAATGCTGGAGGTACTTGATGACAACGACAACCCAGTCTCCGCGGGAACAAGAGGACGCGCGGTCATAACCTCTTTTTACAACACCGCCCAACCTTTCATTCGGTACGACCTTGGCGACCAAATCGTGATGGATGACAGGCCCTGCCGTTGCGGTTGCACACTCCCCGTAATCGCGCGCATTGAAGGTCGCACAACCCACCTTTTCCGGTTTCCGGACGGGCGAAAGACTGCCCCTTCTATTCCACCACATTTCCGAGCCTTGATCGGTGCCGTTACATGGCAAATGGCGCAGGTCGCGCCATTGACAATCGAAGTGCGCTATTTGGAAGACGGGTCGAAGACGAAGCCGGATTTTGATGGCTTTACGCGCGAGGTCAGATTGCGGACGGACCCGAATGTTGACGTAACTTATGTTACGGTTGCCGAGTTACCGCTTACGCCTTCGGGGAAATTCATTGAGTATGTTTGTGAACTTCCGCCTGAAACGTAAAACTGGCTCACCAGCTTTAAGTTAATTGTCCCTTGCTTATCGGCGTTCAACGGCAGATTTTGGAAGTCTAAAATCAGGAGTCTCCCCCATCATGAAATCCCATGCCCGTGTTGTTGTTGTCGGTGGTGGTGTTATGGGTGTTGGGTTGCTTTATCATCTGGCGCTTGAGGGATGGTCCGATATTGTCTTGATTGAGAAGGGCGAGCTTACGTCTGGCTCCACTTGGCATGCGGCGGGGCAATGCCCGCATTTCAACTCATCTCTCAATATGACAAAGGTTCATGTCTATGGCACCGAGCTTTACCCGCAATTGGAGAAACTGACGGGGCAAGCGGTGTCGTGGCATGGCTGTGGCGGGCTTCGCCTGGCGACAACCGATGAGGAAGTGAACTGGCTAAAATATGTTTACGGCGTCTCGAAGCTGGCGGGGTATGACGCGGAAATTATCGGGCCATCGGACATCAAAACCTATCACCCTTATCTTGAAACTTTCGGCGTCAAAGCCGCCTTTCGCACAATCAATGACGGCCACGTGGCTCCTGCCGATATTACCAACGCCATGGCGGCTGGAGCGCGGCAGCTGGGTGCGGAAATCTATCGCCGCACGCGTGTGATGGACATCAAACACCTGCCCAATGGCGAATGGCGCGTGTTCACCGAGAATGGTAACATTGACTGCCAACATGTTGTAAACGCAGCGGGTTCTTATTGTGATGTGGTAGCAGGTTGGACCGGCCACATCGCTCCCATCGCCAACATGTTGCATCAATATGTGATCACGGAACCGCTGCAGGAATTGATCGACCTCAAGCAAGAACTGCCTGTGGTGCGCGATCCGTACAGCCACGCTTATTTGCGCGAAGAAACCAATGGCGTGCTCGTAGGACCCTATGAAACCGCGACAGCCCATGTGTGTTGGGACGGCAATCAGCCGCGTTGGGATTACGAGTCAGAATTGGAGCCGAATGAGCTTGACCGCATCATGCCATGGCTCGAAAAAGCCACCGAACGCTTGCCGCTGTTCGGGCAAACAGGTGTGAAGTCGATTATCTCTGGTGCCATTACGCACACCCCCGACGGGGTTTACTTGTCTGGCCCTGCCCATGGCCCCAAAAACTACTGGATGCATTGCGGCGCGTCCATCGGCATTTGCCAAGGGGGCGGCGCTGGCAAATATCTGGCACAATGGATGGTGCATGGCCAGGCCGAGATCAATATGCGCGAGTTTGACCCACGCCGTTTTGGCACGTGGGCAGGCAAGGACTATACAAACGAAGTTGCCATCGCTGACTATCACCACATGTATTATTGCTACAAACCGGGGGAGCAGCACGCGGTTGGACGTGGCCTTCGCAAGTCGTCACTCTACGACACCTTGAAATCTGAAGGCGCACAGTTCTCGCAGATCTTCGGGTGGGAACGGCCTCGGTGGTATGACACAACAGGAACAGGTGAGGTGTATTCCTTCAAGCGCTCGAACTGGTGGAATGCCGTGCGCGAAGAGGCCTTGGCCGTGCGACATGGCGTTGGCTTGATGGACCTATCAACCTTCTCCAAGTTTGATGTGAAGGGGCCCGACGCCCACGCCTTCCTCGATCGCATTTGCGCCAACAAAATTCCAGCCAAGGACGGTGGCATTATTCTTGGGCACCTGTTGAACCACAACGGCTTCATCGAAAGCGAAATCACCGTGACGCGGTTGGCAGGTGATCATTACTACGTGCTGTCGGCTGCTGTCGCGCAGTTGCATGACTTTGACCAACTGTCATGGCGCAAACAGCAATCAGAAAACGTCACCACCAGCGACATCACCGACGACTACGGTGTGCTGGTGTTGGCGGGGCCAAAATCCCGCGATGTGTTGACGCAAGTTTGCAGTGACGACCTTGGGAAATGGCTGAGAGGCGGCATCGTGACTGTGGCAGGGGTTGCGGGTGTGCGCTTGCTGCGGGTCAACTATGTTGGTGAACTCGGTTGGGAGTTGCACACTCCCATGGCCGATATGCCGAAAGTCTATGCCGCACTTCGATTGGCGGGCGATCCGATGGGATTGAAACTGTTTGGCACTTACGCCATGAATTCACTGCGCATGGAGAAGTCGTATCGCGGTTGGGGATCAGAGCTCACGGCCGAAATTGACATGTATGAGGCGACGATGAGCCGATTTATACGTGAAGACAAAGTTGACTTCATCGGCAAGGCAGCTTCACTTCAACGCAAGCAGCAAGGACCGCGCATGATCTTGGTGTGCCTTGAAGTCGACAATACTGACACCGATTGTGTTGGCAATGAACCCGTGTTTCATGGCGGAAGGAAAGTGGGTGTAACAACCTCCGGCGGTTATGGTCATGCTGTCAACAAGTCACTGGCTTTTGCTTACGTGGAACCGCAACTCGTCGACGTTGGAACGGAATTCGAAGTGATGATGTTTGGCGACAATTGCAACGCACGCGTCATAGCTGAAAGTATTTGGGATCCGGAAAACTTGCGTTTGCGGGCTTGAGCATCCTGGGCTTCAAACTCCAACGCAAATTTACTCAATCCAACAGCCCGTCGTATATCAACAACGATCCATTTTCGCCTTCACCCTGGTGCGCGGTGATGAAAAGCTGACCGTTGTGGAACAAGGCTGATCGTGGTTGTGCACCTGTATTGAAATGTTTCAGCGGTCGTAAGTTAGTGGCATCGAAAATCCAGACGTTGCCATTTTCACCGAGTGCGGCGACATGGGTGTCCGTCGCCGCCATGGTGAGGATCAGTTCATTGCTTTCGATCTGTTTTTCAATACGTGTTTGTGGATCGTTCGCGTCTTGGCGGGTAATGATGCTGATGCCTTCCGGGGTTTGTGCTGTCTTGCCTCCGGTATAAACCGCTTGCGTGTTGGCCGTCAGACTCCACAGAAAGTAATTGGTGTCTGCACCTCCCAGATAGTCGAGGGACTGCGCATCATGCTTGGCGAGCGTTCCGTTGCTCATCAGAACCCATGCTGCTCCGCCAGCGAAACGCAATGCGCGACCTTCACCTATGAATGGTTCAGACGTTACTGCTTTGCCAGAAGTTGAATCGATGCGAGTGAGACTTGTCATTCTTTGCTCTGCATCGGTGTAGTGTATGGCGAAAACCACACTGTCGCTCGCAGCAATGTCAATAAACACATGGGCCCGCGATGGCAGTTGCCATATGTTCTTTCCTTTGCCTGACGATGGCTGACGCCACAATTTTCCGTCTGTGAAAGTAGCTGCATAAACAGTGCCATCGGGTGTCGAAGTCATACTGACTGGTAAACGGCCAACAGCGGCTTTATCTACAATTTCACCTGTCGATAAATCTATCTTTGAAATTTGGCGTGAACCGCTTTCGGCAATCCAAAGAGTGTCACTCTCGCCAAATGCCGCGCCTTCCGGCCATTTGCCGAGTGATACTGTGCGGGTCTTTGGAGAAGTCTCCTCAAACGCGGAGTTTGGTTCGGACGAGGATGTGGCAGACTGGTCCGCTATCGCGACGTCTTGCCCTTCTGACTTGGACGTAGATGTGCTGATGATATCGTAGAGAGGTTGAAACTGGTCACTCCCAACCCTGAAAAAAATCTTTTTCGCTTGCCAGTCAAATTGCAACTTGGTGTCGCGGGATTTGTCTTCCAGCATAAGCAAATCGCCAATCGGTTCTAAGACCGAAAAGGTGAAACGTGTTTGCCCCTCAGTGTCTTTCTCAAGCCATTTATCGCCCTGCTTTTCGAAACTTCCGCTGGCAACTTTTACAAGTGTTACTGTTTCGGCATTGAGTAAGGGTGGCGCGTTGTTAACTGGTGCAGGCGCCTTAGGGGAAGCAACTGCCAACTTTTTTGGACTGAGCTCAGCAATACGCTCTTCAGCCAAGCCACGGTAAAGCGCATCATCGCTGTGCTTTGCGACAAAGGCTTCCAACACCGCAATACTTTTGCTATTTTTAACAACGTCCCAATCTGATGCGGCGTTCGTCACTGGTTTAGCAGCAGGCGCTGGCTCAACCGGCTCTTTTTCTGCAATGACATTTGTCGGCGGAACAAGGAAAAGATCGTCTACCAGGCTTGATGTGAGATACGGACGCTGATCACCTTTTGTATCGGTATCAACGTCGCGTTTTACACTCTTCATCATCTGTTCGAATTCCACACCGGGAGTACCAATGTGCTTCAGCAAAGCCTTGGTGAAGGGACTGTTGCGGCCTTCACCGTCGGCTGCGGTATCTCCGGGGCCAGTGGCCAATCCGTAGAGCAGCCCTCCACCGCCGACTTGATCCACTTTCACATCGGCAAGTCCGCTGCCCACGGCTGAACGGCTTTTCTTTTTGAAACCGCGTGCCAGCGGGTTGTCACGGCAGGCATCAAGTAATGCAATGGACACGCGTTTTTCCTCAACCATGATGTTGAGGATCACATTTGCATCGACAACTTCGAAAGATAGAGCTGTAGCGGTTTCAAGTTTCGCATCGATGGGTATGAGATAGTTCTTCCCGTTCACTTCCATGCCATGGCCGGCATAGAAGAACAGGACGACCTTTGCCCCTGACGAATTTTCAGCAAACTGACGCATGGCACCTTGCATGCCCGCAAGATCCAAATCATTTCCACCAAAAACCTCGAAATCCAACGTCTTCAGTTTCTCAGTGATGTCAGTTGCGTCGTTGACGGGGTTGGGCAAGGCACTGGCAAATTTATAAGCGCCATTGCCAATGACCAGTGCAACACGGTCTGCTGATGCTGCGGGAACCACGGCAAACAACATCGCGAAAAAAACAAATAAAAATATGCGGAGCATTGAGGCCGTCATGATGATGTTTACTCGTCACCCAGGTCTTGACGTTCAA
This sequence comes from Hyphomicrobiales bacterium, assembly GCA_031421835.1. Taxonomy (GTDB): domain Bacteria; phylum Pseudomonadota; class Alphaproteobacteria; order Rhizobiales; family Aestuariivirgaceae; genus Aestuariivirga. The sequence continues at coordinate 1,952 of JANOPL010000117.1, read as the reverse complement.
CAGTTATGCGGAAATTTTTGACATTTTTTTTGGGCATGAAAATTTCATGGCAGTTGCCCGGGCCGTCGGTGAACATCCAAGGGTGGGTCAAAAAAGTATTGATCGTGAATTTTTCACCGGGCTGCAGCTGGGCATAATCAACAGGTGCGCCCTTGAAATCAAGCCACGTCACGTTACGGAGTGCATCGGTGCGATTGACGAAGGTGACGGTGACGGGCTTGTTTGAGTTTTTGGATTTGATTTTGCCAAACAAGTCGCAGCTTTCAGCCGCTGCTGGTGTTACGACCGCCACCAGCACAAAAATGGAAACGAGTGAATGACGAAGCGCAAAGGTCATGAGTTGGTTCCCTTCCAATTTTGACCCCCGCCGACGTTAAAGCAATCATGCCGCCCGATAAGTGTCAATTGATCTTTCTCCACCGAATTGACCTCTGCCCTTGAACGCCTATAGAGGGGCATGAGCAAACCACCTTTTCCACCCAAACGCCCGTTCGGAAAATCCAAACCCGGTTTTGGAAAGCCTGCATTTGGCAAGCCCCATGTGTTCCGTAAACCAGAAAAACCCGTGCCGGCAACCTTGCAGGGCGACCGGCCGAAGGCTTTGACACATCAGCCTAAGCCTGAGAATGATTTGATCTATGGCATTCACGCGGCGGCCGCTGTGCTGGCCAATCCAAAACGGCAGATTGTACATGTTTGGGCAACCGAGAATGGTTTGGGACGCTTGAAGGAAGATGGTGTTGAAGTTTCCAAGACACCGGAAATTGTACATCCACGCATTCTCGATCATCTGCTGACGGGGCAAGATGCCGTGCACCAGGGTCTGGTGGTTGAAGCAAAGTCCCTGCCCCAGCCCCGGCTTGATCAAATTCCGCGCGACGGGTTGTTGGTCATTCTGGATCAGGTGACGGACCCGCATAATGTGGGTGCCATCTTGCGATCATGCGCCGCCTTTGGTGTCACGGCGATGGTGACGACGGCACGACATGCGCCACACGAAACGGGTGTGTTTTTCAAGTCAGCTTCGGGTGCTTATGAAACAACACCAGTGGTGCGGGTGACCAATCTCAGTCGCGCCTTGGAGGAACTGAGAGGCTACGGGTTTACCTTGCTTGGGCTTGACAGCGAAGCTGACATCAAGATCGGTGATGCGCCAAAAGCAAAACCACTGGCACTGGTGTTGGGTTCAGAAGGAAAGGGCCTCCGACAGAAAACGCGGGAACTCTGCGACGCAGTCGCACGGCTCGATATGCCCGGTTCCATCAAGAGCCTTAACGTTTCGATTGCCACGGCGGTTTCTCTCTATGCCCTGACAACATAAAAAATGGGCCCCGTTGGGGAGCCCATTTTTTGGTTCGTAAACCCGGGGTTGAGGCTTAGTAACCGCCACCTTTGACCATCATCGGGCCATCGTAGCCGTAGGCACCGCCATAAACATAGCCACCGCCATACATATAGCCTGGTTGTTGGATGACGACACGTGCACGTTTGCCCTTGCGCTTTTTGCGCACGACGACCTGTTCGCCGTAGCCATAGCCGCCCTGGGCATAGCCAGCACCGCCATAGACGTTGCCGTTGATCAAGACGTTGTTGCCATAACCACCAACCATCACGCCGTTGCCGTAGCCGTAACCGCCTTGGGCATAGCCATAAGCTGCGGCTTGCTCAGCTGCGAGACGTGCTGCCTTGCGGGCGCGGCGTTCCATTTGCTTGCGGGCCGCCGGGCTTGGCTGAGCGACATAGCGGATTACGCGTTGTGGCTGGTAGTAGCCGTAGCCACCGCCGGTCACAATGCCGCCACCGACAACCACGCCGCCACCTGTGTAGCCGTATCCACCACCGGTGACATAGCCACTGCTGCGACGGGTCTGGCGCACATATCCGCCGCCCTCATAGACGCCAAACGACAGCCGGAGTTCGCGGCATTCGCCCTGTGTTGCAACATAGAATTT